>NZ_JBSFJW010000038.1:0-82795 GCF_053598255.1 Streptomyces sp. NPDC001157
TTGTACGTCGCCTGGGCCGCCACGCTGTCCCGATAGGTTATGTACGTGCCGGGCGCCGTGGTGCTGCCGGTCCAGCAGCCCCACCAGCCCGACCACGCGGCATTGCAGCGCGAGGCCGTGTAGTAGTCCGACGAGGGCGCGGGCTGGCTGTGCACATAGGCGTACCGCACGTCGAACGGCGCGGCGGCCGCCGAGGAGTCGTCCATCGAACCGCCGACGAGCACCGTGCTGCTGCCCATGAAACCGTTCGTCGAGTTGCTGCCGAGCGTGGTGGACGTGGTGCTGCTGCCGGAGCCCCCCGCGCTCCCGGTACCGCCGGCGCTGTCGGCAGGGACGAGCTGCCACTGCTGGTTGGCGCCGTTCCAGTCGTGGTACTGGGCGATGTGGCCCCCGTCACCCTTGGAGCTGAGCGGGACCTCGGCGGCCAGGCCGTTGAAGCGGTTGATCAGACGCACGTAGCCGTCCGACGACTCCTCCAGGTGGAACTGCTGGTTGGCGCCGTTCCCGTCGCTCCACTGCACCAGTTCGGAGCCTTCGGTCTTCGACCACCCGTAGTCGTCCAGCACCTTGCCGGAGGCCCGGTTCTGCAGCCGGTAGTTCCCGTCACCCGAGTCGATGAACTTCCACTGCTGGTTGGTCCCGCCGGTACGGCTCCACTGCGCCACCGGAGCACCGTCGTTCGTGGCGTAGCCGAGGTCTTCCATGGCCTTGCCGGTGTTGCGGTTGACCAGCGTGTACCAGGTGTTCGTGTCCACGGTCTGCGCCGAGGCCGTGTTGACCACGACCATGGAGCCGCCCGCGACCGCCAGGCTGACGGCCGCCCAGAAACTCCGGCGCTGGTACAGCCGACGGCCACGGTGCGGCCGCCGCCGACCCAGAACGGCCGAGCGGAACGACGCGCGACGGCGGCGGCCGCGGCCGCCGGGCGATTCCTCCGGCGACGAGGATGAGTGAGGGAACATGTTGGTGCTCTCTTTCGGGTGTTGCCGCTGACCAGACCCCCTGTCGGGACGCTACGCAGTTGTCACCGCCCCCGGAAAGGTTGCTCCGGACCGCGAGGTTTTTCGGGCAGGGATCGGGAGTCGTTCGGCCCGTCGCCCGGCGCGGCACCTGCCCTACGGCCGGGAGTTCCGATGCGGCCGGGGCGGCGTGCGAGGCGATCGACGGTCGACCTAAAGTCGCCGACGCACCAGGCACCCGGCGACGCCCCGCAGCTTCTCGCAGGTCTCCTCGTGCTCCCGCTCCGGGCGTGACTGGCGTACGACACCCGCCCCCGCCTGGAGCCAGCACTCGCCGTCGCGTTCGTACACACTGCGCAGTACGAGTGCCGCGTCGAGGGTGCCGGAGGCGTCGCAGGTGAGGACCGAACCGGCGTAGAGGCCCCGTGGGCGGCCTTCGAGCGAGCGGATCAAGGGGTAGGCGGGAGCCTTGGGGATCCCCGTCGCCGTCACCGCGGGGAAGAGCGCGGCGAAGGCGTGCCAGGGGCCGAGGCCCGGGCGCAGTCGGCCGGTGACGCGTGAGGCCAGGTGCTGCACCGTGCCGCGCTCCTCGACCGTCATGTACTGGTTGACGTAGGTGTCGTCGCAGACCGTGGCCATCTCCTCCACCGCCAGCCGTACCGACACCGCGTGCTCGTGGATCTCCTTCGGGTCGCTCAGCAGCTCGGCGCGGAGGCGGGCGTCCTCGGTCGGTGAGCCCGTACGCGCGCGCGTGCCGGCCAGGGGGTGGGTCCGTACGTGTCCGTCGGACGTCACCTCGACGACCGTCTCCGGGCTGAAGCCCGCCGCGCGGATGCCGCCGAGGTCCAGGAGGAAGGAACGCGCCGGGGTGTGGGCGCGGCGGCCGAGGGCGTACGTGGTGATCAGGTCGACCGGGCCGGGGACGGGCACCCGGCGGGAGAGGATGACCTTCTCCAGCGGGCCGGGGCCGTTCAGTTCCACCAGGGCGGCCGCGACGGCGGCGCGGTAGTTTCCGGTGTCGGCGAGAGGGACGTCGATACGGGCGGAGGGCTCGGGGTCGGGGGCTGCGGCCGGTGTGTCGATGAAGGCGACGATGCGGTCCAGGCGGGCCGGGTCCACGCAGCGCACCAGCACGTCCTCGCCGTACATCCTGATCTCGTCGGAGGGGACGATCAGATGGAGAAGGTCCGGACCGGCGCCGGGGCCCGGGTCCGCGCCCGCGAGCGCGGTGCCGAGCTCGAACGCGGCCCAGCCGTACGCCCGCCAGCCCGTCACCGGCATCGTCGCGAACCGCTGCTCGACCTCCGACAGATCACGGGTGCCGGGGCCCAGCCGGACCGAGGCCACTGCCCCGCCCGCCAGGGACCAGGCACCGTCGCGCTCGTAGACGACGTAAGGGTCGAACAGGCCGCTGCGGACGAGCCGCACGATGAGGGCGAGGGGGTTCTCGGCGGCACCGGGCAGGCGGAGCTCGCGGTAGCGGACGTGGGTGGTGGTCATCGGGGGGTCGCCTCCGGGTACGGGCGGCGGCCGCGGGCGCTGATCAGCGGGTAGGAATTGACGACGAAGGCCGGGTCCCGCAACAGAGCGCGGAATGCGGTGAGTTCGTGGTCCGTGACGCCGTCCGCGCGGAGCCGGTCGGCGGTCTGGTCGATGTTGACGCGGTGCAGGTCGATGCCGGGTGAGCCGCCCGGCCAGGACTCGGCGTATGTCGTCGCCGTGAGGTCCATGAGCCCGGCGCGGGCCATGGCGCCCGGCACCCGGCGGCCCCACAGCGGGTCGGCCCCCGCCTTCTCCAACTGCGTGTGCAGTGCGGCCTCGACGCGTTCGAAGAGCGCGGCCGAGGCTTCGTCGGGGGCCGCGAGCACCGGTGTCCAGCCGCAGTCGAACTCCTCCAGCAGCAGCCATCCGCCGGGGCGTAGGGCTGTCACCAGGCGGTCCAGTGCGGTCAGCCGATCCGGCAGGTGCAGCAGGACCAGGCGGGCGTGGATCAGGTCGTAGTGGGCGGCGGGGAGCGGATCGGTCACGATGTCGTGCTTCAACAGGCGTACGTGCGGCGGGCGCCCGGGCCTTTGCTGGGCCCAGCGCGGGTCGATGTCGGTGATCGTGACCTCGCCGTCCGGGCCGACCCGCTCACCGAGCCAGTCGCCCAGCGAGCCGCCGCCTCCGCCCACTTCGAGGCATTTCCAGCCCGGCGCCAGGCCGGTCAGCTCCAGCTGGCGGTGGGAGACGGGGTCGTAGCAGGTTTCCAGGGCGGAGAAGCGGCCGGAGGTCTGGGCGTCGGAGTTGTCGAACAGGTAGCGGGACATGGTGCTTCCTCGTGCTTCTTCCCGGCCGTGCCGTGGTACGGCCACCATGGTCACGGCTCGGGGCGGCGCAGCGGGAGGGCGCGCCGGGGCGCGGGGGCAACTCGGTCGCGTGCGGGGCGCTCCGCTGGGTGTGCCGATTTGCGGTTCCGCCGTGGGGCGAGATAGGCCGTCGGCCGTCTGCAGCGACTTCGTGGCTGGTCGCGCAGTTCCCCGCGCCCCTTTGGGGCGCTGCCGTACCCGCAGCCGCAGGGCTCGCCGGGGCACACGGACAACTCGGTCGCGTGCCCGGTACACACGCCGCTAGCGTGCGGTGTATGACGACCGCCGATGCCACCGAAAGCTCCGGAGCCAACCCCCGTTTCGCCGCCGCCCTGGGCGAACTGGGACTCGGCGACCTGCACACCCGTATTCGCCGCTTCCCGGACGCGACCCGCACCGCTGCCGAGGCGGCCGCCGCGATCGGGTGCGAGCTGAGCGAGATCTGCAAGTCGCTGATCTTCGCGGCGGACGGGGTCCCGGTGCTGGTCCTGATGGACGGGGCCTCGCGGGTCGACGTCGAGCTGGTCCGGCAGGAACTCGGCGCCGAGAAGGTGACTCGGGCCAAGGCGGACGTCGTGCGGGAGACCACCGGGTACGCGATCGGCGGTGTGCCGCCCTTCGGGCACCGTACGAGGACCCGGGTGCTGGCCGACCGTTCGCTGCTGGAGCACGAGGTCGTGTGGGCCGCCGCCGGGAATCCGCACGCGGTGTTCCCCATGGAGCCCAAGGAGCTCGTCACCCGCGCCGGAGCCACCCTGGTGGACGTGCGCGAGCGCAGCTCGTGACGCCGCTGGTCGCCACGGCCGTCCTGTGCGCCGCGGTCACCCACGCAGGTTGGAACGCGATCGCCCACCGCATCACGGACAAGTTGGTGGGTTTCACGCTGATCGCGGGCGGCGGGATGCTGATCGGGCTGGCGATGGTGCCGTTCGTCCCCCTCCCGGCGTCCGGGGCGTGGCCGTACCTCGCCGCCTCCGCCGTCATCCACCTCGCGTACTACGTCCTGCTCATGCGGTCCTTCCGGCTGGGCGACTTCGGGCAGGCCTACCCGATCGCCCGCGGCACCGCGCCCCTGGTCGTCACGCTGCTCGCCGCCCTCTTCGCGCACGAGGTGCCGAACGGCTGGGCGGCCGCCGGTATCGCCCTGTCCTGCGCGGGTCTGACCGGTGTCGCCCTGTGGGGGCTGCGCGGCAGCCGGCCCAACTGGGCGGCGATCGGCGCGGCCCTCGCCACCGGGCTGACCATCGCCGCCTACACGGTCGTGGACGGGCTGGGAGTGCGGGCGTCCGGCTCGTCCCTCGGGTACATCGCCTGGCTGATGGCGGTGGAGGGGTTCGCCATCCCGGTGTACGCGCTGACCCGCTGGCGGGGTGAATTCGTCGCCGTTCTCCGCCCGTTCGCGGGCGTGGGCCTGCTGGGCGGCGCGATGTCCGTCGCCGCGTACGGCCTGGTCCTGTGGGCCCAGACCAAGGCGGAACTGGCTCCGATCGCCGCCCTGCGCGAGTCGTCGATCATCGTGGGCGCGGCCATCGGGGCCGTCTTCTTCAAGGAACGGTTCGGGGCACCGCGGATCGCGGCGGCGGTGTTGCTGGTGGCGGGGATCGGCTTGATGCTTCGGGCTGGCTAGGCCGCGCCCCAAAGGGGCGCGGGGCTGTGTCGATTTGCGGCTCCGCCGCGCGGTCGCGACCAGCCACGACGAGCCCGCAGACAACCAACGGCCTAAAACCGGCCCTCCCCGCGGAGCGCCACTTGCCTACGCCTTGACGACACGTTCCCCCGGAGTTCAACTCGGCTTCTGTGCCTGGGTTGTGTGTTGTCCCTATGGTCCCTGCGGACATCGGGAGAAGGGGGGCTCATGGGGACACTCCACGCAGTTGCGGCTCGCGGGATCACCAAGTGTTTCGGTGACGTCGTCGCACTCGACGGTGTCGACCTGGATGTGACGCAGGGTCAGATCCATGGCCTGGTCGGTCCGAACGGAGCCGGCAAGACGACGCTGCTCGGTCTGCTGCTGGGACTCGCCGTCGCCGACAGCGGGCGCCTTGAGATCCTCGGTATGCCGGTGGGGCGGGCGTTCGACGCTCCCGAGGGTGTCGCCGGTTTCGTGGACGGCCCCGGCCTGTACCCCTCCCTCACCGCCCGGCAGAACCTCGCCGCGCTGGCCCGGCTCCGCGGGCTCGACGCGGGCTCCACGGGCATCGACGACGTACTCGACCAGGTCGGGCTCACCGCCGTCGCCGACGACAAGGCCCGCGGCTTCTCGCTCGGCATGCGGCAGCGGCTCGGGCTCGCGGCCGCCCTGCTCACCAAGCCCCGGCTGCTGGTGCTCGACGAACCCTCCAACGGCCTCGACCCCGCCGGGAAACGGCACGTGCACCGCGTCCTCAACCGGCTCGCCTCGGACGGCACCAGCGTCGTGCTGTCGAGCCACCGTATGGACGACCTGGAGGCGCTGTGCTCCGAGGTCACCATCCTCGCCACCGGACGGGTCGTGTTCTCCGGTCCGCTGAGCAAGCTGGCCGCCGAGAACCGTGAACTCGACTACCGGGTGCGGACCTCGGACCCGCAGGCCGCGCGACGGCTGGCCGACGACACGGACGGGGTCCGGGTCGTCGACGACGCCGGGATACGGCAGGACGACGAACTGCTCTTCGTGCGTGCGTTGGTGCCCGCCCTCGACGAACTGGTGGCGGGCCTCGTGCGGTCGGGCGTCGCGGTGCGTGAGCTCGCGCCCGTCGTGTCGCCGCTGGAGGCCGCGTTCCTCGCCCTCACCGAGCAGCAGGAGGCCGGCTGATGGCCGCGACCGTCGTCGCCGACAAGGTTGTCAGGGCCCGCCGGGTCCCCGTCTCGCGCGGCTACCGCTTCGAACTGGTCAAGTTGGTCTCGCAGTGGCGGATCCGGCTCCTGGCGCTTGCCTGCTGGATCGCACCCGCGCTGTTCGTCGCCGGGGTGAGCCGGCAGAGCACGCTCCCGTCGGACACTCTCTTCGGGCGCTGGATGCACGCCACGGGGTGGGCCGGACCGCTGGTGATGCTCGGGTTCGCGGGGACCTATGCCCTGCCGCTGGTGGCCTCGGTGGTCGCCGGTGACGTGTTCGCGGCCGAGGACCGGCTCGGCACCTGGCGGCATCTGCTGGTCGCCGTACGGTCGCCGCGGCGGATCTTCGTGGCGAAGTCGCTCGCCGGCCTCACCGTCATCCTGCTGCTGGTGGCCGGTCTTGCCGTGTCCAGCGCGGCCGGCGGGCTGGTGTCGGTCGGCAACCAGCCGCTGGTCGGCCTCGACGGCCACCTGCTGGCGCCTTCGGATGCCGCCGTCCGGGTCCTGCTCGCCTGGACCGCGGCCCTCGCGCCGACCCTGGCCCTCGCCGCCATCGGACTGCTCGGGTCGGTGGTGCTGGGGCGCTCCCCGATGGGGCTGCTGCTGCCCCCGCTCGTCGCGCTCGCGATGTCGGTCGCCCAGATGCTGCCGCTGCCCGTCGCCGTGCGCCTCGCCCTGCCCGGTTACGCCTTCATCGCCTGGAACGGCCTGTTCACCAGCCCCACCCAGCTCGGCCCGCTCCTGATCGGCATCGCGGTCAGCCTGGCATGGGCGGCGCTCGCGACCGCGCTGGCGTATCTCCTCTTCCTCCGGCGCGACTTCACCAATCTCGCCTACGACGGTTCCGGGCGCCGGGCGCTCACCGTCGGCGCGCTGCCGCTGGTCGCGCTGACCGCTCTCACCGTCGGCGTGGTCGCCGTGGCGACCCCCGCCCCCTTCATGGGATCCGGCATCGAGCAGGTCAAGGTCCAGCGGTCGATGGCCACGGCCTTCGCCCACCTCTACCGCATGCAGACGCAGCAACTGCACCGTCCCGCCGTCACCGAGGCACAGCTGCGGGCCTCGGCGGCGTGCACCAAGAGCGACGGCCAGGCGGCCCAGGAGGGCGCGGGCAACGACTGGCGATGCGTCGTGACCTGGCATCTGCCCGGGGTCCCGGTCGCGGGGACGGCGATCTATCAGCTCGACATCACCTCGGACGGGCGGTTCGTGGCCGACGGCGACGGTCCCAAGGAAGTCAACGGCTACTTCCTGCTGCGGACTTCGACCGGAGACGCCCCGAATCCGCTGTGGCAGTTCGACGGCAACGTCGAGCTGCTCACCACCCCCCACTGAAGGTTCCAGCGAAGGGTCCACTGAAGGGACAGCTCAGTGCAGGTAACACGCCAGCGCCGGATCAACGAGAAGAATCAGGTCAACCTCTTCGGCAGACGCGTCGGCCGCCGCGCCCTGCTGGTCACGGCGGGCATCGCGGTCGCCCTCGGCGTCACCGGCACCGCCGTCGCGTCGACGTGGCAGTTCGGCACCCAGCAGGTCGCCGACGAGACCGCGAACGGCCAGGTCATCTCCAGCGACCAGTACATCAAGCCGTACGGCACCCGCTCCGTCATCAACGACGGCAAGATCATGTCGTCGACGGTCAGCCCGGACGGCAGCCGGCTCGCGGCCTCGGTCGCCGACGGTGACGCCTCGCTGGTCGTCATGGATCTCTCGACCGGTCAGGTGATCCAGAAGGTCGGCACCAACGCGGCGGACGACCTGCGCATCAAGAGCGGTTCCGTCGGCCAGGAGGGCCCGACGTACTCGCCCGACGGCACGCAGCTGTGGCTGGGCCAGGCCGACGGCTACACCAGGTTCACCGTGGGCGTCGACGGCACCCTCTCCAACCCGGTGACCGTCCCGATCCCTGCCGACGGCACCAAGCGCGCGCTCGTGGGTGCCGCGGTCTTCTCGGCCGACGGCTCCACCGTGTACTCCGCGGTCAACGGCCAGAACCGGGTCGTCGCCATCGACGCGGCCACCGGAACCGTCAAGCAGAGCTGGGCCGTCGGCAACGCCCCCCGGGGCATCGCCCTGGTCGGCGGCAAGCTGTACGTCAGCAACGAGGGCGGCCGCCCGGCCAAGGACGGCGACACCACCATCAACTCCTACGGCACCCAGGTGCCCGCCAACCCGGACACCGGCGCCACCACCACCGGCACCGTCAGCGTCATCGACACGGCGGACCCGTCCGCCGCCGTCGCCGGCATCGACGTAGGACTGCACCCGACCGCGGTGTACGCGAGCAACGGCGCGGTGTTCGTCACCAACACCGCCGACAACAGCGTCTCGGTCATCGACACGGCCAAGGACAAGGTCGTACAGACCATCGCCACCCAGCCCTGGCCGGAGGCGAAGGTCGGCTACGAGCCGAACGCCGTGACGCTCACCGACGACGGCCGCCTGCTGGTGACGCTCGGCCGCGCCAACGCGGTCGCCGTCTACCGCTACAAGTCCCCGCAGGAGCCCGCCCGTTACGTCGGCCTGCTCCCGACCGACTACTTCCCCTCGGGGATCGTCGCCGTCGGCAAGAACGTCGTCGTCTCCAACACCCGCGGCATCGACGCCCGCCGCCCCACCGCGGCCTCAGGCCACGGCACCCACGACACCACGTCGAGCCTGACGCAGTTCACGCTGCCGGACGACAAGACCGTCAAGGCCCAGACGGCCAAGGTATTCAGGCAGAACGGCTGGACGCCCGGTTCGGTCCTGACGGCCGGCCGCAAGACCTCCGGGAAGGCGCTGCCGGTCCCGCTGCGGCTCGGCGACCCCTCGACGATCAAGCACGTCTTCCTGCTCGTCAAGGAGAACCGGACCTACGACCAGGTCTACGGCGACCTGCCGCAGGGCGACGGAAATCCGTCGCTCACCACGTTCGGCGAGAACGTGACGCCCAACCAGCACGCGCTGGCCGAGCAGTTCGGGCTCTACGACAACTTCTACGACGTCGGCACGAACTCCGCCGAGGGCCACAACTGGCTGATGCAGTCGGACAACCCGGAGTACACCGAGTCCTCCGCCGGCGAGTACCAGCGCAGCTACGACACCGAGAACGACGCCCTCGGCCACCAGAAGACCGGCTTCATCTGGAGCGGCGCGCAGGCGGCGGGCAGGTCGGTCAAGGACTTCGGCGAGTTCCAGTCGCTGGAGACCAAGCCGGCCGGGGCCACCTGGCAGAACCTGTACTGCGACAGCAAGAACATGGAAGCGACCGGGGCGCAGACGCAGTACCCGATCCAGACGGGTTCGGCGATCCCCTCGCTCAACAAGGTGTCTGTGCAGGGCTTCCCGATGTTCGACCTCGACGTCCCGGACATCTACAAGGAACAGATCTGGAAGCAGGACTTCGAGAAGAACGGTCCGGCGAACCTGAACATGTTCTGGTTCTCCAACGACCACACCGGCGGCCCGGCCAACGCGGCGGCCGAGGTCGCCGACAACGACCTCGCGGTCGGCCGGATGGTCGACGAGATCTCCCACAGCAAGTACTGGAAGAACTCGGCGATCTTCGTCGTCGAGGACGACTCCCAGAACGGCCTCGACCACGTCGACGGCCACCGCGCCCCTGTCCAGATCATCAGCCCCTGGGCCAAGCACGACACCGTCGACAGCCACTACTACTCGCAGATCACGATGGTCCGCACCATCGAGCAGATCCTCGGGATCCACCCGATGAACCAGCTCGACAGCGCGGCCACCCCGATGTACGGGGCGTTCTCCCTGAAGCCGGACGACACCCCGTTCACGGCCGAGCCCAACCGGACCTCGCTGACCCTCGGTGTGAGCCCCCAGCCCCCTTGCGGCTCGGACACTCCGGCCCCGCAGGACACCAAGGCGGCGCTCGCGCCGACCTCCGCCGCGGTGCCGCAGGCCCAGCAGAAGCTCGCCGCGGAGTGGAAGGCCTGGGCCTCGCACCAGCGGCTGACCGGCCCGCACGCCGTGCCCGACTACGCCAACAACGAGCAGATGAACCGCTACACCTGGTACCAGACCCACAACTGGACCAAGCCGTACCCCGGCGACAAGAAGGTGTACGCGCCCGCCGACGTGCCGGGCGCCTATCTGCCGTCGGCCGAGAACGACGGCTGACACGCGCCCAGCGCGCCGCGGACCCCGGGCCGACGTCACACCGGCCCGGGGTCTGCGTGCATCCGCGGGCCGGTAGGAGCACTCTGGAAGCAGGTCTTCCGGAGGTGATCCTCATGATGCACACCGCAGTGGGATGGCACGTCGAGCTGGAGTTCCAGGAGGACGAGACGCACACGCGGGCGGTCGCGCTGGTACGGCTGTCCGACGGGACCGAGGTCAAGGCCCACGGTCACGCGAGCCGCCACCACACCGACGCGAATCAGCCGAGGGTGGGGGAGGAGATCGCGGGGGCGCGGGCGCTGAATGAGCTTGCCATGCAGTTGCTCACCAAGGCGCATGGGGAGATCGACTCGGCGTCGGGGCGGACTTCGCACTCCATCAACGTTTGAGGCTGCGCCGCGCGGGTTGCCAGGACCTGCCGTCGGGCGTCTGCGGGTTTGTCGTGGCTTGTCGCGCCCACGCGGCGGAGCCGCAAATCGACACAGCCCCGCGCCCCTTCAGGGCGCGGCCCGCACCGCTCGGACCAAGGCCTGTGCCCGTGGGTCCGCCGTCACCGTCTTGCGGAAGCCGTTCGTCACATAGCCGAAGGCGATGCCCGTGTCGGGGTCGGCGAAGCCCAGGGCGCCGCCGCGGCCCGGGTGGCCGAAGGAGGTGGGGGACAGGAGCGGGGATGCCGCTCCGTGGAGCATGTAGCCGAGGCCGAACCGTGTGCCCACGACCAGCACGCGGTCCGGTCCCGCGCTGCGTTCGGTGCGGGCCAGCTCCACGGTCTCAGGCGTGAACAGCCTTGTGCCGCCGTCGACTTCGCCGATCAGCGACGCGTAGAAACGCGCGAGGCCCTCCGCCGTGGCGATGCCGTTGGTGGCCGGGAGCGCGGCGGCGCGGTAGGCGGGGTCGTTCTGGTCGGGGAAGGGGCTGATCGCGGCGAAGGCGCGGCGGGTGAGGGAGTCCGGGTTCTCGTACGCCTCGGTGACCGAGCGCTTCGGGCGCGAGCGCAGACCGCCGACGGGCTCGGGCCCCTCGACGCGGCCGACGCGGCCCACCCGGCCCGCCTCCGACTCCGGCAGGCCCAGCCACAGGTCGAGCCCCAGCGGCCCGGTGACCTCCGCCGCGAGCCACTCCCCGGCCCACCGGCCCGTGATGCGCCGTACCAGTTCGTCGAGCATCCAGCCGTACGTCAGCGCGTGATAGCCGTGATCGGTGCCCGGCTCCCACGCGGGCGTCTGCGCGGCGACCGCCTCGGGGCCGCGGTGCGGGTCCAGCACGTCGGACGGCGTGAGCGGGTGGTCGAGCACGGGCAGCCCGGCCCGGTGGCTCAGCACGTGCTGCACCAGCAGCCGCTCCTTGCCGTGCGCCTTGAACTCCGGCCAGTACTCGCCCACCGGCGCGTCCAGGTCCAGCTCCCCGCGCTGCTGCAACAGCAGGAGTACGGCGGCGGCGACGCCCTTGGTCGCCGAGCGCACGACCTGGGCGGTGCCCTGCTGCCACGGTTCGGTGCCGTCGACGTCCTTCGTGCCGCCCCACAGGTCGACGACCCTGCGCCCGTCCCGGTACACGGCGACGGCCGCACCCCGTTCCCCGAGCACCTCGAAGTTCCGTACGAACGCTTCCCTGACCGGCTCGAAGCCCTCGGCCACTGTGCCGTTCACATCCACGCCCGTACTCCTTGTCGTGCCATCGCCCATCAGCCGTGGATGCAACGCACACCTATGGCGTTCGATTCCCCCAAGACTCGCTTTCCGGCCGCTTCCGCCCCCTTTCGCTCCTGTTCCGCTCTGCTTCTGATCCGCTCCTGATCTGCTGCGACCCTCCTCAGATCCTCTTCGTACAGGCCTAGGCGCTGTCACCGGCATTCGGTGAAAATCGACACACCCCGTGCGGTGGCGGGCAACGGCCGCAGTGAGACCGGCGGGGCAGGGGGACTCCATGCTGAGCGAACGGATGCGGTCACGCCTGCGGGCGCTGATCGGCGAAGGGGCGGCCGCCCGGGTCATCGAACCACTCCTTGCCGAACACCGGCGGGCCCAGCGCGACATCCGCTGGCAGATGATGCGCATCCTGCTGATTCTCCGCGTCATCTACGGTCTTCCCTGGGCGCTGACCCTGCCCGGAATCGCGGGGCATGTCACCCATCCCGGCGGCGCGTTCGTCCTGCTTCTCGCGCTGGCGGCCGAGTCCCTGTGGTTCATGCTTCATCTCATCCGCAACCACCAGCGGGCAGCCGCCCTGGACAGGAAGGTGCGGGCGTCCGTCTACGACACTCCCGCCGCGGTCGTCGAGGTCTGCAGCGCTGTCGCCGCATTGTGGAGCTGCGCGCTCGTCCTGGGGCCCGACCGGGTCGACAACATGGCCCCGCTGCTCGTGCTCACGACCGAGCAGGTCGTCGGGCTGGCGATCGGGTCGGCGTTCGGACAGCCCTTGACGTGGCTGGTCGCAGGTGCGGCCCTGATCGCCGGGTCTTACGCAGGGGTCGTCGCCCTGGGTGATCCCGCGGAGCTTTCCCGGTCCGACGCGCTCGTGGGGCTCACCGGTTATGTCCTGCTGGCCTATCTGATCCGCCGCGGAGCGCTGTTCCTGCTGAGGCTCAGGGACGACGTGTCCGATCTGCAGCAGCGGCAGGCGATCGCCGTGGAACTCCACAACCACCTCGGCAACACCCTGCGCGAAGTGCTCCAGGCCGATCTCACCGACCCGGAGGCCGTCCGCCGGATGCGGCACGCGGTCGAGGTGGGCAGGCGCCGTATCGACACCTACATCAGCACGGGGCACTTCAGCGAGCCGGCGCCGCTGATCAGGATGGTGCGTGAGCAGGTTGACCAGGCCCGGCAGGAGGAGCTCACCGTCGAGCTGAACCTCACCGAGCGCGCCGAGGCTGCCGAGACAGGGATCCTTCCGGCCGAGATCGAGCCGGTGGCCAGGGCGCTTCGGGCGGTCCTGATCAACGTGTCGCGGCACGCGAAGGTCGCCGAGGCACTGCTGCATGTCGATGTCCTCTCCCAGGCCGGAGGAGCGGAGACGGTGGTGTTGGTGGTCGCGGACCACGGGGACGGATTCCCGCCGCACGTGCTCCGAGAGGGCGCGGCGTCGACGCGTTCGCTCGCCCGCCACCAGCGCGAACTGCGTGAGCACGGAGGAGACCTCCGCGTGGTGAGTGAACACGGTGTGACGCAGGTGACGCTGGTCCTGCCCCTGCAGACGACCGCCGACGGGAGGGAGACATGATGCGAGGAGAACCGGGTTCCGAGAGCCGGCCGCCGGTGCATGTGGTCGTGGTCGAGGACCACGAGGTCACCAGGGGCGGACTAGTGGCCGCGCTGAAGAGGGACCGACGGCTGAAAGTGGTCGGACAGATGGGCTCCCTCGGTGAACTGGCCGACAGCGGGGCGGAGTACGACGTCTGCGTCACCGACCTGATGGGGATCGGCACCCTCGAGCAGTTCACCGACCTCGTCCAGCGCGCAGACGTCGTGGTGTGCACTGCCGCGGAGGGCTGGGACCACCGGGTCGCCGCCTGGGTCCTGGGCGCGAGGGCGGTGTTCGGCAAGACCGTGGGGCCGGTCAGCCTGGCAGACGCGGTATGGGACGCACGACACCATCCCCACTTGATCAAACCTCACCTGGCGACCGCCCTGGAGTCCGCGGTCGGCGCGCACCGCCTCCCCGTCGACCCGGACTTGGCGGTCGTTCTGTCCCGCACGGCGAGGGGAGAGCGCGCCGCGTCCGCCATGGAGGCGACCGGCATGTCGTACGAGCGCTACCGGACCGTGCTCGAGGATCTGCGCCGGCGGTGCGACGCGGTGGGGCTCGGGAAGCTCGATCTCCTCGACAACGGGTACCTGGCGCGCCCGCCGCAGGGCCATGCCGGCGGGTCGATGGCGTCCTCCTCCGACTGGGCGGCGCACCTGACGACGGGCCAGCTCCAGATCCTCGAACTGCACGCGGACGGCTACTCGTTGAAGGAGGTGTCCGATCAACTGGGCATCCGGATCAGCACGGTCCTCACGCAGGTGAAGCGCGCGATGGAACACTTCGGGATCACCACGCGGGCCGCCGAGCCACGGCTGTTGTTCGCCATGTACGTGTGCTCTCGGCACCCCCACCCGGAACTGCTGCTGCGCCGCCTCAAGTCGGAGGGGTTCTACCCGCCGACAGGGCGCCCGGTACGGAGGTAAGGGGCGGACACGTCCCTTTCTGTCATCAGTGGTGATGACAGAAAGAAGAAAATTCTCTGCCATTTCGGGGGACAGATGTGACGCGCTGCCAGGGCGATCCTGGACGTCATCCCCCCAGAGCGGGGAAGGAAGGGAGAAGCCATGCCGCGTTCGCACCGCTCCGAGTCCCGCGAAGGCCCTGAGGGCGGCGAGCCCCGCACCCGTGGGCTGCTCGAGCTGGCCGGCGCCGCGTTCCGTGGGGAGTACATCCTCCCGCAGGTCGCGGACCGGCTCGTGGAAGCACAGCGCAGGGTGGAGGCGGGACGCCCCCAACTGCGCGCCGTGCTCACGTACGGCGAGGTGATCGCCTTCTTCAGGGGCAGCCGCGCGCAGGCGCCGCCGAACACCGTGCCCGTCGTGCTCAGGCACCGTCAGGGACGGGGGTACCTCGTGCAGGCCTTCTGGTGGGAGCGAGGCGGTAGGCCTCCGAGGCGCCGCGCCGACGCAGGGCCCGAACTGGTCTGCCGGGCCGAGGAACTGGACGAGGAGCTGACCGAGATGTTCGACGGCAGGGACACGATCATCTTCGCCGGAAGGGAGGGTTGAGATGCTGGATCCCTTCTCGGCCTCGGTCCTCGGCGCCGCCGCCTTGATCGGGCCGCTCATCGGCGTCGCCATCGTCGCCGTGCTGACCGTCCGCTACCTCCGGAGCTGGTGGCAGGCCCGTCTGGAGAGGCGGCGCATCAACCCCCGGCTCCGGTTCGTCACGGTGCGGGACGACGCGAGCTTCGGCAACGCCACATACGTCCAGGGTCTCTTCGACGACGACCAGCACCGGTTCGTCGACTCGCGTCGGATCTGGGCGTCCGGCGCCGACGAGGATGTCCGCCGCGCGCACGGGCGCAATCCCGTCGCCGTCTGGACATGACGCCCACCACAACCATCCTCGAACACGATGACGAGGTCGCGCGATGACTGCGAACGGCACACCTGCCTTCACGGTGACCGGTATCCCGCGTGGTGCCGACGACATGTACGCGAGTGTGCTGCGCACTCAACTCATCACCGCCATGGGGAGGTTCAGCAGCCGGCACGGCACGGGGCCGCTCGCGGTCACGGTGACGAATCAGCCTTCGCAAGAGGCCGGAACACCAGAACCCGACGGGAGCGGGCCGCACTCCGACGTGCTCTCCATCGAGGAGCGGGCGTCGTACTTCACCGCTATCGACCCGGAACACACCTTCGACCGGCTGGTACTTCCCGAGGCGGCCGTGGATCGGCTGCTGCGCGCCGTGGACATCGTCGAGCGCCGCCATGAGCTGTTCGACGTGTGGGGTCTGCGGGCGATCGAGCCGCACCCGAGTTCGGCGATCAACCTGTACGGCCCGCCCGGCACCGGCAAGACGCTCGCGGCGCACGCGGTCGCCGCCCGGCTGGGGCGCCGCATCATCGCCGCCCGCGCGTCCCAGCTGGAGAGCAAGTACCACGGCGAGGGCCCGAAGAACCTCGACGCGCTCTTCCACGCGGCGGCGGCGCAGCGCGCCGTGCTCTTCGTCGACGAGGCGGACTCCCTGATGTCCGCCCGGTTCGAGGCCACCAGCCACGGCTCTGAGCAGGCAGTGAACGCCATGCGCAGCGAACTGATCACCGCTCTCGACCGGTTCGAGGGGCTCGTGCTGTTCGCCACCAACTTCGTGACGAGCTACGACACGGCTTTCGACAGCCGCCTCTGGCAGGTTCACTTCCCGCCACCGGACGTTGCGGCCCGTACGGAGATCTGGCGCCGTCATCTGCCCGCAGCGCTGCCTCTCGCGCCGGACGTCTCGCCCCAGGCGCTGGCCGCGATCGACGACGTCGTCGGGCGGGACATCTGCCGTGCGGTGATCGACGCCGCGGCGGACGCGCTGCACCGGGGCGACACGCGGATCGGGCACGCGGATCTGGTGGCTGCGGTCGAGCGCATCAAGGCGGCCCGTCCGGACCGCACTCTGCCGCAGCCGCCTTCCGGCGGGCAGATCAGCCCAGCAGAATCGTGACGTCGATGTTCCCGCGGGTCGCGTTCGAGTACGGGCACACCTCGTGCGCCGCGTCCACCAGCTGCGCAGCGACCTCCTGGTCCAGCACCGGGAGCGAGACGCTGAGGGCGACCGCGAGACCGTAACCGCGCTGCTTGTTGGGGCCGATGCCGACCTTCGCGGCGACCGTGGAACCGGTGAGGTCGAAGCCGGAACGGCGGCCCACCAGCACCAGCGCGTTGTGGAAGCAGGAGCTGTAGCCGGCCGCGAACAGCTGCTCGGGATTGGTGCCGTTGCCGTCCCCGCCCAGCTCCGGCGGCATCGCGACCCTGACCTCGATCTGCCCGTCCTGGCTGGTGACGTAGCCGTCCCGGCCGCCGTGCGCGGTCGCTTCCGCGACGTACATGATCTTCGTCGGTCGGGTGTCGACGGTTTCGACGGCCGGATCGTCACTCATGGCGCTCATGGCTGGCCCCCCATAACAAGTGCGCGCGAGTACATCGTGCACAAGATACTGGCTGGTAGGTCAGCAGCCGGTACCTGGGGGTGGCAACCAGGGGTAACCCGAGATCAGGGGTGTGTGGCCGCCGTGGCCCGCGCCGCCAGGCGCCAGAGCTCCTCGCGCAGCCGCGCGACCTCCGGCGCATCGAGGCCCGTCGCCGCGAGCAGCGCGCCCGGTACGCACGCCGCTCGCTCCCGCAGTTCCGCCCCGCGCCCCGTGCACGCGACCAGCACCGAGCGCTCGTCGTGCGCCGCGCGCTCCCGGCGCACCAGGCCCGCCGCCTCCAGCCGCTTCAGCAGGGGCGAGACCGTGCCGTAGTCGAGCCGCAGCGCGGTCGCCAGCTCCTTGACCGGGATCTCGCCGCGCTCCCACAGGACGAGCAGGACCAGGTACTGCGGGTAGGTGAGGCCGAGTTCGTCGAGGAGCGGGCGGTAGGAGGACGTCACCGCCCGCTGGGCCGCGTACAGCGCGAAACACAGTTGGTCGTCGAGCAGCAGCGAGCCCTCGGAACCCGTCCCGGCCGCCGTATCGTCCTCGTTCGTCACGCGCCCATTGTCACGGACCGCGGGTCGAAACCGAAGGGCAGCTCCAGGCGATGGGCCCGCATCAGGTCCTCGTCTCCGAGCAGCTCGGCCGTCTTGCCGTCCGCCGCGATCACGCCCTCGCTGAGGATCAGGGAGCGGGGGCAGAGCTCCAGGGCGTACGGCAGGTCGTGGGTGACCATGAGGACGGTGACGTCCAACGAGCGCAGGATGTCGGCCAGTTCGCGTCGGGAGGCCGGGTCGAGGTTGGAGGACGGCTCGTCCAGGACGAGGATCTCCGGCTCCATCGCGAGGACCGTCGCGACGGCGACCCGGCGCCGCTGTCCGAAGGAGAGGTGGTGCGGGGGCCGGTCCTTGAACTCCGCCATGCCGACCTGCGCGAGCGCCCGGTCTACGCGCTCCTCCAGCTCCGGCCCCTTGAGCCCGGCCGCCGCAGGACCGAACGCCACGTCCTCGCGGACCGTCGGCATGAACAACTGGTCGTCGGGGTCCTGGAAGACGATGCCGACCTTCCGGCGGATCTCCGCCATGTGCTGCTTGCCGACGGGCAGCCCGGCGACCGTGACCGTGCCCGCGCCGCCGGTCAGGATGCCGTTGAGGTGCAGTACGAGGGTCGTCTTGCCGGCACCGTTCGGCCCGAGCAGCGCGACCCGCTCGCCGCGCGCGAGCGAGAAGTCGACGCCGAACAGGGCCTGGTGGCCGTCGGGGTAGGCGAAGGCGAGGCCGGAGACCTCCAGCGAAGCAGTACTCACAGGGTCCATCCCAGCAGGCAGACGACGAGGGCGGCGAGGGGGAGCGTGAGGGCGTACGACCACTGCGCCCGGGAGGCGGTCACTTCGTCGATCACCGGCATCGACCCCGCGTATCCGCGGCTGACCATGGCCAGATGGACGCGCTCCCCGCGCTCGTAGGAGCGGATGAACAGGGCGCCGGCCGACTTCGCCAGCACGCCCCAGTGCCGGACACCGCGCGCCTCGAAGCCCCGGGACTCCCGCGCGATCCGCATCCGCCGCATCTCGTCCGTGATGACATCGCCGTAGCGGATCATGAAGGACGCGATCTGCACCAGCAGCGGCGGGAGCCTCAACCGCTGTAGTCCCAGCAGGAGTTCGCGGAGTTCGGTGGTGGAGGCGAGGAGGACGGAGGCGGCGACACCCAGCGTGCCCTTGGCGAGCACGTTCCACGCGCCCCACAGGCCGTTCACGCTCAGGGACAGCCCCAGGACGTCCACCCGCTCGCCCTCCGCCACGAACGGCATCAGCACCGCGAACGCGACGAACGGCACCTCGATCAGCAGCCGCTTGAGCAGGAACCCGGCGGGCACCCGCGCGAGCTGTGCGACGACTGCGAGCAGCACGGCGTACAGGCCGAACGCCCACACCGCCTCCCGCGGAGTCGACACCACGACCACCACGAACGCGAACGCCGCGGCGAGCTTGGTGTGCGGCGGCAGGGCGTGCACGGGGGAGTGCCCGTGCCGGTAGAGCCGGTGCGCGTGTCCCGCTCCCATGTCACAGCCCCGTGTTCGCAGGGGAGACGTCCGCGCCGCGCCGCCTGCGCACCGCCCAGAACACCGTGCTGCCCGCGACGACCGTGACACCGACGCCGATCAGGCCCGCCACGCCCTTGGAGACGCGGCCGTCGGTGATGTCCTTGACGCCGTAGCCGGCGAGCGGGGAGTCGGCGGAGGCGTGCTTCTCGGTCTTCTTGTCGATGCCTTGGTCCTGGGCGACCTTCATCAGGCCGTCGGGGTCGGCGTTGGCGTAGAAGCTGACGAAGCCCGCCAGGACGAGGGAGGTGACCAGGCCGGTGACCCACAGCCCGCGGCGGGAGGTGCGCGCCAGGGCGGGCGCCGGGCGGGTCGAGGGGGCGTCCACGAGTTCGCCGTTCACCCGCAGCTTGAGCTTCTGCTCCAGGCCGCGCGCGCCGTACACGAGATCCGGGCGTACGGCGATCACCGCGCCCACGGTCAGCCCCGTGATCGCCGCTTCCCCGATCCCGATCAGCACATGTACGCCGATCATCGCGGTGGCGACCTTGCCGATGGAGACGTCCGTCGTACCGCCGACGGCGTAGATCAGCGTGAAGGCGACCGCCGCGGCCGGGACCGACAGGAGCGCGGCGACGAAGGAGGCCACGGTCACCGAGCGCCGCCTGCGCGGGAGCACCTTCACCAGGCCCCGGAAGACGGCGTACCCGACGACCGTCGTGACGATCGCCATGTCCGTGATGTTCACGCCGAGCGCGGTCAGACCGCCGTCCGCGAAGAGGATGCCCTGCATCAGCAGGACGACGGACACGCACAGGACGCCGGTGAAGGGGCCGACGAGGATCGCGGCGAGCGCGCCGCCGAGCAGATGGCCGCTGGTCCCCGCCGCGACGGGGAAGTTCAGCATCTGCACGGCGAAGATGAACGCCGCGACCAGCCCGGCCAGCGGTGCCGTCCGCTCGTCCAGCTCACGGCGGGCGCCGCGCAGGCTCACCGCGATGGCGCCCGCGGCGACGACTCCGGTCGCGGCGGAGACGGGGGCGTTGATGAATCCGTCAGGCACATGCACCGTTCGATGATAGTGCCTTGTTGCGAACTACTTGCAAGAGCGACGGGCTCGTGACGGGAGTTGTCCCACGCCAAGGGGCGTGCTCGGGAAAATATGGGACATTAGGAGGGGGTGGACGCACAAGTTCCACACAGGACACGCAGCGTGAGAGGGCCGTCACGATGTCTGTAGTCGAGCAGTACGCACGAGCCCACCTGGTCACGGATGCGGCGGTACCGGAGGACGAGACGGTGCCGGTGGTCCTGCGCTACGACCCCGACGTCGACCCGCGCGAGGTGCGGGTCGGGCTGCCCGGGGCGGACGAATGGAGCTTCTCGCGTTCCCTGCTGGAACAGGGGCTGCGGGCGCCTGCCGGCAGCGGTGAGGTGCGGGTGTGGCCCTGCGGGCGGGTTCAGGCCGTCGTCGAGTTCCACTCGGCTACAGGTGTCTCGGTTGTGCAGTTCGAGTCGAAGACTCTGCTGCGGTTTCTGCGCCGCACGTATATGGCTGCGGCGCCTGTTTCCCGGTGAGTCGTCTGCGGCGCCGTTGGGGCTGGTCGCGCCCACGCGGCGGAGCCGCAAATCGGCACAGCCCCGCGCCCCTTCGGGGCGCCCCCAAGGGGCGCCCCATCAGCTCAGCCGCCCATCTTGAGAAGTGCCGCCACGATCGGGCCCGCCGTGTCGCCGCCGTGGCCGCCTGCCTGGACCACGCCTGAGGCGGCGAGGTCGCCGCAGTAGGCCGTGAACCAGCCGTTCGGCTTCTTCTGGCCGTCGACCTCGGCCGAGCCCGTCTTGGCGCCGCAGCCGGACATGCCCGCCATCGCCTTGGCCGCCGTGCCGTACGAGGCCGTGTAGGACATGACCTCCTTGAGTTCGGCCTGCGTCTTCGACGACATCGTGCGTGAGGCCTTC
The DNA here is from genome assembly GCF_053598255.1 of Streptomyces sp. NPDC001157. Taxonomy (NCBI): domain Bacteria; kingdom Bacillati; phylum Actinomycetota; class Actinomycetes; order Kitasatosporales; family Streptomycetaceae; genus Streptomyces; species Streptomyces sp. NPDC001157. The sequence continues at coordinate 20,911 of NZ_JBSFJW010000038.1, forward strand.
GCCAGTGTGCGGTGGTCCACCGACGGGGCGACCAGGTACGGCTGGTGGAAGGTGCCGCTCGCCACCGTCGACGACACCGACGCCATGTTCAGCGGGTTCATCCGCACCCCGCCCTGCCCGATCAGCGAGGCACCCATCTGCGCGCCGCTCATCACCGGGACCGAGCCGTCGAAGGTCGGGACGCCGATGGCCCAGTTGTTCAGGCCGAGGCCGTAGACCTGCTGGGCCTCCTGCGTCAGATCGCTGTTGGACAGCTTCGGCGCGAAGTTGATGAAGGCGTTGTTGCAGGATGCCCCGAAGGCCAGCTTGAACGAGCCCTGCTTGATCTCGGAGTCGTCGTCGTTGTGGAACGTCCAGCCCGCGAGCTTGTACGTCTTGGGGCAGGGGTGCGACTGGTCGGGGTGGACGAGGTTCTTCTCGAACAGCATCGTCGACGTCACGATCTTCATCGTGGAGCCGGGGGCCAGGGAGCCCTGGAACGCCACGTTGAAGCTGGGGCTGTGGTTCGCCACGGCCAGGATCTCGCCGGTGGACGGGCGCATGACGACGACCGAGGACCTGTCCTTCGCGGCGACCTGCTTCTCGGCTGCGGCCTGGAAGACCGGGCTCAGCGTCGTGTTCACCTTGCCCGGGGTGCCCTTGGTCAGCGTCAGCAGCGTCTTGTCGGACAGCTTGGCCTTCTGCGACGCCTTGCCCCGCACCACGTCCAGCTCGACGCCCGCCTTGCCGCCGGCGGTCTTGCCGTACTTCTCCCGCAGACCGTCCAGGACCGGGCCGAGCGAGGGGTACTTGGCGGTCGTCAGTTCGCCGCCGTGCCGGTCGTACGCCTTGACCGGGGGCGTCCCCGCCTCGCCGGTGACCAGGGTGTCGCCGTCCTTCAGGTCGGGGTGGACCACGGAGGAGTGCCAGTCGACGTACGGCTTGCCGTCCTCCTTCTTGCGTACGACCGTCAGCGCGCTCCGGTACGAGAGCGGCATCTTGGTGCCCTTGTAGGTGACCGTGCCCTTGACGGTGAAGGGGACCTTGTCGCCGGTGCGGGTGCCCTCGGTGAGGGTGGCGCCGGTGATGTGGGCGTCCTTGGTGAAGCCGGTCAGCAGGGTGGTGGCCGCCGCCGGGTCGTTGGTGGCGGCGGCGGCCTGCGTCGCCTTCCCCTGCTGCCAGGACGTGAGGAACGTCTCGGCCGTCGTCCGGACCTCCGTGGCCGACAGCGGACCGGTCTTGACCTTGGGCTTGTCGTCGGTGGACGAGGACGCCGCCGACGACCGGTCGTCGGCCGCCGAGCCGCCGGTCAGCGCGTAGACGCCGACGCCGGCGCCGATGACCACCACGGCGATCATCCCGCCGACCACTGCGGGTTTGGTGTTCCGTCGCTCGGCGACGCGCCTTCTGTTGCCCACTGTTCCCGTTCCTCCGAGAGATCCCCAGGGTCCCCGTTGCCCACATCCATCCCAACCAACGACGGCAACAGCCTAGAGTCCCTTCCTCAACGGGTGACTTCAGGAGCCCGTCCGTAGCACAGCTGCGACAATCGGCCCGGCCGCCGTGCCGCCGTGGCCGCCCTCCTCGGTCATGGCCGCCGCCGCGAGGTCACCCCTGAAGCCCGTGAACCAGCTGTTGGACACGGCTTGGCCGTCGACCTCCGCGGAACCGGTCTTCGCGCCGATGTCCCCGCTCAGCCCGGCCATCGCCTGTGCCGCGGTGCCCTGGGTCGCGGTGAGACGCATCATCTGCTTCAGCTGCGCGGCCGTGCTCGCGGGCAGACCCTTCGCGGTGGCCAGTTCACGGTCGTCGAGCTTCGGCGACACCAGATACGGCTGCCGGAACGTGCCGGTGATGGCGGTCGCGGTGACCGATGCCATGTTCAGCGGGCTCATCTGGACCTGGCCCTGGCCGATCGCGTTCGCCGCCCGGTCCGGGCCGCTGACCGCGGGGACCTTGCCGTCGAAGGAGACGATGCCGGTCTTCCAGTCGTCCCGGCCGAGCCCGAAGCGGTCCTGGGCCTCCGTCGTCAGCGAGGAGTCCGAGAGCGGCTTCTCGTCGATGAGCTTGATGAAGGCGGTGTTGCAGGAGCGCAGGAAGCTGCCTGCGAGGGTGGCCTTCTCGTTGGGCTGCATGCCCTTGAGGTTCTTGAAGGTCTGGCCCTGCCACACCGCGTCCGAAGTGCAGGGTGCCGGGCCGTTCATCGAGGTCACGCCGTTGTCGATGAGCATCGCGGCGGTGATGATCTTCATGGTGGAGCCGGGTGCCACCTCGCCCTGGAAGGCCGCGTTGAACTGGTCCCTGCGGTGGTTGGCGACTGCGAGGACCTCGCCGGTGCTGGGCTTGACGGCCACCACCGACGACTGCGCGAACTTCTTCACCGCCGTTTCGGCCGCGGCCTGCGCGCTCGCGCTGATCGTGGTCTGCAGCCGGCCCGCTCTGCCCTTGGCGAGGGCGAGCAGCGAGGTGTCGCCCGCGTCCGGGGACTGGTGCTTGATCGCCAGCTCGATGCCGGGGGTGCCGCCCGCCTTGTCGCCGTACCGCTCGCGCAGGGTGTCCAGGACCGGGCCGAGCGAGGGGTACTTCTCCTTCGTCAGTACGGCCCCGTTCCGGTCCACGGCCTCGATCGGCGGGTTCGCCGCCTCGCCGGTGAACAGGGTGTCGCCCTTCTGCAACTGCGGATGGACCACGGACGGCCGCCAGTCGACCAGCGCCCGCCCGGTGGTCTTCCCGCGCACGACGGTCAGCTCGCTCTTGTAGGCCAGGTGCTTGGACTTGCCCCCGTAGGACACCGTCGCCCTGACCGTGTAAGGGATCGTCGCGCCGTGCGCCGCACCCGGCGTGATCTTCACTCCGGTGATGTGCGCGGCTTCGCCGAAGGAGGTCAGCAGCGGTTCGGCCGCAGCGTCGTTGTTCGTGTACGTCGCCGCCTGGGCCGCCTGGCCCTTCTCCCAGGCCGCGAAGAACTTCGCCGAGGTCTCCTTGATCTCGTCGCCGCTCGGCGGTCCGGTCTTCACGGACGCCGATCCGCCCGAGCCCCCGTCGCCGTTCAGCGCGGACACGATGTTGTACGCGCCGTATCCGGCACCGCCCACCATCACGGCGAAGACGCTGCCGATGACGGTGATCTTGACCCCCTTGCCCATGAAGGGCCCCCTCCCCGTTCCCCGTTGGTCCCTCGCACTGTATGTGGCGCGAGGGGGAGCTGTGAGGGGTGTTTCCCTATGTTGTGTCCGTTCGGATACTCAGAGGTACTCACAAAGGGCTCAGAAAGGGCGCAGGAGGTCCGCTATACCCAGGTGTCCAGCCACATACGTGAACGCCAGTCGTCGATCGGGATGGTGGTCCCGGTGTACAGCGGCCAGAAGTAGATGAAGTTCCAGGCGATCAGCAGGACCAGTACGCCCGCCCCCGTCGCGCCCGCCACCCGGCGGGTGTCGCTCGACCCCGGCGGTCCGATGATCGCGCCCAGCAGCATCGCCACCGCCAGACACAGGAACGGCACGAAGACGACGGCGTAGAAGAAGAAGATCGTCCGCTCCTGGTACAGGAACCAGGGCAGATAACCGGCCGCGATGCCGCAGGCGATGGCGCCCGCCCGCCAGTCGCGGCGCAGCAGCCAGCGCCACAGGATGTACAGGACCGCGAAGCAGGCCACCCACCACAGCAGCGGGGTGCCGATCGCCAGGACCTCGCGGGCGCACTTCTGGCCCGCGTCGGCGGGACAGCCGTCCTTGCCGGGGGAGGGGGACTCGTAGAAGTACGAGACCGGGCGGCCGTCGACGATCCAGCTCCAGGGGTTGGACATGTAGGTGTGCGGCGAGTGCAGGTTGCGGTGGAACTCGTAGACCTCGTGCTCGTAGTGCCACAGGCTGCGCCACCAGTCGGGGAACAGCCAGGTCCAGTTGCCGCCCCTGCCGTCGGTGGCGGCCCAGTTGCGGAAGTAGCCGCCCTTGCCGTTGGTGGGGGAGAGGATCCAGCCGGTCCAGGAGGCCAGGTAGGTGACGATCGCGACCGGGACCGTGGCCACGAACGTGATCGCCGTGTCCGGCAGCACCGCCTTGTACGGGTTCCCGGCGCCGGCCACCTTGCGGGAGCCGATGTCCCACAGGACCGCCATCAACAAGAACGCGACCATGATGTACAGGCCGTTCCACTTGGTGCCGATGGCCAGGCCCAGCATCAGGCCCGCCAGCCAGCGCCACGGCCGCCAGCCCAGGCGGGTGGTCTCGGCGATGTGTGCATCGGGGCGGACCCGGCCGTCCCCCTCCGCCCCGGCGGACTGCTGGAGCGCGGCCGCGAGTTTCTCGCGTGCCTTGTCGCGGTCGATGACCAGGCAGCCGAACGCGGCCAGCACGAAGAACATCAGCACGCCGTCCAGCAGCGAGGTGCGGGCCATCACGAAGGCCAGCCCGTCGACCGCCATCAGCCCGCCCGCGAGGCAGCCGAGGAAGGTCGAGCGGAAGATGCGGCGGCCGATGCGGCACAGCATCAGGACCGACAGCGTGCCCAGCAGCGCGGTCATGAACCGCCAGCCGAACGGGTTGAACCCGAAGATCAGCTCCCCGAGCCCGATGACGTACTTGCCGACCGGCGGATGCACGACGTACGCCGCGTCCGTGGGGATCCTGACGTGCCCGTTCAGCGCCAGGATCTGGTCGTTGGCGTTCTTGTCCCAGTTGACCTCGAAGCCGCGGTGGACGAGCGCCCAGGCGTCCTTGGCGTAGTACGTCTCGTCGAATATCACCGCCTTCGGGCTGCCCAGATGCCAGAACCGCAGCACGCCCGCCATCAGCGTGACCAGCAGCGGGCCGCCCCAGGCGGACCAGCGCGTGATCCGCTCGGCGAGCGCCGGCGGCGCCCCGAGGACCTGCCACACCCGCGGAGCGGGCCGCACGTACGGCGGCACCAGACGCTCGCGGACGTCGCTTCTCGGCCCGGCCGTGTAGCCGAAACGACGCAGCCGCTGCTGCCAGGACGGCTGCTGGTCCTGAGGGCTCTGGCCTTGCCGGGTGTCCGGGGAGGACGCGGTACTGGTCACCGCGCCATCGTAGGGAACCGTTCTGTGTGAGTCCCGTGCATGGGCGGTAAGGGCTCGGATGCGTCCCCATCGGTGGGCCCTGGGAGGATGGGGGAGTGACCGGAACCCTCGTACTCGCAGGCACCCCCATCGGCGACATCGCGGACGCGCCGCCCCGGCTGGCCGAGGAGCTGGCGGGGGCCGATGTCGTCGCCGCCGAGGACACCCGACGGCTCAGGCGGCTGACGCAGGCGCTGGGTGTCACGCCCAAGGGGCGGATCGTGTCGTACTTCGAGGGCAACGAGACCGCCCGTACGCCCGAACTCGTCGAGGAGCTCGTCGGCGGTGCGCGTGTGCTGCTCGTCACCGACGCCGGGATGCCCTCCGTGTCCGACCCCGGGTACCGGCTGGTCGCCGCCGCCGTCGAGAAGGACATCCGCGTCACCGCCGTGCCCGGCCCCTCCGCCGTGCTCACCGCGCTCGCGCTGTCCGGGCTGCCCGTCGACCGGTTCTGCTTCGAGGGGTTCCTGCCGCGCAAGGCCGGTGAGCGGTTGACCCGCCTGAAGGAGGTCGCCGAGGAGCGCCGGACCCTCGTCTACTTCGAGGCCCCGCACCGCCTCGACGACACCCTCGCCGCCATGGCCGAGGTCTTCGGGGCCGATCGGCGCGCGGCCGTCTGCCGGGAGCTCACCAAGACGTACGAGGAGGTCAAGCGGGGCGGGCTCGGCGAGCTGGCCGCCTGGGCCGCCGAGGGTGTGCGTGGTGAGATCACCGTCGTCGTCGAGGGCGCCCCGGAGAAGGGTCCCGGGGAACTCGACGCCGCCGAGCTGGTGCGCAGGGTGCGTGTGCGGGAGGAGGCAGGGGAGCGGCGAAAAGAGGCCATTGCGGCGGTTGCGGCGGAGGCCGGGCTGCCCAAAAGGCAGGTGTTCGACGCGGTTGTGGCCGCGAAGAATGCCAATTCGGCCAGTGCTTCGTGAGGCTTTCGTGAAGTGGGCCACACGCCCTCTGAGCAGGGCGCATCTCGCCTGAGCAGGCGCCCCACAAACAGGCAAAGCAAGGTCGTGAAAAGCAAAGCCCAGACCCCCTGAGCGAGGGTGGTATGGCAAGGAAAATCCAAATCGGCTCCAACAGTCGACAGGGCTGATGCATTCGCTCCGCCGAAAGCGTCCACTGGTTGAAGGGACGCACCCGTCCCTTGGTCCAGCAGATCAAGAGGAGCTGGCATGAGCGAGATCGCAGGGCAGTCCGGCCTCCGCGGCGCGGCCACCGCAGTCGTCCACGAGTCGTACTCCTTCGCCTGCATGCGCTGCGGGCACGGCTGGGAGCAGTCGTACGAGATAGAGCACCACAACGACGCCGAGGGCCACGAGTTCGTGATGTACGTGGCCGAGGGGCAGGTCGTGCCGTCTCCGCTGTCCAAGCCCACCTGCCAGAACTGCGACAGCCACGTCGTACGGATCATGCGACCCGGGCAGGTCTCGTCGGTGCGCGACGCGGTGCACAAGCAGCAGCGGCGGACACCGCAGAGCGAGGCGCAGGAGGCCGCCACCGAAGGTGCCGAGGGCGCCGAGGCCGGCGAGCGGGACCACCACTGGCATCTCTCCGATCTCCTGCACCCCTTCCACCGCAAGGCGAGCTGACAGCTCCGGCGGCGGGGCGGGCATGCCCCTTTCGTAGGATCGGAGCATGCCCTCCTCCAGCTCCGGCGAGAAGACCGTCGAGAAGAACGCGGCGCCGCCGCTCCCGGAACCCCTCCGGGTGGCCGTCGCCGACTCCCACACCCACCTCGACATGCAGAACGGCACGGTCGAGGAGGGCCTCGCGAAGGCCGCTTCGGTGGGCGTGACGACGGTCGTGCAGGTCGGCTGCGACGTTCGGGGCTCGCAGTGGGCCGCCGAGACGGCGGGACTGTACGACGCCGTCCACGCGACCGTGGCCCTGCACCCCAACGAGGCGCCCCGCATCGTGCACGGTGACCCCGACGGCTGGTCGAGGCAGGGCGCACGCGAGCCGGGGGGCACGGCGGCGCTCGACGAAGCGCTCGCCGAGATCGACCGCCTGGCCGCGCTCCCGCAGGTCAAGGGCGTCGGCGAGACGGGCCTCGACTACTTCCGCACCGGCCCCGAGGGCAAGGAGGCGCAGGAGGCCTCCTTCCGCGCCCACATCGAGATCGCCAAGCGGCACGGCAAGGCCCTCGTCATCCACGACCGCGACGCCCACGCCGATGTGCTGCGCATCCTCAAGGAGGAGGGCGCCCCCGAACGTACGGTGTTCCACTGCTACTCCGGGGACGCGGAGATGGCTCAGGTGTGCGCCCGCGCCGGGTACTTCATGTCCTTCGCCGGCAACGTCACCTTCAAGAACGCCCAGCATCTGCGGGACGCGCTCGCCGTGGCCCCGCTGGAACTGGTCCTGGTGGAGACCGACGCGCCCTTCCTGACACCGGCGCCGTACCGCGGACGGCCCAACGCTCCGTATCTCATTCCGGTCACGGTGCGTGCCATGGCCGCCGTGCGCGACATCGACGAGGACGCGCTGGCGACGGCCCTCGCGGCGAACACGGCCCGCGCCTTCAACTACTGAGCGTAGCCATTCATAACCCTCCGATAACGCCCGGGCGACCTCGCATCCGTGTCGGGTGTAACTCTTGGTGATCACGCCGCTTTGGAGAGTGATACGGGCTCCGCTAGGTTCTGGTGCCCGATCCGGACCCCTCTGGACCCCTACGGCCCCTGGAGCGCGTCGGCGTGAGCAACTCGCAGTACTGGCAGTACTCGCAGTACGGGACGTATGAGGCGTACGACCCGGCGTATCCGCCGGCGTACGCCTACGACGTGCACAGCGCGCAGACCCTGGCCTACGGGGTGCCCGGGGCGTACGAGGACACGTACCGGCCCGCCTACGAGGCGGTCGAGGTACCCGAGCCGCCGCTTCCGCGGCAGGTGGGGAGCGCGGCGGGCGAGGAAGTGCCCCCGCCCGCCGCGCGCGCCGGAACGGGACACAGACGGCGGGCCGCACGCCGACGCAGGGCGCGGCCCATCGATCTCCCGGACGGCTCGATGCGCCGGCTGCTGCCGCAGGCGCTGGTCGTCGCCTTCCTGGCCGGCGGCACCACCGCCTTCGTCGCCAAGGACAAGGCCATCGAGCTGAACGTCGACGGCAAGCCACGCACCCTGCACACCTTCGCCGACGACGTGACCGAGCTGCTCGCACAGGAGAGCGTCGACGTGGGGGCGCACGATGTGGTCGCGCCCGCCCCCGGCACGGCGATCCGCAGCGGTGACGAGGTCGTGGTGCAGTACGGGCGCCCCGTGCGGCTCACCATCGACGGGCACCGGCGCGAGGTGTGGACGACGGCGGACACCGTGCAGGAGGCGCTGGAGGAGATGGGGGTGCGAGCGCAGGGCGCGTATCTGTCCGCTGCGCGCTCCCGGCACATCGGACGCGCCGGGCTCGCGCTCGACGTGCGCACCGAGCGCTCCGTCACGGTCATGGCCGACGGCCACGCCCGCACGGTCCGCACGAACGCGGCGACCGTGCAGGAGGTCGTCGAGGAGGCCGGGATCTCCCTGCACGGCGAGGACACCACCTCCGTCCCGGCGGACAGCTTCCCGCGCGACGGGCAGACCGTCACCGTGCTGCGGGTCACCGGCACCAAGGAGATCCGCGAGGAGGAGATCCCGTTCAAGGTGCAGCGGGAGGACGACCCCGGACTGTTCAAGGGGACGGAGGTCGTCGACCGGGTGGGACAGCCGGGGCTGCGGCGGATCACGTACTCCCTGCGCATCGTCAACGGCGTCCGGCAGAAGCCGCGCCTGACCGGCACCGAGGTGGTGCGCGAGCCGCAGCCGCAGATCGTGAAGGTGGGCACGAAGCCGCTCCCGACGTCCGTGCGCGGCGCCGACGACCTGAACTGGAAGGGCCTCGCGGCCTGCGAGTCGGGCGGCCGGCCGCACGCCGTCGACCCCTCGGGAACCTACGGCGGCCTCTACCAGCTGGAGTCCCGCACCTGGCAGAGCCTCGGCGGCACCGGCCGCCCCCAGGACGCGTCCCCGGCGGAGCAGACGGCCCGTGCGAAGAAGTTGTATGTACGGCGGGGGGCATCCCCTTGGCCCCATTGCGGGGCGCGGCTGCACGGGTGAGGGGGCTGTTTTCGGTTGCTTGTCGTCTGCGGGCCGGTGGGGGCTGATCGCGCAGTTCCCCGCGCCCCAAAGGGGCGCGGGGCTGTATTGATTTGCGGCTCCGCCGCGGGGCGCGACGAGCCACGACGTGCCCGCAGGCGATCGACGGCCAATCGCGGCACCGAGCGAACCGCTCGGTGCCGCCACGTACCCTTGTCGCCGTGAGCAGCAGCCCCACCCCCGACGCCCTCCTGGGCCCCGCCGACGTCCGCGAACTGGCGGCAGCCCTCGGTGTGCGCCCCACCAAGCAGCGCGGTCAGAACTTCGTGATCGACGCGAACACGGTTCGGCGCATCGTGCGCACCGCCGACGTACGGCCGGACGACGTGGTGGTCGAGGTGGGGCCGGGGCTCGGCTCCCTCACCCTCGCGCTGCTGGAGGTCGCCGACCGCGTCACCGCCGTCGAGATCGACGACGTACTGGCCGCGGCGCTGCCCGCCACCATCGCGGCCCGCATGCCCGAGCGCGCCGACCGTTTCGCGCTCGTCCACTCGGACGCGATGCACGTGACCGAGCTGCCGGGCCGCGCCCCCACCGCACTCGTCGCGAACCTCCCCTACAACGTCGCCGTCCCCGTCCTGCTGCACATGCTGGAGACCTTCCCGAGCATCGAACGCACCCTGGTGATGGTCCAGTCGGAGGTCGCTGACCGCCTCGCCGCCGCGCCCGGCTCGAAGGTGTACGGCGTCCCGTCCGTGAAGGCCAACTGGTACGCCGAGGTCAAGCGGGCCGGCGCCATCGGCCGCAACGTCTTCTGGCCCGCCCCGAACGTCGACAGCGGCCTCGTCTCACTGGTCCGCCGCACGGAGCCGCTCAAGACCACCGCCTCACGGCGCGAGGTGTTCGCTGTGGTCGACGCGGCCTTCGCCCAGCGGCGCAAGACCCTGCGGGCCGCGCTCGCCGGCTGGGCCGGGTCGCCCGCGGCGGCGGAGGCGGCCCTCGTCGCCGCCGGGGTCTCGCCGCAGGCGCGCGGGGAGGCCCTGACCGTCGAGGAGTTCGCCCGTATCGCGGAGAACCGTGTCGAGGACAACGAGGAGTCCGGTCAGCAGTGAGTGTCACCGTCCGCGTTCCCGCCAAGGTCAACGTCCAGCTCGCCGTCGGGGCCGCCCGCCCCGACGGGTTCCATGACCTGGCCAACGTCTTCCTCGCCGTCGGGCTGTACGACGAGGTGACGGTCACGCCCGCCGACGAGCTGCGTGTCACGTGCGAGGGCCCGGACGCCGCGCTCGTCCCCCTCGACCGCACGAACCTCGCGGCGCGCGCCGCGCTGCTCCTCGCCGAGCGCCGGGGCATCGAGCCCGCGGTCCATGTCCACATCGCCAAGGACATCCCCGTCGCGGGCGGCATGGCGGGCGGCAGCGCGGACGGCGCCGGTGCGCTGCTGGCCTGCGACGCACTGTGGGGCACCCACGCCTCCCGTGAGGAACTCCTCGACATCTGCGCCGAGTTGGGCAGCGACGTGCCGTTCAGCCTGGTCGGCGGGGCGGCGCTCGGGACCGGGCGGGGCGAGAAGCTCACCGCGCTCGACGTCGGCGGGACCTTCCACTGGGTGTTCGCGATGGCCGAGCGCGGGCTGTCCACCCCGGCGGTCTTCCGCGAGTTCGACCGGCTCACGGAGCACGCGGACGTGCCCGAGCCCGTCGCCTCCGAGCCGCTGCTCGACGCCCTCGCCGAGGGCGACCCCGACGCGCTCGCCGCCGCCGTCTCCAACGACCTCCAGCCCGCCGCGCTCTCCCTCTTCCCGGAGCTCGCCGACACCCTCGCCGCGGGCCGCACCGCCGGTGCGCTCGCCACGCTGGTGTCGGGGTCGGGGCCGACGACGGCGTTCCTCGCGCGCGATCCGGAGTCCGCGGCGAAGGTGGCCGAGGCGCTGCGCACGTCCGGTACATGTCGTTCTGTCCGCGCCGCGTCGGGGCCCGCGCCGGGCGCCACCGTGATGGCCGGAAACTGACCTCCAGTCAGGGCCTCCAGACGATCCCCCGAACCTCCTCAGACTCTTCACCGTCTCGGGGTTGACTGCATAAACATGCAGGCCAGGTGTTAGCTACGCCACAATAGTTTAATGTTCACCAATGCGCTCCGTGGTCCTTTTCGTGCCCTTTGCCCCATGAAAACGGCTGACATGATTCGGCCAACTCCGGTCCCCCTTACCGGTGGTACTTCGTGCGCGCGGCACCCCCGTCCGCGCCACGGGCGAGAGGAAATCCCCATGGGCCACATGGATCACTTCAGTGCCGGCTGGGTCACCCCCGTCCTTTCCTATGCGATGGCGTGTGTCGGTTCGGCCCTCGGGCTGCGCTGCACCGTCAGGGCGCTCGAAGCCGAAGGCGCCTCGAAACGGAACTGGCTGACGCTCGCCTCCGTCGCCATCGGCTCGGGCATCTGGACCATGCACTTCATCGCCATGCTGGGCTTCAGCGTCGAGGGCACCCCGATCCGCTACGACATCCCGCTCACCGTCCTCAGCCTGCTGATGTCCATCGGCGTGGTCGCCGCCGGCGTCTTCACCGCCGGATACGGCAAGTCCCGCGTCACCTCGGTCGCGTTCGGCGGACTCGGCACCGGCGTCGGTGTCGCGGCCATGCACTACACCGGCATGGCCGCGCTCAATCTGCACGGCGAGGTCGACTACGACCCCGCACTCGTCATCGCGTCCGTCGCGATCGCGGTCGTCGCCGCGACGGCGGCGCTCACGCTGACGCTGGTGGTGCGGGGCGGGGTGCTTGCCGCTCTGGCCGCGCTGGTCATGGGGCTCGCGGTGAGCAGCATGCACTACACCGCGATGTACGCGGTGAGCATTCAACTGTCGCCCAGCAGTGTGGGGTTGGCGGGCGCCACGCCGACCGAGTTCATCTTTCCGTTGGCCGTGGTGCTGGGGTCGTTCTTGTTCCTTGCCGCTGCGTACGTTGCGTTGTCGCCGACCGGGAAGCGGCATGAGTCGGCTGTTGCTGCGGAGATTCTTCGTGAGGTCGAGCTGGCTACTGCGTGAGCGCCAACGGGCCTGCCGTGCCATGAGGTTTGGCGTGTGCGGGTTCGTCGTGGCTGGTCGCGCCCACGCGGCGGAGCCGCAAATCGACACAGCCCCGCGCCCCTTGAGGGCGTTGTACGCACCCGAACCACCAATCTGAGGTCCCCTCATGCGCACTCTCCGTACCGCCACCGGCAGGCTCCGGCCCAGATCCGTCCGGGCCAAGATCGTCTCCCTGCTCATGCTGCCCATCGTGTCCCTCATGGCCCTGTGGGGATTCGCCGCAGTGACGACCGCGTCCAGCATCGGTGACACCGAGCGGGCCAAGGACGTCAACGCCGAACTGCTCACCCCTGTCAGCGAGTTCGTCACCGCACTGCAGGCCGAGCGGACCGCCGTCATGGGGCACCGGTCCGTGCCCGCCGATGTGGGCAAGGCCACCGACCGGGCCGCCTCCGCGCTGCTCGACGGCATCAACGCCTCCAGCTCGGACGCCGCGCTGCTCGACGCGAGCCTGCCGCGGCGCATCGAGACGCTGAAGGGCGAGGCCGCGGGGATCGTGCGGGTGCGCAGCGACGCGACCGCGAAGGGCGCCAAGTCCTCGACGGCGTACACGCTGTACTCCGCGATCATCGAGGACGCCTTCGCCGTCGCGGGCGGGCTCACCGGGGACCACAGCACCGATGCCGCGTCCGACGCGCGCGTGGTGCTCGAACTCGCCCGCGCGCGTGAGGCGTTGGCCCGCGAGCAGGCGCTGCTCGGGGCGGCGCAGGCGGACGGGACGCTGACCCGGCAGCAGTACACGCAGTTCGTCGGCGCGGTCGCCACCCGGCGCCAGCTGCTGCGGCCGGCGGTCGCCGACCTCAAGCCCGAGCACCAGGCGGCGTACGAGGAGATCCTGGACGGCGACGCCTACGCCGGGCTCCAGGCCGTGGAGAACCGGGTGCAGAGCGCCGGTCCGGGGACTTCCGCCGTGGCGTCGGGGCTACTGAGCGGCTGGGACACGGACGTCACCCGGACGCTGAAGGACCTGACCGCCGCCGAGACCGGCGCCGGTACGGGCGCCACCGCCCAGGCCGACCCGTTCGGCTGGAACACCCTCGGCGCCTCCGGTGTCGCCGTGGTGCTCGGTCTCGTCGGTGTGCTGCTGTCGCTGCTCGTGTCCGTGCTCGTCGGGCGCGGCCTCATCGTCGAGCTGCTCGACCTGCGCAACGACGCCCTGGAGGTGGCCGGACGCCGACTGCCGCAGGCCATGCGGAGGTTGCACGCCGGGCAGGGCGTCGACATCGACGCCGAGGCGCCGATGCGCCGCCTCGTCGGTGACGAACTCGCCCAGGTGGGCACCGCGTTGACCGCCGTGCAGCGGGCCGCGCTCAAGGCGGCCTCCGAGCGCGCGGAGCTCCTCAGCGGTATATCCGGCGTCTACGTCAGCCTCGCCCGCCGCAGCCAGGTCCTGCTCCACCGCCAGCTGGATCTGCTGGACGGCATGCAGCGCCGCCGACAGGACCCGCAGGAGCTCCAGGACCTCTACCGTGTCGACTACTTGGCGACTCGCATGCGCCGCCACTCCGAGTCCCTGCTGATCCTGTCCGGCATCGCCCCCGGCCGCGGATGGCGGGACCCGATCCCGCTGGCGGACGTGCTGCGGGCGGCCGTCGCCGAGATCGAGAACGCGCCGCGCGTGCAGATCTGGGCCGTGCCGAAGGTGTCCGTGGTCGGCGGTTCGGTCGCCGACGTCATCCACCTGCTCGCCGAACTCGTCGAGAACGCCGCCGCGTTCTCCCCGCCCAGCACCCAGGTGCAGCTGCGCGCGGCCCGGATGCGCGACGGTGTGCTCATCGAGGTCGAGGACAGCGGCTTCGGCATGAACGAGCAGGCCTTCGCCGACGCCAACCGCAAGATCCAGTCCGAGAAGGTCGACCTCCTCGACGCCAAGCAGATCGGCCTGTTCGTGGTCAACCGGCTGCGCGAGCGGCAGGGCCTGCGGGTGGAGTTGCGTCCCTCGCCGGGCGGCGGTGTCACGGCCGCGGTCCTCATCCCCGAGGCGCTCATGCGGGACGACATGCCGGTGGGCGAACAGGTAGTCGGCGGACGCGGACTGGCACCGGCGGCGGCGCTCATCCAGCAGCAGCGGCCGGGGTTCGGCGGCGCCGGGGCGTGACCACGTCTTCGCGCTATCTCCACACCAAGTACCGCGAAAGCAGACGTGAGGGAAACCAAGGGCCTCTAGGGTCACCTGACACTTCGAGCGCCACACGGTGTCCGGCCTGTCGAACGCCGCCCGGCGCCCTGTCGAGTAACCCCCTTGAAAGGCAAGGCACGTCCGTGTCCGAACAACCCCCCACTCCCTCGCACCGCCGCAAGCGCTCTCTCTCCCGTCGTGGCGCGATCGGTGCCGCCGCGGCCGTGGCCGGCGCGGCCGCCGTGACCCCGGCGGTCTTCGCGGCCACCGACTCCGGCTCCGTTGACGGAGACGGCACCGGTTCCGGCGGCACCGGTTCCGGCGGCACCGGTTCCGGCTCCTCCGGTACGACCCCGGAGAAGTTCCCCGCCACCCGGACCGAGGCCGCCACCGGCACCGGCGAGGTCACCACCGCCTTCGCCGCCTCCTATGTCGGTGTGCGCTGGTCCGGCGCGAAGGACGGCGCCGAGATCCGCCTCGCGGACGGTGACTGGCAGACCGTGACCGCGGGCTGCTCGGCCGTCGAGGACGGGGGCAGCGCGCTGGTGGCGGCCCAGAACGCCACCACCTATGAGGTGAAGGCGTCGGGCGGAGTGTCCGACGTGGCCTCGCTGGCGATCGACGTCACCGACGGCCCCGGCCGCACCTTCCACGTGCCCAGCGAGCCGACACGCGTACGTGGTGTGCGCTACCTCTCCCGCCCGGCGTGGGGCGCCGACGAGTCCAAGCGGTACAAGGACGGCAAGGTCAACTCGCCCGAGAAGTACTACCCGCTGCAGATCATCACGGTCCACCACACCGCCACGCCGAACAACGATCCCGACCCCGCCGCGACGGTACGCGCGATCTACGAGCTCCACGCGATCACCAACGACTGGGGCGACATCGGCTACCACTTCCTCATCGACGAGTCCGGCACCGTCTACGAGGGCCGGTACTCCGGCGACGACGGCATCCCCGCCTTCAACCCGGACGGCGACCTCGTCACCGGCTTCCACTCCGTGGGCTACAACTCCGGCGCCCTCGGCATCGCCCTCCTCGGCACGCTCACGGAGAACGGCCCCACGGACGCGGCCAAGGACTCCCTGATCCGGCTGATCAAGGTGATCTGCCGGTTCAAGGGCCTCGACCCCCAGGCGAGGGTCACCTACGTGAACCCCGTCAACGGCACGAAGAAGGACACGAACACCATCGGCGGCCACCGCGACTACTTCGCCACCGAGTGCCCCGGCCAGGTGATGTACGACCTGCTCGGCGAGATCCGCGCGGCAGCAGCCCGCTGATCTGCGGTGATTCGCCGCGGGATCGGTCACCGACCGGCGCACATTAGGCTGGGAGGCTGACCCCGCGGCGCAGCCGCATGTCGAAACACAGCCCCCTGGGCAGGAGCGTAATGGCCGTCAATCTGGTCAATGTCGAGAACGTCAGCAAGGTGTACGGCACTCGTGCCCTCCTCGACGGCGTCTCCCTCGGCGTCTCCGAAGGCGACCGGATCGGGGTGGTCGGGCGCAACGGCGACGGCAAGACCACCCTGATCCGCATGCTGGCCAAGCTGGAGGACACCGACACCGGGCGGGTCACCCACTCCGGCGGGCTCCGCCTCGGCGTGCTCACCCAGCACGACTCCCTCGACCCGCAGGCCACCGTGCGGCACGAGGTCATCCGGGACATGGAGGACCACGAGTGGGCGGGCAACGCCAAGATCCGGGATGTGCTGACGGGCTTGTTCGGCGGGCTTGATCTCCCCGGCTTCCCGCAGGGGCTGGACACCGTCATCGCGCCCCTCTCCGGCGGCGAGCGGCGCCGTATCGCGCTCGCCAAGCTGCTCATCGAGGAACAGGACCTGATCGTCCTCGACGAGCCCACCAACCACCTCGACGTCGAGGGCATCGCCTGGCTCGCCCGGCATCTGCGCGAGCGCCGCTCGGCGCTGGTCTGCGTGACGCACGACCGGTGGTTCCTCGACCAGGTCTGCACACGCATGTGGGACGTGCAGCGGGGCGTCGTCCACGAGTACGAGGGCGGCTACTCCGACTACGTCTTCGCGCGCGCCGAGCGCGAGCGCATCGCGGCCACCGAGGAGGTCAAGCGGCAGAACCTCGTCCGCAAGGAGCTGGCCTGGCTGCGGCGCGGTGCGCCCGCCCGTACGTCCAAGCCGCGCTTCCGGGTCGAGGCCGCCAACGAGCTCATCAAGGACGTACCGCCGCCCCGGGACAGCAGCGAGCTGATGAAGTTCGCCTCCTCGCGGCTCGGGAAGACCGTCTTCGACCTGGAAGACGTCACCGTGCAGGCCGGACCCAAGGTGCTGCTCAAGCACGTCACCTGGCAGCTCGGCCCCGGCGACCGCATCGGCCTGGTCGGCGTCAACGGCGCCGGCAAGACGTCCCTGCTGCGGGCCATGGCCGAGGCGGCGCGGACCGAGGGCGAGACACAGCCCGTCGGCGGGCGGGTCGCCGTCGGCAAGACCGTCAAGCTCGCCTACCTCTCCCAGGAGGTCGCCGAGCTGAACCCGAACCTGCGGGTCCTGGAAGCCGTGCAGCAGGTGCGCGAGCGGGTCGACCTCGGCAAGGGGCGGGAGATGACCGCCGGTCAGCTGTGTGAGACGTTCGGCTTCAGCAAGGAGAAGCAGTGGACGCCCGTCGGTGACCTGTCGGGTGGTGAGCGCCGCCGCCTGCAGCTCCTGCGCCTGCTGATGGACGAGCCGAACGTCCTCTTCCTCGACGAGCCCACCAACGACCTCGACATCGAAACCCTGACCCAGCTGGAGGACCTCCTCGACGGCTGGCCCGGCTCGATGATCGTCATCTCCCACGACCGGTTCTTCGTCGAGCGCACCACCGACCGCGTGTTCGCGCTGCTGGGTGACGCCACGCTGCGGATGCTGCCGCGCGGCATCGACGAGTACCTGGAGCGGCGCCAGAAGATGGAGGAGGCGGTCGCGGCCGCCTCGCCCGTCGCGGCCAAGGCCGCCCCCGAGAAGAGCGCCGCCGACCAGCGCGCCGCGAAGAAGGAACTCCAGAAGATCGAGCGGCAGTTGGACAAGGTCTCCGAGAAGGAGACCAAGCTGCACGCCCAGATCGCCGAGAACGCCACCGACTTCGCGAAGGTCGCCGAACTCGACGCCCAGCTGCGGGACTTGGCGGGCGAGCGCGAGGACCTGGAGCTGCGCTGGCTGGAACTCGCCGAAGACGCGTGAAGTTCGCATGAAGGCCGAGTGCTGTGTTTTCTGGGGGGACACCCCCAGACCCCCACGCATAACGAGGGCATCACGGGCCGGTTCTCCCTTGGGAACAGGGGCTGAATCGGCCCGGTGTGCTGTCAGTTGCAGGTGATAGAAAGAGGACTTGGCTAAAAATCAGTGACTGAACGGGGGAACGCGCTGATGACACAGCCGCCCGACCAGCCGCCGTACGGCGGATTCGGAGCACCACAGGGCGGTTTCGGGGCACCGCCCCCGCTCCCGCCCCAGCAGCCCCCGCAGCAGCCGGGCCATTACGGCCAGCCGGGCCAGTACCCCCAACAGCCCGGCCCCTACGGCCAACCCGGCCCCTACGGCCAGCCGCAGCAGCCCGGCCCGTACGGCGCGCAGCCCGGTTACGGCTATCCGCCGCAGCCCCAGTACCCCGGCGGCCCCGGCACCCCGCCGCCCGGCTCCGGCAACCCCTTCAAGGGGAAGCCCGGCCTGGTGATCGCGGCGGCCGTCGCCGCGCTGGCCGTCATCGGCACCGCCGTCTACGCCGTGACGAGCATGGGCGACGACGACAAGAAGCCCGTCGCCGGGCAGAGCGACGACGCGAAGCCCACCGCGGCCGGCTCGGGCGGCTCCGGTGACGGTTCCGACCCGGAAAACTTCAACTCGGGCCGCAAGTCGGGCGAGGCGAAGGTGCTCTGGTACAAGTCACCCCCGGACGCGCCCGGTGCGGGTGCCGAGGCTCCCGGTATGTGGATCACCGACAAGGCGGCCGTGAAGGCGGCGTACAAGCAGATCTTCGCCTACGACGTGGCCGACGGCAGTCCTGCCTGGGGCACCATCACCTTCCCGCAGAAGATCTGCGCGGTCACCCCGCAGAAGTCCGCCGACGACAAGATCGTGGTGGCCTACGAGAGCGGCACCGGGCAGCGCGCCAAGTGCAACCAGCTCCAGCAGCTCGACCTGGGCACCGGCGCCAAGGGCTGGAGCGGCACGCTGCCCGAGGGCGCGCTGTTCGACAGCACCCTGAACATCTCCTTGTCCCTCTCCGGCCGCACGGTGCTGGTGGGCCGCTCGCAGTCCGGGGTGGCGTACGACATCGACAGCGGGAAGAAGCTGTTCGACAAGAAGAAGTACGGCAGCGCCTGCTTCCCGACCGCCTTCGCCGGCGGCAGCAGGCTGATCTCCGTCGCGACCTGCGAGGCCGGCGAGCCGAACGAGCACGACGAGATCCAGGAGCTCGACCCGGCGACCGGCAGGGCCCTGTGGACGCAGAAGTTCGACAAGGGCTGGTCGGTCGCGCGGACGTACTCCGTCGACCCGCTCGTCGTCTACAGCACCAACCAGGAAAAGAAGGCCTGGAACATCTCGACCTTCGACTCGAAGGGCAGGTTCCGCTCCCAGGTCGGCTTCGACGAGAACTTCGCCCCTGAGTGCGGTTGGGCGCTCCTCGAACGCGACCTGCAGGGCTGCAAGGGCGTGACAGCGGACGCGAACACCCTCTACCTGCCGACCGACGCCACCACCGGGCCGAACGAGATCGTCGCGATCGACCTCGCGAACGGCAAGGAGAAGTGGCGCGTCAAGTCCCCGGCGGACGAGTCGATGCTGCCGATCAAGGTCGAGGGCGGCAGACTCATCGCCTATGTGCAGCCCTCGTACGACAAGGGCGGCCAGGTCGTGTCGATCGCGACGGGCGGCGCCGGCCACACGCCGGTGAAGCTGCTGCAGAACCCGCAGAGCACGGCGGGCCTGGAGAGCGCCCTCTTCACCAAGGCCTTCGACTGGGTCGACGGACGCTTCTACCTCTCGCCCACCCGGATCAGCGGAGACGACAACTCGAAGGGCAAGTTGATGCTCGCCTACGGCAAGTGACCTCTCCCCAGGCCCCGTCGTCCCCGCCGCCCGCTCACGAGGTACCCACGCCATGACCCAGCCCCCGCCGCCCCACCAGCCCCCGCAGCAGCCCGGATACGGTTACCCCCAGGCGCCGCCGCCCCCGCAGCAGCCCGGATACGGCTATCCGCAGGCGCCGCAGCCGCCCCAGGGCCAGCCGCAGCAGCCCAACCCCTACGCCCAGCCCGCACCGCCCTACGGGCAGCCGCCCAACCCCTACGGCCAGCAGGCCGGTTACGGGTACCCGCAGCCGCCCGCGCCGCCGTACGCGCAGCCCGGGCAGCCCGGCGGCGGCCGCAAGGGCGGCGGACAGGCGGGCATCATCATCGCGGCGGTCGTCGCCGTCGCGCTGCTCGTCGCCGGCGGCGTCTGGTACGCCTCGTCCGGCAAGGACGACGGCAAGAAGGACGACAAGGCGAGCTCCAGCGGCGGCGACAACGGGGGCACCGGCGGCAGCACGACCAAGGGTGCGGAGAAGGTCCCCGCCCACACCGGCTCGCGGCTTCTGTTCAAGGTCCCGGTGCCCCAGGTCGAGGACACCACCGTCGTCTCCGGTTCGTGGCTCACGGACAAGGCGTATGTGAAGAGCGGCGTCGCCGAGATCAACGCGTACGACCGCGACAAGGGCAGCAAGCTGTGGACGATCAAGCTGCCCGGCCCGGTCTGCACGGTCAGCCGGCACACCACCGACGACGGCAGGACGGGCATCGTCTTCCAGCCCAGGATGCCGGCGAAGGGCAGGTCCGAGGGGTGCAGCCAGGTCGCGGCCATCGATCTGGACGCGGGAAAGAAGCTGTGGACGAAGTCGCTCGGCTCCGGCAGCCGGGCGATGACCTTCCAGAACGTCACCGTCAGCGCGAACACGGTCGCCGCGGGCGGCGACTACGGAGGCGTCGCCTTCGACCTCTCCAGCGGCAGGCGACTGTGGGCGCCCAAGCCGAAGGACACCTGCATCGACGCCGGGTACGGCGGCGGTGAGAAGCTCGTCGCGGTGCTCAAGTGCGGCTCGTTCAACGACCCGCAGCTGCACATCCAGACCATCGACCCGCAGTCCGGGGAGACGCTCTCGGAGTACAAGCTGGCCACCGGCATCGAGTACGCCGCCGTCGTGTCGACGAACCCGCTGGTCGTCGCGGCCGACGTCGGCCACAGCGCGGGCGACGGCAGTGAGATCTCGGACTTCTTCTCCATCGACAACAAGACCGGCAAGCTGATCACCCGGATCTCGGCGCCGGGCAAGGAGTACGCGGCCCGCTGCGACGCGATCTCCGAGCTGGAGCACTGCATCGGTGTCGCGGTCGGCAACGGCAGGCTGTATCTGCCGACCGAGGAGCACGACGGCACCGGGGACTACAGCCGGACCAACGAGATCGTCGCGTTCGACCTGACCACCGGCAAGCAGAACGGCCAGCGCGCCGACGCCGGCGACGGCTACACGATCACCCCGCTGCGCATGGACGGCGGCAACGTGATCGCGTACAAGCACCCGCCGTACAACAAGGGCGGCCAGGTCGTCAGCATCGACGGCGGCTCCTTCAAGGAGACCAAGCTGCTGGAGAACCCGGCGGCGGGGTCGGTGCGGAACCTGGAGGGCACCATGTCGCCCGACTACTCCGAGATCCTCTACTCGCAGGGCCACCTGTACCTGGCCGGAAAGTTCGCCGACAAGCTGACGAGTTCGTTCTCGGGGGAGAAGGTCCTCGCGCTCGCGCTGGGCGCCGACGGCTGAACCACTGCTCGACAGCTGCGGCCCCGTCCCTGGTCAGGGGCGGGGCCGTGCGCGTACCGCCCATCACCCTCGAATGCGCGGAAAGCCAGAAATTCCGTCGATCAGGGGCAGTTCTCACCGGTAGGGGGAGCGCAATGTCGAACAAGCGTGTAGCTTCCGGGGGCATGAAGAGCGGGGGAGCCGGGAGGGGGCTCCTGTCCGCGCGGACCGGTGGCCATCCATAGTGCGGCATCCATGGGGATCCATCGGGGGGACTGGGGGGTTGCTCGATGGGAGTGCGGCTCATGGTGGTCGACGACCACCGACTGCTCGCCGAGGCGCTGGCCTCGGCGTTGAAGCTGCGGGGGCACCGGGTGCTCGCCGCGGCGGCGCCTGCCGCAGGCGCGGCGGAGCTGGTGATCACCCGTGCGCCGGAGGTGTGCCTGATCGGTACGGCGACACCGGCCGAGCCGGGCATCTTCGACCCGGTGGTGAAGATCAAACGGGAGCGTCCGCAGGTGGCGGTCCTGGTACTGGGCCCGGTACCGAGCCCGCGCGGCATAGCCGCCGCCTTCGCCGCCGGCGCCTCGGGCTACGTACGCCATGACGAGCGCATAGAGGGCGTCGAGCGCGCCATCATGAAGGCGAGGGCGGGCGAGGCGGCGGTGGCCCCGCAGCTCCTCCAGGGAGCCTTCAGTGAACTGCTCAACCCCGCCGCCCAGCCGGACGACGAGGGCCAGCGCCTGCTCCAGATGCTCACCCCGAGGGAGGTCGAGGTCCTGGTCAGGGTCGCCGACGGCGAGGACACCCGCCTGATCGCGGCAGGCATGGGCATAGCCCCCAGCACCGCCCGCACCCACGTCCAGCGCGTCCTGATGAAACTGGGCGTGGGCTCCCGCCTGGAGGCAGCGGCCCTGGCGGCACGGACGGGCTTGCTGGACCGGGCGGGGCCGGTGCAGCACGCGGTGCCGTCGGACGGTGCGGAGGCATAGAGGACGCCCCGCAGGGGCGAAAAGGGGCGCGAGGCTGTATTGATATGCGGCTCCGCCGCGTGGGCGCGACCAGCCCCCACGCCCCCCCCGCGGTCGGCAGACAACCGCAAGCCCTACGGCGCTACTCCGCCCGCTCCTCCTCCGGAGGAACCGGCGGAGTCGGCCGCAACTTCAGCCACACCAGGAAGAACACCCCCAGAACAAACATCGCGATCCCGGTCCACAGATTGATGTTCACCCCCTGCGCCTTGTCGATCGCGGCCTGGTCATCGGTGATCCCGGCGATCGTGACGATCACGCCGTAGACCACGAACAACCCGCCGATGATGCGCCGCAGGTCGAAGATGCGAGCCGCCGTCGCCGACTTCTGCTGGAGCTCGGTGACTTCGCGCTGCACGTCATGCTCTGAGTACCCGTGCTGATCAGTCATGGTGAATCGATCCTCCCTCGATCAGAACGAGAACGGGATGTAGCAGGCGGCAGCGAGCACGACCGCACCCCAGCCCAGCAGGGCCGGCCGGCGGTACCAGGCGTCGTCGCCGGCGGCGGGCGGCTCGGACATGCCGGGTGAGGTGGTGCCGTAGACCAGGCCCTCCAGCTCGTCGGCCGGCTTCGGCCGAGTGAACAGCGAGACGACGACCATCACCACGGCGCCCGCCACGAAGCCGACGATCGCGGAGACGAAGTTGGCCCCCTGGTCGGAGGGGATGTCGATGATGCCCCTCTTGTAGATCACGAAGTAGTTCACCATCGCGGCCACGGTGCCGGCGAGCAGACCCCAGAAGCCGGACTTGGCGGACGCGCGCTTCCAGAACATGCCGACGATGAAGACGACGAACATCGGCACGTTGAAGAAGGAGAACAGCGTCTGGAGGTAGCTCATGATGTTCGAGAACGACGAGGCCAGGAAGGCCGTGCCGACCGAGGCGCAGACGCCGACCACCGTGATCAGGCGGCCGAAGCGGACGTAGTACTCGTCCTCGCGGCCCTTGACCACGTACCGCCCCCAGATGTCGTTGGTGAACACCGTGTTGAAGGACGACACGTTGGCCGCCATGCCCGCCATGAAGGCGGCGAGCAGTCCGGTCACGGCGATGCCGAGGACGCCGTTGGGCAGCAGTTCCTGCATCAGGTAGGGGATGGCGTCGTTGTACTGGTAGCCGGACTTGGTGGTGCCGAACCCGGGGACCAGCGCGGCGGCGACCAGGCCCGGGATCATCACCAGGAAGACGATGAAGATCTTCGGGTAGGCGGCGATCAGCGGGGTGCGCTGCCCGGCGGAGAGGTTCTTCGCGGACAGGGCGCGCTGCACCTCGGCGAAGTTGGTCGTCCAGTAGCCGAAGGACAGCACGAAGCCGAGACCGAGCACGATGGTCAGCCAGTTGGCGCCCAGCGGGTTGCTGCTGCCGATGCCGGTGCCGCCCCAGGCGGTGGTGAAGTTCGCGCCGTGGGTCGCGGTGAGCTTGTCGGTCAGCCCGCCCCAGCCGCCGACCTTCTTCAGACCCAGCACCACGATCGGGATCAGGGCGGCGAGGATCACGAAGAACTGCAGCACCTCGTTGTAGATCGCGGACGACAGACCGCCGAGCGTGATGTACGCCAGCACGAAGGCGCCGGCGACCACGATCGCCACCCACTGCGGCCAGCCGAGGAGAGCCTCGACGACGATGGCGAGGGCGTAGAGGTTCACACCGGCGATCAGGATGGCGGCGAACGCGAACAGGATCGAACTCAGCAGATGTGCCCACTTGTCGAAGCGGAGCAGCAGCATCTCGGGGACCGAGCGCACCTTGCTTCCGTAGTAGAAGGGCATCATCACCAGGCCGAGGAAGACCATGGCGGGGATGGCGCCGATCCAGTACCAGTGCACGGTGTAGGCGCCGTACTGCGCGCTGTTCGCCGCCATGCCCAGGATCTCGGTGGCGGCCAGGTTGGCCGAGATGAACGCGAGGCCGGTGATCCAGGCGGGCAAAGAGCGCCCGGAGAGGAAGAAGTCGAGGCTGGTCTTCACCGATCTACGGGCGGCGAATCCGATGCCGAGGACGACGGCGAAGTAGATGCCGAGGATCGTGTAGTCGAGCCCGTTCGTGGGGAGTCGTAGCTCGGCGGCCAGATCCATGGCCTGGTATGTGGGGGTTTGCATAAGTACTCGCTTCGTCGCGTGAACTGATACAGAGCGGAACCTACGCCTGCGCGTTCAGTAACTGAACACTTCTGTTGATGCTCTTTGTTGGATTGTGATGTTGACGGATGTGAGGGGGCGATGTTCCAATGTGTTTGGTTCTGTTTGATGATTGATGTGGCTCGAATAGGGAGTCCGCAGTGAAGAAGACCTCGACCCGCCTGGCCGACGGTCGCGAGTTGATCTACTACGACCTGCGCGACGACCACGTGCGCGACGCGGTGGACCACCGGCCGCTGGAGCGGACCGTCACGACCTCCGAGATCCGCCGTGACCCGCTGCTCGGCGACGCGATCGCCGTCGCCTCGCACCGCCAGGGCCGCACCTACCACCCGCCGGCCGACGAGTGCCCGCTGTGCCCCTCCCAAGGCGGCCGGCTGAGCGAGATCCCGGACTCGTCGTACGACGTGGTCGTCTTCGAGAACCGCTTCCCCTCCCTGGCCGGCGACTCGGGCCGCTGCGAGGTCGTCTGCTTCACCTCCGACCACAACGCGTCCTTCGCCGACCTCACCGAGGAGCAGGCCGCGCTGGTCCTGGAGGCATGGACGGACCGTACGTCCGAGCTGTCGCATCTCCCCTCCGTGGAGCAGGTGTTCTGCTTCGAGAACCGGGGCGCGGAGATCGGCGTGACGCTCGGACATCCGCACGGCCAGATCTACGCGTACCCGTTCACCACGCCCCGCACCGCCCTGATGCTGCGCCAGGTCGCCCAGCACAAGGAGGCGACGGGCGGGGAGAACCTCTTCGACGCCGTCCTGGAGAGCGAACTCGCCGGTGAGCGGGTCGTCCTGGAGGGTGAACACTGGCTGGCGTTCGTGCCGTACGCCGCGCACTGGCCGTACGAGGTCCACCTGTACCCGAAGCGCCGCGTGCCCGACCTGCTCGGGCTGGACGAGGAGGCGCGCACAGAGTTCCCCAAGGTCTATCTGGAACTCTTGAGGCGCTTCGACCGGATCTTCGGCGAAGGTGAACCGCCCACGCCCTACATCGCGGCCTGGCACCAGGCCCCGTTCGGCCAGCTCGCGGACTTCGAGGGCGTGGGCCGTGACGACTTCGCGCTCCACCTCGAGCTTTTCACCATCCGCCGAACCTCCGGCAAGCTGAAGTTCCTCGCGGGTTCCGAGTCCGGCATGAGTGTGTTCATCAACGACGTGCCGCCGGAGCGCGCGGCCGAGCGACTGCGAGAGGTAGCGAGTTGATGAGCGGTAAGTACCTGGTCACCGGGGGCGCGGGCTATGTGGGCAGCGTGGTCGCCCAGCATCTGCTGGAGGCGGGCCACGAGGTCACGGTCCTCGACAACCTGACGACGGGCTTCCGCGAGGGAGTCCCGGAGGGCGCCGCCTTCATCGAGGGCGACATCCGCGATGCCGCCAAATGGCTGGACTCCTCCTACAGCGCGGTCCTGCACTTCGCCGCGTTCTCGCAGGTCGGCGAGTCGGTCGTGAAGCCCGAGAAGTACTGGGACAACAACGTCGCCGGCACGATGGCGCTGCTCGGCGCGATGCGCGAGGCCGGCGTCCGCAAGCTGGTCTTCTCCTCCACGGCCGCCACCTACGGCGAGCCGAAGGAGGTCCCGATCGTCGAGTCGGCGCCCACCTCGCCGACCAACCCGTACGGCGCCACGAAGCTCGCCGTCGACCACATGATCACCGGTGAGGCGGCGGCCCACGGCCTGGGCGCGGTCTCGCTGCGCTACTTCA
Organism: Streptomyces sp. NPDC001157; assembly: GCF_053598255.1. Lineage (NCBI taxonomy): Bacteria > Bacillati > Actinomycetota > Actinomycetes > Kitasatosporales > Streptomycetaceae > Streptomyces > Streptomyces sp. NPDC001157. The sequence continues at coordinate 46,909 of NZ_JBSFJW010000038.1, forward strand.
ACGTGGCGGGCGCCTACGGCAAGCAGGGCGAGCGCCACGACCCCGAGTCGCACCTCATCCCGCTGGTGCTGCAGGTCGCGCAGGGCAGGCGGGACGCCATCTCCGTCTTCGGCGACGACTACCCGACCCCGGACGGCACCTGCGTCCGCGACTACATCCATGTCGCGGACCTCGCCGACGCCCACCTGCTCGCACTGCAGGCCGCCACCCCCGGCGAGCACCTCATCTGCAACCTGGGCAACGGCGAGGGCTTCTCGGTCCGCCAGGTCATCGAGACCGTCCGGCAGGTCACCGGCCACCCGATCCCGGAGGTCGTGGCCCCGCGCCGCGGCGGTGACCCGGCGGTCCTGGTGGCCTCGGCCGCCGCGGCCCGCGAGAAGCTGGGCTGGAACCCGTCCCGCGCGGACCTCGCGGGGATCGTCGCGGATGCGTGGGAGTTCGCGCAGTACATCTCAAGGGAGCAGTAGTGGGCGCAGTGCAGGTGCGGGACGGTTTCGTGGAGCTCTACGGATCCGCGCCCGAAGGTGTCTGGTCGGCGCCGGGCCGCGTCAACCTCATCGGTGAGCACACCGACTACAACGACGGCTTCGTGATGCCCTTCGCGCTGCCGCACACCGCGGTGGCAGCGGTCTCGCGCCGCACGGACGGCGTGCTGCGCCTGCACTCGGCAGACATCGAGGGTGACGCGGGCGGGGTCGTGGAGCTGCAACTGGACGACCTGGCCCCGGAGTCCGACCGGAACTGGACCGCGTACCCGTCCGGTGTCGTCTGGGCGCTGCGCGAGGCCGGCCACCCGGTGACCGGCGCCGACATCCACCTCGCCTCGACGGTCCCGGCGGGCGCGGGCCTGTCGTCGTCGGCGGCGCTGGAGGTCGTGGTGGCCCTGGCCCTCAACGACCTGTACGAACTGGGCCTCAAGGGCTGGCAGCTGGCCCGTCTGTGCCAGCGCGCGGAGAACGTCTACGTCGGCGCCCCCGTCGGGATCATGGACCAGACGGCCTCCGCCTGCTGCGAGCAGGGCCACGCGCTCTTCCTCGACACCCGCGACCTCTCCCAGAAGCAGATCCCCTTCGACCTGGCCGCCGAGGGCATGCGCCTGCTGGTGGTGGACACCCAGGTCAAGCACTCGCACAGCGAGGGCGAGTACGGCAAGCGGCGCGCGGGCTGCGAGCGGGGCGCGGCGCTGCTGGGCGTCGACGCGCTGCGGGACATCCCGTACGCCGACCTGGACGCGGCCCTCGCCCGTCTCGGCGACGACGAGGAGGCGGTCCGCCTGGTCCGCCATGTCGTCACGGAGGACGAACGGGTGGAGAAGGTCGTCTCCCTGCTGGAGTCGGGCGACACCCGCGCGATCGGTCCGGTGCTGGTGGCGGGCCACGCCTCCCTGCGCGACGACTTCCGCATCTCCTGCCCGGAGCTGGACCTGGTCGTCGACACGGCCCTCGCCTCCGGTGCCCTCGGCGCCCGTATGACCGGCGGCGGCTTCGGCGGCTCGGCGATCGTCCTGGCGGAGGCGGCCGACGTGGACACCATCACCAAGGCGGTCGAGGAGGCGTTTGCCTCCGGTGGGTACACGGCTCCGAGGGTGTTCGAGGCGGTGCCTTCGGCGGGTGCGCGGCAGGTGGGCTGACGGACGATTGCGGTTCGGTCCTGAGGGCCACGGCGTGACAGGCGCGGCGGGAGCTTCCCCGCCGTGCCCGTCATCGATCACCGTCCTGACCGCATTGCTTCAGCTATGACTGCCCGCTGACCTTCACGATCGTCCCGTCCTCCTTGTCGTGCCCTTTATGATTGCCGGGCACCTTGAACGTGATGGCTGTCTTGATCAGGCCCGTCTCCCACGTCACGACCAACTGTTTCGTGCTTTTGCACGTGTTGTGGTAATAGATTGTCGCCGTGGTGTTCCCGTCTGCCCACGACCAGTTGAAACACCCGGACGTGCCCCTGTGCGTGGAGAGTGGAGTCAGCGTCGCCGCCTGGGCCGGCGTGGCAAAGGCGGTTGCAGCGACGGCCAGGGAGCAGGCCAAAGCAGCTTTCCGGATTCGACCTGTGTTCTGCATCCCCGCTCCGTGTGTCCTTCTCTCGGGCTCCATTTCTCGGCGCATCACTTCTCTATTCGCTCGCACGGAACACCGCTGACACCCTTGATGTGCGCGCAGACATTCGCATTGTCGGGCAGCTTGGCATCGAGATGCATGCCCACGACGTTGTGCCCCTTGATGGTGCCCAGGTTCCACTTCGTCTTGCCATTCACCGTGATGGTGCCCTCGCCGGCCTTGGAGGTGTTGTTGCCGATGGCCAGGTGGGTTACGAACACGCTCCTGCCGGTGATGTTGAGGCAGACATTCTGGTGGAGCAGTCCCCCGGTGCAGCCGTCGGCGCTTGTGGGGTGAAACGTTCCGGCGTTCGCGGCGGACGCCGTGCCGGAAGCGGTGAGTACAGCGATTGCACTCGCGGTGATCGCCAGCAGACCCGCGCGGTGGAATATCGCGCGACCCCGAGAAGAAATCTCGGACACATTTCCCTCGATCTTTGATGTTCCTGTGACTCGACACGCCAACTCCCACTGCCTGCGCGAGTTGGCGTGTGCAGCACATGTAAACACCCGTTGCTTGTCTGTGCAACCACCTATTTGCCGCAGGGAATTGAGCGAATAAAGATAAGAGGGGGAGGGTATTCGGTTGCTTCCGGAGTAGAGAAATGGGTGAGGTTTTGCACCCTCTTGTATCGCGCGATGTGATTCTTTTCCGGTCGCACGATGGAGGATCCTGAGGGCGTCATAACTCACACCGTCAACCGAGTGGTCGCGGCACCCCGCGCGAGCGCCTAAAGTGTGGGCTGTTGTCGCTGGGACTGAGAGGCTGCCGGTGCGTGATTACCTGCTGATGCTTTGCATCACAGCAGCAGTGACCTACCTACTGACGGGTCCCGTACGGAAGTTCGCGATCGTGGCCGGTGCGATGCCCGCGGTCCGCGCGCGTGACGTGCACCGTGAGCCCACTCCGCGACTCGGCGGCATGGCGATGTTCGGCGGACTGTTCGCCGGTCTCATGACGGCGTCTCACATTCCCAACCTGGAACCGATCTTCGCGCAGAGTTCGCTGCCCCAGGCGCTGATGTCGGGGGCCGCGCTGATCTGGCTTCTGGGTGTCCTGGACGACAAGTTCGAACTCGGTGCCCTGATCAAGCTCGGCGGGCAGGTCATCGCCGCCGGTGTGATGGCGTACCAGGGACTGACCGTCCTCTGGCTTCCAGTGCCGGGCACTGGCGGCGTTGCCCTCTCCGCCGGTCAGGGCACCCTGCTCACGGTGGCGGTCGTGCTGATCACCATCAACGCGGTCAACTTCGTGGACGGCCTCGACGGTCTGGCCGCCGGCATGATGTGCATAGCCGCGACGGCGTTCTTCCTGTACGCCTACCGCCTCTGGTACGGCTACGGAATTGAAGGCGCCGCTGCCCCCACGCTCTTCTCCGCGGTCCTGATCGGCATGTGCCTGGGCTTCCTGCCCCACAACAGCCACCCTGCCCGCATCTTCATGGGCGACTCAGGGTCCATGCTCCTCGGTCTGGTCATGGCCGCGAGCGCCATTGCCGTCACCGGCGGCATCGATCCCGGACTCCTCGACCAGAAGATCGGCAGCACGCGCGAGGCGACCCATGCGATGGTCCCGCTCTACATCCCGCTGTTGCTCCCGCTGTCCGTCCTCGCGCTGCCCGTCGCGGACCTCGTCCTCGCCGTCGTGCGGCGTACCTGGAAGGGGATGTCCCCTTTCGCGGCCGACAAAGGCCACCTCCACCACCGGCTGCTGCGGCTTGGGCACTCCCATTTCCGAGCTGTACTGATCATGTACTTCTGGTCGGCGTTGTTCTCCTTCGGGGTCGTCACCTACTCCGTGAACGATGCCGACACCTGGCTGCTGGCGAGCGTGGTGCTGGTCAGCGTCCTGGGTCTGGTTCTGCTGCTTCAGCCCCGGCTCAACCCCGCCCTGCCCGGCTGGATGTACGCGATCGCGCCTCCGCGGTACCGACGTCACCCGGCGATGTCTCATGGTCCGGAAGAGTGCACAGAGGCTGCTGTGGATGCCCCAGCGGCGCGACAGGCCCTGACGAAAGTCGGAGACACGGGCTGACTCTGCGGGGTTCTGCACTAACCGCCGTTCCGGGCACGCTGCCGTGCGTGCTGACGTAGCACGTGCACCACCCGCACGACCGCCAGTACCGCTCCGGCGGTGAGCCCGGTGAGGAGCAGTGTCACGGTCATGCGCGAGGACAGGTTCCAGACAAGGGCGGGGCCGGCGATCACCCCGAATACGATGGCTCCAAGGAAAGCCGCACTGGCCAGCGCGTACATGATCTCGACAGTGTCCGCGTCCCGTTCCCGCTCGCTCCTGCGGTCCTTCTTGAAGTGCATGACGGAAGTTTCACACAGCGGAGAGCCCTGCTGGGCTCGTCGGTCACTCGCAGGCCCCCGAGCCGCATGAGTCCCAGCGGCGGCTGAGGCGCCAGCGGCGACGGAGTCAAGCTGCTCACTCTCTGCTGTCGAGGCCTTTGTCAGGGAGTTGGGAGTAGATCTGCCTGCGCCGATCGTCCGTCCTTGGTGCACCGGCTTCATGGGGCTCGCTCCAGAGTCACCGGAGTGAATCGACCGAAGGGCGAGCGGCGGGCGCCGTCGGAGGATTCGCTCGCCGCCTGGACTGATGTCGCCGTCACCCGTTGTGACGACGATGACCGGCGAGAACCAGCAGCCAGTGGTGCGCACCTACGAGCTTGACCCGCGGTCCAAGGCGTACGCCCTGACCGGCACCCATCGCGACCTGCTCAAGCTGCCCGTGCCGTACGACATCGACATCACGGCGGACGCGCTCAAGGCTCTCTGACCGCTCACCCCAACCGCTTCGTCAACGTGTACTCCGTGATCCCCGGCGGATAGTCGGGGATCACGCACACCACGTCGTACCCCTGTTTCCGGTAGAACCCCGGCGCCTGGAAGTCCCAGGTCTCCAGCCGGGCCGACGTGCAGCCCCGCTCGTCGTGCGCGATCCGTTCCGCCTCCGCCAGCAGCCGTGAGCCCAGACCCGCGCCCCGCCATCGCTCGTCGACCCACAAATAGGCGACGTGCAGCCAGGTCGTCCAGGTGTGGCCCACCAGGCCCGCCGCCAGCTCGTCCCGCTCGTCCAACACCCAGACATGGAGCGGACGTTCACGTTCGGCCGGGGTGCTGCGCAGGGCGCGCAGCACGGGGGAGGCCTTCGTGTTGGTGTCGCGCAGCCGGGAACGGAGAAGATCGCGCCGGGTCCTGTCGACTTCTGTCTCAAGACGAAACATGCGGCTCACGATAAACGCGCCGGCCAGCCAGTTCTGCAAATTGCCTTCCGCTCCTGGCCCCCGGCCTTACCCTGATGAACAGCACCGGTGGGGGCCGGTGCCGATCAGGGGGCGAGACAGTCGGGTACGACACCCGAAGTGGGGGTAGCAGTTTCCGCACGGCGGCGGCCGTGTGGTGTGCCGTTCCGGTCCCAGGTGGTCACAGGCGACCTGGGATGCTTCGGGTGCCGTACCTGCGCCCGTGCCGTCTCCCGACAATGGGGTATCCCCTGCTCTTGGAGAGCTTGGGGAAGGGGGTTTCGTGGTTCGCATCCGAGTCCTGGTCGTCGACGACCATCGCATCTTCGCCGAGTCGCTCGCCGCAGCTCTTGCGGCCGAGCCCGACGTCGACGTCTCCGCGGCCGGCAGCGGTCCCGCCGCGCTGCGCAGCCTGGAGCGGGCGGCAGCCGAGGGCCGCCGGTTCGACGTGCTGCTCGTCGACTCCGACCTGGGCGGCAACGTGCCGGGCGTACGGCCCGCCGTGCCCGTCCAGGAAAGCAATGAGGACGGGCTCGTCGACGGGATCTCGCTGGTCGCCGGCGTGCGTTCCGGGCAGCCGGGCGTACGGATCGTCGTGCTCGCCGAGAAGGACGATCCGCGGCGTGCCGCGCTCGCCCTGCAGGCCGGGGCCTCCGGCTGGGTCGCCAAGGACTGCTCGCTGTCCCGGCTGCTCAACGTCATCCGGGGCGTCCTGCGCGACGAGACACATCTGCCGCCCGCCCTGCTCACGGGCGTCCTCAGAGAGCTGACGGCCGCGCGCAAGCACCGCACCGAGAGCGAGCGCCTGGTGGAGTCCCTCACGCCGAGGGAGCGGGAAGTGCTGCGGTGCATGGTCGCCGGGCTGGGGCGCAAGGCCGTCGCCGAGCGCCTGTTCCTCTCCCCGCACACCGTCCGCACCCATATGCAGAACGTCCTCGGCAAGCTGGGCGTCCACTCGACCCTCGCCGCCGTCGCCCTCGCGCGCCGCGCGGGAGTGGGTCCGGTCGACCTGGGCCCTGGCGACCGGATCCTGCCGGAGGCAAGCAGCAGCGCCTGATGAACGCCGGTGAGGGCAGCGCCCCAAAGGGGCGCGGGGAACTGCGCGACAAGCCACAACGAACCCGCAGCCAAACGACAACCCATAGCGGCACTACCCAAACGGCGCCCCCGCGGAGCGTCTAGCCAGGGATGTTGTCGAACGGCGCAGTCAACTGCCGCAGCAACCCCGCCAGTTCACCCCGCTGGGCGCGCGACAGCTCGCCAAGAATCGCACGCTCCTGGTCGAGCAGTCCGGCCAGCGCCTGGTCCGCGCGGTCCCGGCCCTCGTCCGTCAGCCGCACCAGCACACCGCGGCGGTCGCTCGGGTCGGGCAGCCGCTCCACCAGGCCCTTCTTCGCCAGGCGGTCGATGCGGTTCGTCATCGTGCCCGAGGTGACCAGGGTCTGCGTCAGCAGCTGCCCCGGCGAGAGCTGGTACGGCGTGCCCGCGCGCCGAAGCGCCGTCAGCACGTCGAACTCCCAGGGCTCCAGGCTGTGCTCGGCGAAGGCCAGCCGGCGCGCCCGGTCCAGATGCCGGGCCAGTCTGCTCACCCGGCTGAGCACCTCGAGCGGTTCCACGTCGAGGTCCGGACGCTCCCGGCGCCACGCTGCGACCAGTCGATCGACCTCGTCCTCCATGACGATCAGTGTAGTGGTTGTGTCGATGTGAAGTCTCTTGACATCGAGTCTCTTGACATCGAGATAGTTGGCCGGGGAAGGTTAGGAGTCATGAGCACCCCCACCTGGGACCCCACCCAGTACCTCCGCCACGCCGGCCACCGGGCCCGCCCCTTCGCCGACCTCCTCGCTCGTGTCCCGGCCCTGCCGACCGAACCGCCCCGCATCGCCGACCTCGGCTGCGGCCCCGGCAACGTCACCGTCCTGCTCGCCGAGCGCTGGCCCGCCGCCCACATCACCGGCTACGACAACTCGCCCGAGATGCTCGACAAGGCACACGTCGACCACGCCGGCCCCACCCCCGGCGGCGGCCGCCTCGACTTCGCCCCCGCCGACGCCCGGACCTGGGTGCCCGTACAGCCGTACGACCTGATCGTCAGCAACGCCACCCTCCAGTGGGTCCCCGGGCACACGGAGCGCTTCGGGGAGTGGATCGCGGGCCTGAAGCCCGGCGGGACCTTCGCCTTCCAGGTCCCCGGCAACTTCGGCGCCCCCAGTCATCGGCTCATGCGCGAACTCGCCCACTCCGCCCGCTGGAAGGACCTCCTCGCCGACACCCTCCGCCACGACGACGCCGTCCTCGCGCCCGAGACCTACCTGGAGCACCTCACCGCCCTCGGCTGCACGGCCGACGTCTGGGAGACGACGTACCTCCATCTCCTGACCGGCGAGGACCCGGTGCTCGACTGGGTGAAGGGGACCGGGCTGCGGCCGGTCCTCACCGCCCTCGCCGACGACCCGGCGGCCCGGGAGGCCTTCCTGGACGAGTACCGCACGGCCCTGCGGAAGGCCTATCCGGCCGGGGCGCACGGTACGCCGTTCCCCTTCCGCCGGATCTTCGCCGTCGCCCGCAAGGAGGCATGAACCGTGATCACCGCCGTCGACCACGTCCAGCTCGCCGCACCGCCCGGCTCAGAGGACCGGCTGCGGGCGTACTACGTCGACGTCCTCGGCATGACCGAGATCCCCAAGCCGCAGGCGCTCGCGGCGCGCGGAGGGTGCTGGTTCCGGGCGGGGGTCGTGCAGCTGCACCTGGGGATCGAGGCTGACTTCAGGCCCGCGAAGAAGGCCCACCCCGGGCTGCGGGTCACGGACATCGATGCGTACGCCGCCCGGCTCGGGGCACACGGGGCCGCTGTGACCTGGGACGACAACCTGCCGGGGTACCGGCGCTTCTACTCCGATGACCCCGTCGGCAACCGGCTGGAGTTCCTCCAGCCCGGGCACTGACCCGGGTTTGCCTCGCACCGGGACGGTTACCCGCCGTGGTGACACCGAAGTCCAACCTGACCGGGAGTGATCGACGGTGGCGAAGGACCAGAAGGCCAAGGGCAAGACCGAACAGGCCAAGGGCAAGGCCAAGGAGGCGGTGGGGCGCGCCGTCGGCAACGAGAGCATGACCGCCGAGGGCAAGGCCCAGCAGGCCAAGGGCGACGCACGCCAGGCCAAGGAGAAGACCAAGGACGTCTTCAAGCACTGACCGACGGGTGGGAGACACGCGGCGGGACCTCGCACGGGGCCCCGCCGCCCGTCCGTCTCAGCTCTTGCGGCGCCCGATCAGGTGCGGCTTGGCCTCCAGCCCGTCAAGGCCGTGCCACGCCAGGTTCACCAGATGCGCCGCCACCTCCGCCTTCTTCGGACGGCGCACGTCCAGCCACCACTGGCCGGTCAGGGCGACCATGCCGACCAGGGCCTGCGCGTACAGCGGGGCCAGCTTCGGGTCGAAGCCGCGGGACTTGAACTCGCGGCCCAGGATGTCCTCCACCTGGGTGGCGATGTCCGAGATCAACGAGGCGAAGGAACCCGTCGACTGCGGGATGGGCGAGTCACGGACCAGGATGCGGAAACCGTCCGTGTACTCCTCGATGTAGTCCAGGAGCGCGAAGGCGGCCTGCTCGCACAGCTCGCGGGGATGCCCGGCCGTCAGGGAACTGGTCACCATGTCCAGCAGGCGGCGCATCTCACGGTCCACCACCACCGCGTACAGCCCCTCCTTGCCGCCGAAGTGCTCGTACACCACCGGCTTGGACACCCCGGCCTTCGCCGCGATCTCCTCCACCGACGTGCCCTCGAAGCCCTTGGCGGCAAACAGGGTGCGACCGATCTCGAGCAGCTGCTGACGGCGCTCGGCCCCCGTCATCCGGGTGCGCCGCGCTCGCCGCGGCTTCTCATTCGTCGGGGTGCTGCTGGAGTCGGTCGCCACGGCGTCAATCATGCCGCCTTCGCCGACTCCTTCCGGGTCTGAGAGCCGTCCTCGCCGGTGTTACGGCGTGAATCGATACGCGAGCGTGACGGCCAGCGCACGTCGTACGCCCAGCCGAACGCCTCGAACCAGCGGATGATGCGCGCCGACGAGTCCAGCTGACCGCGCATCACACCATGGCGCGCGGAGGTCGGGTCGGCGTGATGCAGGTTGTGCCAGGACTCGCCGCACGACAGCACCGCGAGCCACCACACGTTGCCCGAACGGTCACGCGACTTGAAGGGCCGCTTGCCGACCGCATGGCAGATCGAGTTGATCGACCAGGTCACATGGTGCAGCAGAGCCACCCGAACGAGTGAGCCCCAGAAGAACCCCGTGAACGCACCCCACCAGGACATCGTCGCCAGACCACCGATCAGCGGCGGCAGCGCCAGCGACAGCGCCGTCCAGAACACGAACTGGCGGGAGATCGCACGGATCGCCGGGTCCTTGATCAGATCCGGCGCGTACTTGTCCTGCGGCGTCTGCTCCTCGTCGAACATCCAGGCGATGTGCGCCCACCACAGGCCCTTCATCAGCGCCGGGACCGTCTCCCCGAAACGCCACGGGGAGTGCGGATCGCCCTCCGCGTCCGAGAACTTGTGGTGCTTGCGGTGGTCCGCCACCCAGCGGACCAGGGGCCCCTCCACCGCCAGCGACCCCATGATCGCAAGAGCGATCCGCAGAGGACGCTTGGCCTTGAAGGAGCCATGCGTGAAGTACCGGTGGAAACCGATCGTGATGCCGTGGCAGCCCAGGTAGTAGAAGAAGACCAGCATGCCGAGGTCCAGCCAGCTCACCCCCCACCCCCACGCCAGCGGCACCGCAGCGACAAGCGCGAGGAACGGAACGGTGATGAAGAGCAGCAGCGTGATCTGCTCGATCGAGCGCTTCTGCTCCCCGCCCAGCGTGGCGGACGGGACGGACGTGTCGCCGGTCTCCTTCGGGGCGTCTTCGATCACATCGGAGCTTGTGGTCATGGGCGTCCCCTGTGGGGTCGAGGGTTGAGAGTGAGATGCCGGGGTGGCCGTGGGAACCGTGCCCGGGTTCCGTTACAACGGTCCCTACGGTTCCGTAACCTACGGCGTCGTAAGTATGGCAGCGAGTCGCCCGGCGGCAAGAGCCCGAAATCATGCGCGTCCGCATGGACACCTATCCTGGAGTCGGTCGGACAGCGCGGTCCGCTCTGATTCATTCCCGGATGTCAGGGCCGTATGCGGCGCCCGCCGCGCGGCCCCAGCGGCCGGGTTCCCCTCCCGGACGAGCTTCAACACTGCAAGGAGCCGCACCTGTGAGCAGTGCCGACGATCAGACCGTGCCGCAGACGAGCACGAGCAGCGAACTGCGCGCCGACATCCGGCGGCTGGGCGACCTCCTCGGCGAGACCCTCGTGAGGCAAGAAGGCCCCGAGCTGCTGGAACTCGTCGAGAAGGTCCGCCGCCTCACCCGCGAGGACGGAGAGGCCGCCGCCGAACTGCTGCGCGGCATCGAACTGGAGACCGCGGCCAAGCTGGTCCGCGCCTTCTCCACCTACTTCCACCTGGCCAACGTCACCGAACAGGTCCACCGCGGCCGCGAACTGCGCGAGCGCCGCGCCGCCGAGGGCGGCCTGCTGGCCCGTACCGCCGACCGGCTGAAGGACGCCGACCCCGAGCACCTGCGCCAGACGGTCCGCCACCTCAACGTTCGCCCCGTGTTCACGGCGCACCCCACCGAGGCCGCGCGCCGGTCGGTCCTCAACAAGCTCCGGCGCATCGCAGCACTCCTGGAGACCCCGGTCATCGAGGCCGACCGCCGCCGCTACGACACCCGACTGGCCGAGAACATCGACCTCGTATGGCAGACCGACGAACTCCGCGTCGTCCGCCCCGAGCCCGCCGACGAGGCCCGCAACGCCATCTACTACCTCGACGAACTCCACGCCGGCGCGGTCGGCGACGTCCTGGAGGACCTGACCGCCGAACTGGAGCGCGTCGGCGTCAAGCTCCCCGACGACACCCGCCCCCTGACCTTCGGCACCTGGATCGGCGGCGACCGCGACGGCAACCCGAACGTCACCCCCCAGGTCACCTGGGACGTCCTGATCCTCCAGCACGAACACGGCATCAACGACGCCCTGGAACTCATCGACGAACTCCGCGGCTTCCTGTCGAACTCCATCCGCTACACCGGCGCCACCCAGGAACTCCTCGACTCCCTCCAGGCCGACCTGGAACGCCTCCCCGAGATCAGCCCCCGCTACAAGCGCCTCAACGCCGAGGAGCCCTACCGCCTCAAGGCCACCTGCATCCGGCAGAAGCTGGAGAACACCAAGCAGCGCCTCGCCAAGGGCACCCCGCACGAGACGGGCCGCGACTACCTCGGCACCAGCGAGCTCCTTCAGGACCTCACCCTCATCCAGACCTCCCTGCGCGAGCACCGCGGCGGCCTCTTCGCCGACGGCCGTATGAACCGCACCATCCGCACCCTCGCCGCCTTCGGCCTCCAGCTCGCCACCATGGACGTACGCGAACACGCCGACGCCCACCACCACGCCCTCGGCCAGCTCTTCGACCGCCTCGGCGAGGAATCCTGGCGCTACGCCGACATGCCCCGCGACTACCGGGCCAAGCTCCTCGCCAAGGAACTCAGGTCGAGGAGGCCCCTCGCCCCCACCCCGGCGCCCGTCGATGCGCCCGGGGAGAAGACCCTCGGTGTCTTCCAGACCGTCAAGCGGGCCCTGGAGGTCTTCGGACCCGAGGTCGTGGAGTCGTACATCATCTCCATGTGCCAGGGCGCCGACGACGTCTTCGCCGCCGCCGTCCTCGCCCGCGAGGCCGGCCTCATCGACCTGCACGGCGGCTGGGCCAAGATCGGCATCGTGCCGCTGCTGGAGACCACCGACGAGCTCAAGGCCGCCGACACCATCCTCGAGGACATGCTCTCCGACCCCTCCTACCGCCGCCTCGTCGCGCTGCGCGGGGACGTCCAGGAGGTCATGCTCGGCTACTCCGACTCCTCCAAGTTCGGCGGCATCACCACCAGCCAGTGGGAGATCCACCGCGCCCAGCGCCGCCTGCGCGACGTCGCCCACCGCTACGGCGTACGCCTGCGCCTCTTCCACGGCCGCGGCGGCACCGTCGGCCGCGGCGGCGGCCCCTCCCACGACGCCATCCTCGCCCAGCCCTGGGGCACCCTCGAAGGCGAGATCAAGGTCACCGAACAGGGCGAGGTCATCTCCGACAAGTACCTCATCCCCTCCCTCGCCCGCGAGAACCTGGAACTGACGGTCGCGGCGACCCTGCAGGCCTCCGCCCTGCACACCGCACCCCGCCAGTCCGACGAGGCCCTCGCCCGCTGGGACGCCGCCATGGACGTCATCTCCGACGCCGCCCACGCCGCCTACCGCACCCTCGTCGAAGACCCCGACCTGCCCACCTACTTCCTCGCCTCCACCCCCGTCGACCAGCTCGCCGACCTGCACCTCGGCTCCCGGCCCGCCCGCCGCCCGGGCTCCGGCGTCTCCCTCGACGGCCTGCGCGCCATCCCCTGGGTCTTCGGCTGGACCCAGTCCCGCCAGATCGTCCCCGGCTGGTACGGCGTCGGCTCCGGCCTCAAGGCCCTGCGCGAGGCGGGCCTGGACACCGTGCTCGACGAGATGCACGAACAGTGGCACTTCTTCCGCAACTTCATCTCCAACGTCGAGATGACCCTCGCCAAGACCGACCTGCGCATCGCCGCCCACTACGTCGACACCCTCGTCCCCGACGACCTCAAGCACGTCTTCGACACCATCAAGACCGAACACGAACTCACCGTGCGCGAGGTGCTCAAGGTGACCGGAGAGACCGAACTCCTCGACGCCGCCCCGGTACTGAAGCAGACCTTCAGCATCCGCGACGCCTACCTGGACCCCATCTCCTACCTCCAGGTCACCCTCCTCAAGCGTCAGCGCGACGCCGCAGCCGCCGGCGAACAACCCGACCCGCTGCTCTCCCGCGCCCTCCTGCTCACCGTCAACGGCGTGGCAGCCGGCCTGCGCAACACCGGCTGAACCCCAAACACACATGAGGGTGCCCCCGGGCTCGTACGAAGCCCGGGGGCACCCTCACGCCGTACGTCAGGCCCTGCGCCGACGCACCACCAGATAGCCGCCACCGGCCACCAGCGCGGCCGCGACACCCGAGAGCAGACCCACCGGAGCCCCGTTACCCGTCTCGGCCAGGTCGCCACCGGAACCGCCCTGCGGGGACGCGGAAGCGGACCCGGACGAAGACCCCGGGGACGACGAGGAGCCGGGCGACGACGGAGAAGCAGAGGACGACGGGGACGCCGAAGAAGACGCCGACGGCGAAGGCGTCGAACCGCTGCCGCCGCCCTCCGAGTCCTTGCAGTCCGTCCAGAACACCTTGTGCTTGGCGGCGCCCTTCTCACCGTCGAAGTTCCAGAACAGCTTGTAGTGCCCGTCGGGCAGCGACATGTCCGCCGTACGGCCATGACCCTCGCCGTCCAGCGTGATGGCGCCGGTCTTCACCGTCTCGCCCTTCACACCGGCCGTCGGAGCCCAGGCCTCGATGTGCCAGTCGACCTGCTGGACCGCGTCAAAACCGAACGCGTCCAGATAGAACGTGCAGACGTGCGGCTCGTTCCGCTTCAGCTCCTCGCCGGTGGTGGCGTCATGGATCTTCACGGTCCCGTTGTCACCGGGAACAGTGGCGTGAGCGACAACAGGCGCCGAGAACAGCGCCGCCGCGGCGACGGCGGAAAGGGCGCCGGCGCGAGTGAGGGTACGCATGGGGAAAGTCCATCTTCGAGTTACGGACGGGAAGATGTGGAGGGGGCGGCTCAGCATCCAGCCAATCCTGACCCAAGGTCAATCACGAACAGGGAACGTTCGGATTCTCCACAAGACGGAGAACGGGAAAACCCGTCAGATAGTCACGAAAGCTGCCGTGAGCAACGCGACCCCCGACCCCGCCATGACCCACCCGGCCCGCGTCCGCCCCAGCCCCCCGGCCACCACCACCGAAGCCAGCAGCAACGCCCCACCGAACGGAACCCACGCATACAGAATCCCCGCCGGCCCCGACCGCACGACCTCATCGCTGCCCGGCTTCACCACCACCGTGTACGTCTGCCCCTTGCGCACCGCAACCGACTTCTCGATCACGACCCGGTCTCGACCTGAAGAACCCTGCGAAATCGGCGTATAGCGACCCGTACACGAATCGTCCCCGCACCGCGCCACCTCGATCGTGCCGCGCTCCCGCCCCTTCGTGAGCATCACATACGGAGCCGTCCGCCAAGACGCCCACACCCCGGCGATCAGAATCAGCACCGCGACCGCACCCATCGCCGCAAGCCGCCCGAACCGCAGAGCGGCAACCGAGGCCTGGCGCGAAACCTGACGGGTGGAGGTGGCAGTGGCAGGCATGGCCGGGATCATTGGCCATACCCCCACACCAGGTCAACTCCCACCGGATCCCCCGGGCGACAAGTCAGGAGTTGTACGTGCTTTGCGCCCGCTCCAACCCCTCGATCACCAGACACTCCACCGCATCCGCCGCCCGGTCCACGAAGTAGTCCAGCTCCTTGCGCTCCGCCGACGAGAAATCCTTCAACACAAAATCGGCAACCTGCATACGACCAGGAGGCCGCCCGATCCCGAACCGCACCCGGTGATACTCCGCCCCGAACGCCTTCGTCATCGACTTCAACCCGTTGTGCCCGTTGTCCCCACCACCCAGCTTCAGACGAAGAGCGCCGTAATCGATGTCCAACTCGTCATGCACCGCCACGATGTTCGCCACCGGCACCTTGTAGAAATCCCGCAGCGCGTTCACCGGACCACCGGACAGATTCATGTACGACATCGGCTTCGCCAGAATCACCCGCCGGTTCGCCGGCCCCGGCGGCCCGATCCGACCCTCCACGACCTGCGCCTGCGCCTTGCCCGCCCGCTTGAACCTCCCCCCGATCCGCTCGGCCAGCAGATCGGCCACCATGAACCCGACATTGTGCCGATTCATCCCGTACTCGGGCCCGGGATTCCCGAGACCCACAACAAGCCAGGGGCCATTGGCAGGGCTGGTCACGTCCACATCTCCTTGATGCGCGTCCTTGAAACGCGTCCTTGATACGCGCCAGCCGCTGCCCCGAACGGGAACAGCGGCTGACGAACGGTCGAACAGGGTGAGGATCAGGCCTCGGCGACCTCTTCGCCCGCGGCCTCCCCGCCCTCCGCGGCCTCCTCGGCCTGCGAGGCCAGGACCTGAAGGACGACAGCGTCCTCCTCGACGGCCAGCGTGGTGCCCTTCGGCAGCGTGATGTCCTTCGCCAGGATGGAGGCACCGGCCTCCAGACCCTCGACGGACACCGTGACGGACTCCGGAATGTGCGTGGCCTCGGTCTCGACCGGCAGCGCGTTCAGGACGTGCTCCAGCAGGTTGCCACCCGGGGCCAGCTCACCCTCGGTGTGCACCGGGATCTCGACCGTGACCTTCTCGCCACGCTTCACCAGCAGCAGGTCGACGTGCTCAAGGAAACCCTTGATCGGGTCACGCTGAACCGACTTCGGGATCGCCAGCTCGTTCGTCTTGCCGTCGATGTCCAGAGAGATCAGGACGTTCGGCGTACGCAGCGCAAGCAGCAGGTCGTGACCCGGAAGGGTCAGGTGCAGCGGGTCGGAACCGTGACCGTACAGAACACCGGGAACCTTGCTGTCACGACGGATACGACGGGCAGCACCCTTACCGAACTCGGTACGGGTCTCGGCGGTGAGCTTCACCTCGGACATGATCACTCCTCGTACAGAACAGAAACGGACGTGGTCACCCGGCCACGAACGGCCTGCTACGAAGAGCGCGTCGATAACGGACCGCCATACCCCGCCAAAAACGGGTACGGCCTCCCTCGCCGAGCAACTGCAGCAGTCTACTCGGCCAAGGAGGCCACACCCAAAACGATCTCCGCCAGAGACAAAACCCCCGACGCAGAACCCTTACTGCTCGTCGAACAGGCTCGTCACCGAACCATCCTCGAACACCTCACGCACCGCACTCGCAATCGTCGGCGCAATCGACAACACCGTGATCTTGTCCAGATCCCGGCCCAGCTCAGCCGGCGTCGGCAGCGTGTTCGTGAACACGAACTCACTCACCCGGGAGTTCTTCAGACGATCCGCGGCAGGACCGGACAGCACACCATGCGTGGCCGTCACGATGACATCCTCAGCGCCATGCGCGAACAGCGCGTCGGCCGCCGCACAGATGGTGCCACCCGTGTCGATCATGTCGTCGACCAGGACACACACCCGACCCTTGACCTCACCCACGACCTCATGGACGGTCACCTGGTTCGCCACGTCCTTGTCACGACGCTTGTGCACGATCGCCAGCGGAGCACCCAGCCGGTCGCACCAGCGGTCCGCCACCCGCACACGCCCCGCGTCGGGCGAGACCACCGTCAGCTTGTTCCGGTCCACCTTCTCGCCTACATAGTCCGCAAGCAGCGGAAGAGCGAAGAGATGATCGACGGGCCCGTCGAAGAACCCCTGAATCTGGTCCGTGTGCAGATCCACGGTCAGAAGGCGGTCCGCACCCGCCGTCTTCATCAGATCAGCCACCAGCCGCGCCGAGATCGGCTCACGACCACGGTGCTTCTTGTCCTGCCGCGCATAACCGTAGAACGGCACGATGACAGTGATGGACCGCGCCGAAGCCCGCTTCAGCGCATCGATCATGATCAACTGCTCCATGATCCACTGGTTGATCGGAGCCGTGTGGCTCTGGATCACAAAGCAGTCCGCGCCACGCGCCGACTCCTGATAGCGGACGTAGATCTCACCGTTCGCGAAGTCGAATGCCTTCGTCGGGACGACGCCGACCCCCAGCTGCTGGGCGACCTCCTCGGCAAGCTCGGGGTGGGCGCGGCCGGAGAAGAACATCATCTTCTTCTCGCCGGTCGTCTTGATCCCGGTCACAGCTGTCTCCTCAGAGGTGTCTCAACTGGGTGTGCACTTATCACGGTACGCCGTGTCCGGCGCACCCGTTTCCGGTCAGTCTTCGCTCTCGACCTGCCGAGACGCCGCCTCAGCCGCCTGCGCCGCCGCGCTCCCCGGACGCTTGCGAACCACCCAACCCTCGATATTCCGCTGCTGACCACGGGCCACAGCCAGCGAACCGGGCGGCACATCCTTCGTGATCACGGACCCCGCAGCGGTGTACGAGCCGTCCCCGACAGTGACAGGAGCCACAAACATATTGTCCGCACCCGTCCGGCAATGCGACCCGACGGTCGAGTGGTGCTTCTCCTGGCCGTCGTAGTTCACGAACACACTCGCGGCACCGATGTTGGTGTAGTCGCCGATCGTCGCGTCACCGACGTAGGAGAGGTGGGGGATCTTGGTCCCCTCGCCGATGGAGGCGTTCTTCGTCTCGACGTAGGTACCGATCTTGCCCTTCGCGCCCAACCGCGTCCCCGGACGGAGATAGGCGAACGGGCCCACCTTCGCCTGCGGCCCGATATGAGCACTGTCGGCCACCGTGTTGTCGACACGCGCCCCGGCGTCCACCTGAGTGTCGGTGAGACGGGTGTTGGGCCCGACCTCCGCACCCTCGCCGAGGTGCGTGGAGCCGTGCAGCTGAGTGCCCGGGTGGACGACGGCGTCCTGCTCGAACGTGACGGTGACGTCGACCCAGGTCGTCGCCGGGTCGATCACCGTGACGCCGGCGAGCATGGCGCTGGTCAGCAGCCGGTCGTTGAGAATGCGACGGGCCTCGCTCAGCTGCACACGGTTGTTGATCCCGGCGATCTCGCGGTGATCGGCGGCAACGGAGGCCCCCACGCGATGACCGGCCTCACGGAGGATCCCGAGGACGTCCGTCAGGTACTCCTCACCCTGGCTGTTGTCCGTACGGACCTTCTTGAGCGCATCCGCCAGCAGCAGACCGTCGAACGCGAAGACACCGGAGTTGATCTCACGGATCACGCGCTGCGTCTCGGTGGCGTCCTTGTGCTCGACGATCTCGGTCACGGCACCGGTCGCGTCGTCGCGGATGATCCGGCCGTAGCCGGTCGCGTCCGGGACCTCGGCGGTCAGCACGGTGACGGCGTTCGAGTCGGCGGAGTGCGTCGCCGCGAGCTGCCGGAGCGTCTCACCGGTGAGGAGCGGAGTGTCGCCGCACACGACCACCACGGTCCCGTCGACGCTGCCGCCGAGCTCGTCCAGGGCGATGCGTACGGCATGCCCCGTGCCGTTCTGCTCCGCCTGCACCGTGGTGCGTACGGCGGGGTCGGTCTCGGCGAGGTGCGCGGTGACCTTCTCGCGGGCGTGCCCGACCACGACGACGAGGTTCTCGGGGTCCAACTCACGGGCGGCGGCGAGCACATGCCCCACGAGGCTGCGACCACAGAGCTCGTGCAGGACCTTGGGTGTGGCCGACTTCATACGGGTGCCCTCACCCGCTGCGAGAACGACGACGGCTGCCGGGCGAATGGCGCTCACGGGGTTGCCCTTCGGCTGTGGAGTGGGTGGGGACAACCGCAGGATACCGGGGCGTTTCTTGGGGGACATGGGAGCGGGCCCTGACGGTGCTGTCAGGGCCCGCTACTTGTCATGCTCCCGGGGAAGGAATCGAACCCTCATTCAATGGACCAAAACCATTTGTCCTGCCTTTAGACGACCCGGGATGGTTCGTCCGCTATGTCCGATTCTCTAGATCGGTGCGGCGTGCAGCCCCTACTATGCCGTACCACCAGCCTTCGATGCGACGGTACAAGTCGGCTCCCTTCAGGACTCTGATGGCCAGGCAGCCGCGGTACGAGTCGCCGGTGTTCTTCCGTACCGTCTTCGGGTTGTGTTTCTTCAGCGTGGTCTTGTAGAAGGCGGAGCGGTCGGCGCCGACGAGTTCGGCCCAATACTGTTCGGCGGCGGCCACGTCGGCGGTCTCGTGGATCATCACGGAGTACCGCAGGCGTTCACGCTCGACGCCGAGTAGGTTCAGCCAGGCAAGGAAGACCTCGATCATCCCGGGGTCGCTGTTGACGAAGATCACGTTTTCTCGTCGGGCGTACGGCTTGTCCTTGCCGCCCTCGGCCCAATAGAGGGCGACGCCGGCAATGAATAGATCGCGGTCGGATAGGTGGCCAATCTCTGCGGTTGCCGATGCCTTGGTCTGTTGGCGCTGCTCGTCCCGCATGGCGAGCTCGTGCTCCCATCTCTTTCGACCTGCCAGCCTGGCCTGCTCCGCAGGGGCACGCCGCTCCGGCCTTGGCAGATCCCGTACCCACAACGAGATCGAACTCTTCGAGCACCCCAGCTCCACCTGGATCTGGTCGTACGTCCAGCCCTGGAGCCGGAGCTCCCGCGCCCTGTCCCGCAGGTCGTCCTTCGCGTTCGGGCGCTTCGTCCATTCCGGAGGGGGCTCGCCCTCCAGGAGGCGGTTGAGGATGTCGTTGTTGTCGACGTGCAGGCGGTCGCGGATCTGGCGGCGGCTGAGGCCGGACCGCCGCAGCGCGACCGCCCGCTCCCGCAGTCCCTCGAAGTCGGCGTATTTGCCATGTGAATGTGCCATGGGCATACCGTCCGGGCGGAATCCGGGGTTCCGGCGGCGAACAATGTGCGATTCAGCAGTTCGAGGGATATCGGTCTGTTTCGCTTACGTTCGGTTACGGAGTGTGGTGTAGACCCATCGCGAAAACTCGCCGGAAAACGGGGCGCGGACGCCCGTAGGCTGGAGGCATGACCACGACGGGGGAAGTGCACGCGGCGGCCCGGGGAGGGCCGTGGTGGTGGGCCAGGTGGCGCAGTGCGGCACTGGACGTGAGCTTGGCTTTTGTGTCCGCGGTGGAGTGTGCGTTCGAGGGTGTTCGGTTTGCTCGGGACGCGGGGATTCCGGTGGCCGCGGGGGTTGTTTTCGGGGTGTTGGCCGGCTCGGCGCTGCTGGTGAGGCGGCAGTGGCCGATTGCTGTGGTGCTGGTGTCGATCGCCATTACCCCGGCCCAGATGGGCTATCTGATGGGGGTCGTCGGGCTGTACACGCTCGCCGCCTCCGAGTTGCCGCGGCGGATCATCGGGTCGCTGGCGGGGATGTCGCTCGTCGGCATGTTGATCGTGATGTTCGTGCGGGTGCGGCAGGACATGGCGCGGGGGTCGTGGGATCTGGGGGACTGGTTCGTTCCGTTCGCTGCGATCACCACCGCGATCGGGATGACTGCGCCGCCTCTGCTTCTGGGGCTTTACGTCGGGGCTCGGCGGCGGCTGATGGAGAGCTTGCGGGAGCGGGCGGACAGTCTTGAGCGTGAGTTGCAGTTGCTTGCGGAGCGGGCCGAGGAGCGGGCCGAGTGGGCGCGGAACGAGGAGCGGACTCGGATTGCGCGGGAGATGCATGACGTTGTCGCGCATCGGGTGAGCCTCATGGTCGTTCACGCCGCTGCGTTGCAGGCCGTTGCTCGTAAGGACCCCGAGAAGGCCGTGAAGAATGCCGCGCTGGTGGGGGATATGGGGCGGCAGGCGTTGACCGAGTTGCGGGAGATGCTCGGGGTGCTGCGGAGTGGGGACGGGGTTCGGCGGGCCGAGCGGTCGGTTCCGTTGGCGGCGGTGGGGGTGGCTGCTGCGGTGGCGGCTTCGAGGGCCGTCGATGAGGGTGAGGGGCCCTGTCTGGAGGAGTTGGAGGAGTTGGTCGGGCAGTCGGCGGCTGCGGGGATGGTGGTGGATCTGTCCGTCGAGGGGGATGTGCGGTCGTATGCCGCTGAGGTCGAGCAGACCGCGTATCGCGTGGTGCAGGAGGCGTTGACGAACGTCCACAAGCATGCGGCGGGTGCGAAGACGCATGTGCGGCTTGCGCATCGGGTGTCGGAGATCGCGATGCAGGTGGAGAACGAGCCGCCGCCGGAGATGGCTTCGGCGTCGTCGGCGCGGTTGCCCTCCGGGGGGAACGGGCTGGTGGGGATGAAGGAGCGGGTGGCCGCGCTGGGTGGGGTGTTTGTGTCGGGGCCGACGGATGCCGGGGGGTTCCGGGTGTCGGCGGTGATTCCGGCGGCGTAGTGGTCGCTGTCCGTGTGCGGGTGGTTCAGCCCGCTGTCAGTCGTACCGGTTCGATGCCTGAGATGAGGCTGCCGAGGGCTTGGTCGATGTCGGGGCCGAGGTACCAGTCGCCTGTGTGATCGAGGGCGTAGATGCGGCCTTCGGTGTCGACGGCGAGCAGGGAGTGGGTGTCGGTCTCGGTGCCGAGGGGGCTGACTTCGGTGTCGAGGGCGCGGCCGAGGTCGCTGAGGGTGCGGGCCATGTGGAGGCCGTGCAGGGGGTCGAGGTGGAGGGCTGCGGGGGCGACTTGGCGGCCGGGTCCGGTGGGTGTGATGTGGAGGCCGCCGAATTCCGCCCAGGCTTCTACGGCGGCGGGGAAGACGGCGTGGCGGTGGCCTGCGGGTGAGGCGTGGTCGCGGAGGGCGTCGGCCCAGATCTCGGCCTGTTTTATGTCCCAGCGTCCGGGTTGCCAGCCGGCGGCGCGGAGGGCGGCGTCGACGGGTACGGGGAAGCGCGTGGTCGAGGTGCGGTCGGGGTGCATCTGCCCTTCGATCGTCGAGTTCGCTGAGTTCACAGTTCGGTGCGGGCCGTCTTGCTTGGGGTGGTGGGGGGTCAGCCGTCTGCTGCTGCGGGGTCGACGATGCGGACGCCGTAGTGGGCGCTGAGGGCGGTGCAGGCGCGGCAGGGGGTGGCGAAGGTGCCGTGGAGGGGGTCGCCGTCCTCGCGGATACGGCGGGCGGTGAGTTTGGCCTGTTTGAGGGCTTTGCGGGCTTCGCCGTGGGTCATGGGTTTGCGGGTGGCGCGTTTGCTGCGGGCGGCGTCGGCGGCGGCTATGTGGCGGGAGATGAGGATGGTTTCGGCGCAGCGGCCGGTGAAGCGGTCGCGCCCGGCGCTGGGGAGGGTGTCGAGGAAGTCCTGGACGAGTGGGTGCAGGGGTGGGGGCTGGTCGCCGCGGGCGGCGGTGCCGGTGAGGGTGGCGCCGCGGACGGAGAGGGCGGCGGCGATGGTGGGGAGTATGCCGTCGCGGCGGTGGAGGAGGGCGGGTGCGTGGGGGGTTTCGGTGGCGCTCCAGCCGATGCGGGGGTCGCCGGACGGCCCGGTGTGCGGTGCCGTGTGTGGTCCCGTCTGCGTCGCGTTCATGATCGTCATCCCCTCCCGTGCCTCCCCCGGAGGTCACAGAGTGCCAAATGTCGTGGCTGGTGCGGAAGCTGGGGCGGTGCGACACGCCCGGGTTTGGGCGGGCTGTCACGGCGGGGTGACGGCTGGTCACGGAAGCGGAGGGCGGCTGGCCGGTGCCCGGTGACCGGTGCGGTCGTACCGCATAGGCTGTCGGCACCGCGATCCACGCGGCCGACGTGTGGAGAGGGCTGTACAGGAGATACGGGGCGGGTTGGCCGATGGTGGTCATCGCGGTCCGTAACGAACGCCGCAGGGGGCAACCGCCATGACGACAGGTCGGCTCGGGCAGCAAGCCGCGCCGCCGAACGCGGCCTATGCCGGGCAGGTCGTGCATTTCCCGGATCCGGTCCGGGCGGCACGTCACCCGAGAGGGGTACGGGTTGACGAGCGTGGTTACCCCGATTTCTCGGTCTATGCGCGTGCTGCTGCGGAGATCGCGGAGCCGCCGGAGGGTTTCGGTGTCGATGAGTTGCGGCTGACGGACTACGTCTCGGCGAACGCGGCTCTTGCGGCCTCCGGTCATGAACTGTGGGACACGGTGCCTTCGGTGGCGACTCCGCATGGCTGGACGTGGCATCACGTGGTGGGTTCGCGGCGGCTGGAGTTGGTGCCGGTCGAGGTGAAGGCGTTGCTGCGGCATCACGGTGGGATCGCGACGGCGGCGGTGGATCAGGACAAGCGGGGGACGCGGCCGTTGCAGGAGACGCGGCCTGCGCATTTCGGGTTGCCGAAGTCGGGTGTGGCGGTGACGGAGTCGCAGGTGCAGGGGGTCGAGGAGGACCTCGGGTATCGGCTGCCGGGTGCGTACCGTTCGTTCCTGAAGGCGGCGGGTGGGTGTGCGCCGGTGGGTGCGGCGCTGGATGCCGAGTTGGGGCTGTTGATCGACCAGCCGTTCTTCACGGTGCGGGACGAGGCGGCGGTCAATGATCTGGTCTACGTCAACAAGTGTCTGCGTGACCATCTGACCAAGGATTACCTGGGTGTTGGGTTTGTGCAGGGTGGCTTGCTGGCGGTGAAGGTGAAGGGCGAGCGGCCCGGTTCGGTGTGGTTCTGTGCGTATGACGACGCTCGGGACGTGGATCCTTCGTGGGCGCCGGCGGACCGGGTGGAGCGGTTGCTGCTGCCGTGCGGTGAGGACTTCGACGCGTTCTTGGCGCGGCTTGCGGGCAATCCGCCGGAGTTGGAGACGGTGGCGAATCTGATGGTGGACGGCGGGTTCGCGCATTCCGTTCCGGTCGCTTCCGTCTCTTCGGTGGGGGAGTGAGCGTTGCGATGGTGACCTTCGCGCAGGCGCAGGAGCGCGCCGAGGAGTGGATCAACGGGGATGTGCCGGCGTATCAGCATCGTGAGGTGCGGGTGCGGGAGTTCGGTCTCGGGTTCGTGGTGTGGGCCGAGGACCGGGCGGAGGGGCCGCGTTCGGACGGGGGTCTGCAGCGGCTGGTGATCGCCCGGGACAGCGGTGAGGCGACGTTGTGGCCGTCGTTGCCGGTGGGTGAGGTGATTCGCCGGTACGAGGAGGAGTACGGCCGGCGGGACGAGGCTGCGGAGCCGGTGCCGTCGGCTTCGGCGCGGGTGGATCTGAATCAGACGTCGTTCCTGTTGAGTCCGCCGGAGTGGTTGCAGGAGGCGGCGGACAAGTTGGGGATCGCGGATCGGCGGGGTGGTGCGGCTGCTTCGTCGGGTGACGGTGCTCGGTGGCCGGAGGCCGGGGCGGGTGACGCGCCGGGTGCGACGGGTTCGCCTGCCGGGGCGACTCCTTGGGCCGGGACGGACACCAACGGGGGCGGTGAGGACCTTTCCGTCCCGCTGCCTGCGACCGTGTTCGCGCCGCCGCTGAACGATGCGGGTGAGGAAGCACGGCCGGACGCCGAGACGGCGCTGATGGCGGGCGGCAGCGGGCTTCCGCGGACGACGGAGGAGCGGGCGCTCGATGAACCGGGGGCTCCGGGTGGTACGCCTGCGCCGCCTCCGGGTTATGGGTATCCGCAGGGCGCGGGCGCGCAGCCTCCGGGGTACGGCTATCCGCAGGCTGCGGCGGCGCAGGGAACGCCGCCTCCGCCGCCGGCCCCTCCGTCGTACGGCTATCCGCAGGCGCCGGGCGCCCCCGGTCGGCCGCTCGCGCCGAACGCCGGGGACATCGCCGACGCCGCGACGAGCAAGGCGGCTCCGTCGCCGCGCCGGGGTTCGTCCACGCCGCCTCCGCCGAGCGCTCCGGGGGTGCCGGGTGCGCGGCCGGGGAGCGCGCCTCCGCCTCCGCCGGGGTCCGGTGCGGGCGGGTACGTTCCTACGCAGCTGGTGTCGGCGCTCGGTCCGGACGGGCCTGAGGGTGCTGCGGGGCCGGGGGCTCCGGGAGGCCCGCCGCCTCCGCCGGGCGCCGCGCCGGGTGCCCCGGTTCCGCCGGGCGTCCCCCACCCGCCCGGCGCACCGAACGTGCCCGGCGGCACGCCTCCGGCCAACGTCCACCAAGCCGCCACGATGCTCGCCGACCCCGCTCGGATGGGGCCGGGGGCACCGCAGCCTCCGGGGCCGCCCGGTGTTCCCGGTGCGCCGCAGCCTTCGGGCGCGCCCGGTGGTCCGGGTGCGGGGGTGCCGCAGCCTCCGGTTGCCCCCGGTGGTCCGGGTGCGCCCGGCGCGCAGGCGTTTCCGGGCGCCCCGGGTGCACCAGGCGCGCCCGGCGCTCCCTTCGCCCCGGGTGCTCCCGGCATGAGTGCCCCGCCCCAGCCTCCTGCGGCTCCCGGTGCGCCCGGTGCGCCCGGTGTCCCGCAGGCCCCTGGGACTCCTGGTGGCGCTGGCTTCCCGCAGCCTTCCGGTGCTGCGGGTGGTTCTGGCGGCCCGCAGCCTCCGGTGGGCCCGGGTGCTCCGGGCGGTCCTGGCGTGCCACAGCCTCCGGGTGCTCCGGGTGGCCCTCAGCCTTCTGATGCTCCGGGCAGCTCTGGCTTCCCGCAGCCTCCTGGCGGTCCTGGCTTTGCGCAGCCTCCGGGTGCTCCCGGTGCCCCTGGCTTCCCGCAGCCTCCCGGTGCTCCTGGCGCTCCTGGCTTCCCGCAGCCTCCGGGTGCTCCCGGCGGTACGGGTGGTCCGGGCACCCCGCAGCCTCCGGGTGCTCCCGGTGCCCCTGCCTTCCCGCAGCCTCCCGGCGCTCCCGGCGCTCCCGGCGCTCCCGGCGCTCCCGGCGCTCCCGGCGCTCCGGGTGGTCCTGGCGTGCCCCAGTCTCCCGGCGCTCCCGGCACCCCGCCGCCTCCCGGCGCACCCGGAGCCCCCGGCATGCCCGGCGCCCCCGGCGCTCCAGGCGGCCCCCCCGGTGGTCGAGGTGCCGTGCACCATGCGGAGACCGTGCTGGCCGGGCCCCCCGTAGGCGCACCCGGTGCTCCTCCGGTGGGCGGGCCCGGCGCGCCCCCGCCGCCTGCCCCCGGTATGGCGCCCGGAGTGCCCGGCGCCCCGCAGTCGCCCTCGTACGGCTACCCGCCGCAGCAGGGGCAGCCGACGGTGGGGCCCGGGTATCAGGCCGTGCTTCGGTATCGGGCGCAGGACGGGTCCGAGCAGCAGTTGATTCGGCGGTCGGCGCCGGGTATGCCGCACCCGGAGTGGCAGATCTTCCATGAGCTGCGCGGTATGAACGTGCCGCCGGACCAGGTGCTGGAGCTGCACACGGAGCTGGAGTCGTGCGAGCTGCCGGGTGCGTACTGTGCGCGGATGATCCGGGAGCAGTGGCCGCAGGCGCGGATCACGTCCATCGCGCCGTACGGGACGGATCACGCGAGCCGGCAGCAGGGCATGCAGCAACTGCTGGCGCACCAGGGCGAGTTGCACCAGGTGGCGGACGGGCCGGCCCGCCCTGCGCCGGTGCGGGCGCCGTTGCCTCCGGTGCAGGCGGCCGCGCCGATTCCGCCGGAGGCGGTGGGGCAGGAGCTGGCGGGTGCGTTCGGGCCGGGTGTGTTCCGGTTCGAGCAGGCTGCCGTGTCCCGGCAGGGTGTGCCGCCGGTCGTGGCGCACTCGCTGGTGGCCGCGGGGCTGCCGGCGGACATGGGTCCGTTCTTCTGGGCGCAGGCCCAGCCGGGGCGGCCGGTGCCGACGCTCGCCGAGCTGGCGCAGGAGCGCGGTGTGCAGCCGGCCGCGGACGCGGGCTCGTATCTCGTCATGGGCAGCGACTTCGGCCGGGCGGTGTGTGTGCAGTACGGCACCGCGAACATCGTGGCCGTGCCGGTGGAGGCGGGGCCCGGTGGTGCGCCCGTACCGCCGCAGTTCGTGAACACGGGGCTGCCGGAGTTCCAGCGGTGTCTGGCGCTGCTGGGCCGGATGTGGCGCTTGCGGTTCGGACTGAACCAGGAGCAGGCGGGCCGTTGGACCGTCGACTTCCAGGCCCAGCTGGCCTCCCTCGACCCGGCGGCGCTCGGTTCGCCGGAGAGCTGGTGGTCGGTGCTGCTGGAGCAGATGTGGGACGGGTTGCTGTGATGCGCTGCCGCTGAGAAACCCTGAACTGCTTCGGACCCTGTTGCTGAAGGGCCGAGCCGGTCGTTCTGACCGGCCCGGCCCTTTTGTGTTCGTACGCCGATCGCGATACGCATACGGAGTGTCGCGTTATGAACACTTCTGCCCGATATATCAAGATGGCGCGAAATCATCATTGCGCGCCCGTACGGCGGAGAGTTCGGCGGAGAGGGGTTCCAGGATGAGCAGCACACCGATCTCGCCCCATGGCTTCGGGGCCGTACGGGGGCGCGGTTACTGCCCCGAACAGGTCGAGGTGTTCGCCGAGGCGCTCTCCCTGGACCGGGATGCCGCCTGGGAGAGGGCGGCCCGGCTCACCGTCCTCGCCAAGGACATGGAGGCGGAGGCCGCGCTGCTGCAGGAGACCGTGTCAAAGCTGTCCCCGCAGACGTACGAGGCGCTCGGCGAGGGTGCCCGGAGCCTCTTCCAGCATGTGCAGGAGGAGGCCGCGGCCGTACGGGAGCGCGCCCGGCAGGAGGCGCAACGCCTGCTGGAGGCGGCGCAGGCGTACGCGAGCGAGGTGCTCGGCGCCGCCGAGGCGCACGCCGAGTCCGTACGCGCCGACGCCGAGGAACACGCCGGTCAGCGGCTGCTCGTGGCGCATGCCGAGGCCGACGAGATCCGCATCGGCGCCCGGCGCGCGCTGAAGGAGGGCCGAGGCGAAGTGCTGGGCGTGCTCAGGGAGGCACGGCAGCGCGCCACCGTGAAACTCGCCGAGCAGGCCAAGGAGTTCGCCGAGCGGTGGGACGAGGTGGAGCGGGCCGAGGCCGAGCGCGCGGCGGCGATCGACGGGCGGAACGCCGGGCTGATGGCTCGGGCGGAGGCCGAGCTGGCCGAGGCGAGGCGGGAGTTCATGGACGCGGAGGAGTACGCCCACCGCTGCCAGGACGAGGCGAGCGCGCGCGCCGCGGAGATCCTCGCGGCGGCGCGGCTGAAGGAGGAGCAGATCGCCCGGGAGACGGAGCAGGTGCTGCAGCAGCACAGCGAGCTCGCGGACGAGATGCAGGTGCAGATGGACAACGTACGCAGCAGTCTCACGGCGTTGACGGGTTCGGCCTCGGGGGAGTGACGGGCGGGACGGAGGCGCCCGGCACAGGCCGCGCCTCCGTCCCGCCGACCACCGCCGGCACTGCGTGTGTGCCGCGGGCCGTCAGCCGCTTCTGCGTACCGCCCCCGCCAGGATCCAGCCCTCCACGGCCTCGTACTGGTGTCGCTGTTCCTCCGAGGCGCGGCGGCCGGAGGCCACCGTGCCGAGCCAGCCGAAGGCGAAGCCCAGGGGGATCGTCACCAGGCCGGTCGTCGTGAACGGGAACCAGTTGAAGTCGGCGCCCGGGAAGGCGGAGACGGGAGAGCCGGAGACCAGGTTGGTGCCCGGCATGACGAGCAGGACCGCGAGCGTGCCGCCGATCAGGGTGCACAGCAGGCCCATGCGGGTGTAGCGGCGCCAGAAGAGGCTGTAGACCAGGGCGGGGGCGATCGCGGAGGCACCCAGGCAGAACGACAGGGTCACCAGGGGTTGCAGACTGCGGTGCTGGACCAGGGTGGCCAGCAGGATCGCCGGGACGCCCACCGCGAGCGCCGACAGGCGGGCCAGCAGCATCTCGCGGCGCTCCGACATCTCCTGCACACGGGTGGCGAAGACGTCGTGGGCGAGGGAGTTGGCGCAGGCGAGGATCATCCCGGCGACCGAGGCGAGCAGGGTCAGGAAGATCGCCGTGGTGACCGTGGTGAACAGGAACGTCTCCGATGTCGACACGTTCGTACCGAAGGCGGCCCGTGAACCGAGCAGATAGGCCGTGTTGCCCTGCGGGTCGGCCTGCGCGATGACCGCCCGTCCGATCAGGGCCGTCGCGCCGAACCCGACGACCGTCATGATGAGGACGAACAGCACCACCGACGACACCGCCCACGACATCGAGCGCCTCACCTGACGGGCGCTGCGCGCGGTGTACATGCGCATGGTGACGTGCGGCAGACAGGCGCCGCCGACCACGATGGTGAGTTCCGAAGTGATCATGTCCAGGCGGGGGTTGGAGCTGCCCGCGAACTCGACGCCGGAGTGCAGGAAGGCGGAACCGACCCCGCTCTGCGCGGCCGCGGCGTTGAACAGCGCTCCCGGATCCCAGTCGAAGCGCTGCAGCACCAGCAGGGCGACCACGGTGCCAGACCCGATCAGCATCACGATCTTCAGGATCTGGATGAGGGCGGTGCCCTTCATGCCGCCGATCGCCGCGTAGCTGATCATCAGGGCGCCGAGCCCGATGATGCAGCCGGTCTTCAGCGAGTCGCCGGAGAAGCCGAGGATGAACGCCAACAGCTGCCCTGTGCCTGCCAGTTGGACCAGCATCAGCGGCATCAGTGCGGCGATGGTCACCACGCAGGCGGTGATACGTACTCCGCGGCCCGGCATACGGCGGGTCAGCGCGTCTCCCATGGTGAACCGGCCTGCGTTGCGCAGGGGTTCGGCCAGCAGGAACATCAGCAGCATCAGCGACAGTGCGGTGCTCAGGGCCAGTGCGATCCCGTCGTAGCCGCACAGGGCGATCACGCCGCCCGTGCCCAGCACGCTCGCCGCGGAGATGTAGTCGCCGGCGATCGCGAGGCCGTTGCGCATGGGGGAGAGGGAGCCGTAGCCGGTGTAGAACTCGTCGAGGTCGTCGCCGTCCGGGCCGGTCATCACGCACAGCAGCAGCGTGATCGCGGCGACGGTGGAGAAGGCGACGAGGGACATCGCCTGGGCGTTTCCGCTGAACCCGGTCATCGTGCGGCCTCCCGCTTGGCGTCCAGCTCGGCCTGCTTGCGGATGCGGTCCGCGATCGGGTCGACGTAGCGGCGGGCCGTGTGCTCGTACAGCGCGATCGCCAGCCAGGTGACGGGTATCTGGAGCAGGGCGAGCAGCAGGCCGGTCGGCAGTCCGTCGGTGACGGTGGTCGTCATGAACGACGGTGCGAACGCCGACAGGATCAGGAACAGCGTGAAGTAGCCGAGCGCGGTGAGGGTGGCGGTGCGCCGCTGCCAGCGGTGCGCACTGCGCAGGATCCGCAGGTCGCTGTGGTGGCCGAGAGAGGGCTCCGGAGGCCGGCGCCGTCTGGCCGGTTCGGGCGGTGGGGCGGGCGGCATCCACGGGTAGCCGGCCTCGTACGGCAGGGACGTGTTCTTCGGTGCTTGGTGGTACGGGTACGACGGGGACCGGTCGTAGGACATCCCGGTGCTCCTTGCGTGGCTCGGGTCCTGTGCGGGGGACCGCAGGGAGGTTGGGGGGCGTGCGGAGCCACGCACGCTACTCGCCGGTTTTCCGTCGCGCGCGGTTTTCACCAAACTGGCCGGTCGGTATGCGCTTACTACGCTGACCTGCTGTGTTACCCGCGTTAACTCAGACTTTTACGGCCGGGGGTGCGGCGGGTGCCCTGCTGCCGGACCGTCAGTCCTTGAGCACCGGGAAGCGGCGAGGGGCAAGGAACAGCAGCACCAGGAAGGCCGCGGCGGCGGCGCACCCCGCGCCCAGATACACGGCGTGCACCGCGTCCGCGATCGCCCGCCGGGTGCCTTCCGGCACCGCACCGCCGTCCAGGCCCCGCGTCACCGAGTCCAGGTCGCTCGCACCGCCCAGCCGGTCGGCGAGCACCCCGTTGGCCACCGCGCCGAACACCGACGCCCCGATCGTCTGGCCGGTCTGACGGCAGAACAGCACCGACGCCGTGGTCGTGCCGCGTTCCGCCCACCCCACCGTCGACTGCACCCCCACGATCAGCGGGAGCTGGAACAGGCCCAGGGCCGCGCCCAGGAGCAGCATCAGCAGGGCCGGCTGCCACGCCCGGCCCGGGTAGGGCAGGAGAGGGAACGCGAACAGGATCAGCGCCGCCGTCCCGATGCCGAGCATCGCGGTGTTGCGGAAGCCGATGCGCCGGTACACGTGCTGGCTCAGGGCCGCCGAGACCGGCCAGCTCAGGGTCCAGACGGACAGGACGAAGCCGGCCGCCACCGGGGCCAGGCCCAGCACCGACTGCGCATACGTCGGCAGGAACACGCTCGGCGCTACCATCAGCAGCCCCAGCGCACCCAGCGCGAGATTGACCGCCGCGATCGTACGGCGCCGCCACACCCAGCCCGGGATGATCGGCTCGGCCGCCCGGCGTTCGACCAGGACCACCACCCCGGCCAGTGCAAGTCCCGTACCGAACAAGGCCGTTGACGGTCCCGACAACCAGGGCCAGGCCACCCCGCCCTGCACCAGGGCCGTCAGCAGCACGCCCCCGCACGCGAACACCGCCAGCGCGCCCGCCCAGTCGATACGGGGACGCTCGGCCGCCTCCCGCTCCGGCTCGTGCAGATGACGGACGATCAGCCACAACGCCACCGCGCCGATGGGGAGGTTGACCAAGAAGATCCACCGCCAGTCGGCGTATGCGGCCAGAACGCCTCCCACGCCCGGGCCGGCCACCGCCGACACCGCCCACACCGTGGACAGCTTGGACTGGATCTTCGGGCGGTCCTTGAGCGGGTAGAGGTCGGCGGCGAGCGTCTGCACCGTGCCCTGGAGGGCTCCGCCACCCAGGCCCTGGAGGATGCGGAAAGCGATCAGCGCGCCCATGTTCCAGGCCACCGCACACAGCAGTGAACCGGCCAGGAACAGCGACGCGCCCGCTATCAGGACCGGCTTGCGGCCGAAGGTGTCCGACAGCTTGCCGTACACCGGGAGCGTCACCGTCACGGCGAGCAGATAGCCGGAGAACAGCCAGGAGAAGACCGAGAAACCGCCCAGGTCGCCGACGATCTGCGGGACGGCCGTCGAGACGATCGTGGAGTCGAGGGCCGCGAGCGCCATGGCGAGCATCAGCGCGGCGACCACGGCGCCGCGTCTGCGCATGTCCTGCGTGTGCTCCGCCGCGGCCGTCCGTATCCCGGTGTCCCCCTGGTCCACAGGATTCCTTCCCGTTGCATTCCCCTTGCATCTATCTGCCGCAGAACAGCTTCCCACTTGACCCTCACGTTGCGGCAGGGTGGAAGCTGACTGCGCCGGAGGGTGGACCACAACCCCGAGATCGTCTCCACCCGTCGGTGGACTGCCCCTAGGGGTCCCTCCGTACTACGGCCCGGGGAGGGTTCGTTCCACCGGAGGAGGAGCGGGGCCCAGGGCGTCCTTAACCTGGTTTTACGTCGCTGGGGCGTCGGTGAGGGGTGGTTGACCGAACCGGCGGGGGTGGGGTTTTCCCCAGTACAAGAGGGTGCCGAGCACCAGCGCGCCGGACCCCTCCGTCAGACCAGACTCAACCGCGTAACCAGCACAGCACATCCGGCAGGACCGGGCCGGCGCAGCACTCGTGCGTCACCTTCGCAACCGATATAGGAGACATACCATGACTTCGGCCGTGACCATTCCCAGGCACGGGGGCACTGGAGGGCGTACGGCCGTTGCCGCGCGGGCGCGGCAGGTCGTGAAGGCGTACGGGTCCGGCGAGACCCGTGTCGTCGCCCTCGATCATGTGGACGTCGACATCGCCCGCGGGCAGTTCACCGCGATCATGGGCCCCTCGGGGTCCGGCAAGTCCACGCTCATGCACTGCCTGGCCGGGCTCGACACCGTCTCCTCGGGGCAGATCTACCTCGACGAGACCGAGATCACCGGGCTCAAGGACAAGAAGCTCACCAAGCTGCGCCGGGACCGGATCGGGTTCATCTTCCAGGCGTTCAACCTGCTGCCGACGCTGAACGCGCTCGAGAACATCACGCTGCCCATGGACATCGCCGGGCGCAAGCCCGACAAGCAGTGGCTGGCGCGGGTCGTCGACACCGTCGGGCTGAGCGACCGGCTCAAGCACCGGCCGACCCAGCTCTCCGGCGGTCAGCAGCAGCGGGTCGCCGTGGCCCGTGCGCTCGCCGCGCGGCCCGAGATCATCTTCGGTGACGAGCCGACCGGAAACCTCGACTCCCGTGCCGGCGCCGAGGTGTTGGGCTTCCTGCGCAGGTCGGTCGACGAGCTCGGCCAGACCATCGTGATGGTCACGCACGACCCGGTGGCGGCCTCGTACGCGGACCGAGTGCTGTATCTCGCCGACGGCCGGATCGTCGACGAGATGTACAGGCCGACCGCGGACGCCGTCCTCGACCGTATGAAGGACTTCGACGCCCGGGGGCGCACGTCATGACCGTGCTGAAGACGTCGATGCGCAACTTCTTCGCGCACAAGGGGCGCATGGCCCTCTCGGCGACAGCCGTGCTGCTGTCGGTGGCCTTCGTCTGCGGGACGCTGGTCTTCACCGACACCATGAACACCACCTTCGACAAGCTGTTCGCGGCCACGTCCTCCGACGTGACCGTCAGCGCCAAGAGCGCCTCCGACACCGGTGAGACGACCGCCGACAACGGCAAGCCGCCGGTCATGCCGGCGTCCGTGGTCACCAAGGTGCGCGCCGCGCAGGGTGTGAAGTCGGCGGCGGGCACCGTCTTCTCCACCTCGGCGACCGTCGTCGACGCCCAGAAGGACGACCTGTCGCCGTCCAGCGGCGCCCCGACCATCGTCGGCAACTGGAACCCCAACGACGCCCGCACCATGAAGATCACCTCCGGTACGGCGCCCAAGGGCCCGGACCAGGTGATGGTGGACCGCGACACCGCCGACAAGCACCACCTGGGGCTCGGCGACGAACTCGGTGTGATCACGGCGGTCGGCACGCACAAGGCGAAGATCTCCGGCATCGCCGACTTCCAGGTCACCAACCCCGGTGCGGCGATCTTCTACCTGGACACCAGGACGGCGCAGCAGACGCTCGTCGGACAGACCGGTGTCTACACGAACGTCAACGTCACCGCCGCTTTCGGCGTGAGCGACCCGCAGTTGAAGAAGAACGTGGTCGCAGCGCTCGGCACCGGCTACAAGGTGCAGACCGCCAAGGAGACCGCCAAAGCCAACCAGAAGAGCGTCGAAGGCGTCATGAACGTCATGAAGTACGCGATGCTCGGCTTCGCCGGGATCGCCTTCCTCGTCGGCATCTTCCTGATCATCAACACCTTCTCGATGCTGGTCGCGCAGCGCACCCGCGAGATCGGACTGATGCGGGCCATCGGGTCCAGCCGGAAGCAGGTCAACCGGTCCGTGCTGGTCGAGGCGCTGCTGCTCGGGTTCTTCGGGTCGGTGCTGGGAGTCGGCGCCGGCGTCGGCCTCGCCGTCGGCCTCATGAAGATCATGGGCACGATGGGGATGCACCTGTCGACCGCCGACCTGACGGTCGCATGGACGACCCCGGTGGTCGGCCTGCTCCTCGGTGTCGTCGTGACCGTCCTCGCCGCCTACCTGCCCGCCCGCCGGGCCGGCAAGGTCTCGCCAATGGCAGCGCTGCGCGACGCGGGCACCCCGGCCGACGCCAAGGCGGGCCGGATACGGGCCCTGGTGGGCGTGGTGCTGACCGGTGCGGGCGGCTACTGCCTCTACCTGGCCGCGAACGTCGACAAGGCGAAGGACGGCACGCCGTGGCTGGGCCTCGGTGTCGTGCTCTCGCTCATCGGGTTCGTCGTCATCGGCCCGCTGCTCGCGGCCGGCGTGGTGCGCGTCCTGGGCGCCGTACTGCTGCGGATGTTCGGCCCCGTCGGGCGGATGGCGGAGCGGAACGCGCTGCGCAACCCGCGCCGTACCGGTGCCACGGGCGCCGCCCTGATGATCGGGCTCGCCCTGGTCGCCTGCCTGTCGGTCGTCGGCTCGTCCATGGTCGCCTCGGCGACGGACCAGCTCGACAAGACCGTCGGCACGGACTTCATCATCGGGAGCGACAAGGGGCAGCTGATCAACCCGCAGGCCGTGGAGGCGGTGAAGTCGACGCCGGGTCTCGAGCGGGTCACCGAGTACAGGATGGCCAAGGCCGACTACACCACCCCCGACGGCAAGCTGCTCAAGGACACGGACATCACGGCGGCCGACCCGACGTACGCGACCGACCTGCGTACGAAGACCGTCGCCGGCAACCTCAAGGACGCGTACAAGCCCGACTCGATGTCGGTCCACGACAAGTTCGCCAAGGCGCACGGCATCCACCTGGGTTCGAAGATCAAGGTGGCCTTCAAGAACGGCGCGACGGCGAATCTCACGGTCCGGGCGATCACCAGCAGCGACGGCCTCATCGACTCGGGCTCGAAGTACACGGCGATCGCCACGCTCGCCAAGTACGTCCCCGCCGACAAGATGCCCCTGGACCAGCTGGTCTTCGCCACCGCCAAGGACGGGCAGCAGGACGCCGCGTACAAGGCGCTGAAGTCCTCGCTGCACGAATACCCGATGTACAAGGTGCGCGACCAGACCGACTACAAGCAGGCCCTGAAGGACCAGATCGGCCAGCTGCTGAACATGATCTACGGCCTGCTGGCCCTCGCGATCATCGTCGCGATCCTCGGTGTCGTGAACACTCTGGCGCTGTCGGTGGTCGAGCGGACCAGGGAGATCGGCCTGATGCGGGCGATCGGGCTGTCGCGGAGGCAGCTGCGCCGGATGATCCGCATGGAGTCCGTGGTGATCGCCCTGTTCGGTGCTCTGCTGGGGCTCGGCCTGGGCATGGGCTGGGGGGCGACGGCCCAGCAGCTGCTCGCCCTGGAGGGCCTGAAGGTCCTCGAAATCCCCTGGTCGACCCTGATTGCGGTCTTCCTCGGCTCGGCCTTCGTGGGGCTGTTCGCCGCGCTGATCCCGGCGTTCCGGGCGGGCCGGATGAACGTCCTGAACGCGATCGCCACCGACTAGCGATCGGTTCACAGCCACCGCACACGGGGGTTGCGGGGGAGCGCCCGGCACCGGGGAGTCTTGGGGGACTCACCGGTGCCGGGCCGTTTTGCCGACCGGGAGTTTCGCCCCCGCCGCCCCTACCCGTCCCGTACCTGGGGGCTGCCGCCCCCAGACCCCCGCTTCGGCCTGAACGGCCTCGTCCTCAATCGCCGGAC
>NZ_JBSFJW010000039.1:0-82564 GCF_053598255.1 Streptomyces sp. NPDC001157
TCGGCGTCGGCGGACGGTACGGGCTGGTCCGAGGGTGTGGGTGTGCTGGTGCTGGAGCGCTTGTCGGATGCGCGGCGGCTTGGGCATCGGGTGTTGGCGGTGGTGCGTGGGTCGGCGGTGAATCAGGACGGGGCGTCGAACGGGTTGACGGCGCCGAGCGGTCCGGCGCAGGAGCGGGTGATCCGGGAGGCGTTGGCGGCTGCGGGGGTTGCCGCGTCCGAGGTGGATGTGGTGGAGGCGCATGGCACCGGGACGCGGTTGGGGGATCCGATCGAGGCGCGGGCGTTGCTGTCCGCGTACGGGCAGGGGCGTGAAC
The DNA here is from genome assembly GCF_053598255.1 of Streptomyces sp. NPDC001157. NCBI lineage: Bacteria > Bacillati > Actinomycetota > Actinomycetes > Kitasatosporales > Streptomycetaceae > Streptomyces > Streptomyces sp. NPDC001157. The sequence continues at coordinate 317 of NZ_JBSFJW010000039.1, forward strand.
GGCCGTTGTGGTTGGGGTCGTTGAAGTCGAATGTGGGGCATACGCAGGCGGCTGCGGGTGTGGCCGGTGTGATCAAGATGGTCGAGGCGTTGCGTCATCGGGTGTTGCCGCGGACGTTGCATGTGGGGGAGCCGACGCCGCATGTGGACTGGTCGGCGGGGCGTGTGGAGTTGCTGACCGAGGAACGGGAGTGGGTGGCCGACGGGGAGCGTCCGCGCCGGGCGGGTGTGTCCTCGTTCGGGATCAGCGGCACCAACGCCCACGTCATCCTTGAGGAGTTCACCCAAGAGGCCTCTGTCGAAGAGGCCCCTCCCGGTGATGCCCCCGAACCCGTCGCCCCGGACGACCGGCCTGTGCCGCTCGTGCTCTCCGCCCGCACGCCGCAAGCGCTGCGCGACCAGGCGAGCCGGCTGCTCCCGTTCCTGAGCGAAGGCGGGACCCCTCTCCATGACCTGGGCCTCTCCCTGCTGACCACGCGCTCCCTCTTTGACCACCGCGCCGTAGTGTGCGGCACCGACCGGCAGACCACCGTCGACGCGGTCACCGCGCTGGCCGCAGGCTCCCCCAGCGCGGACGTGGCCGAGGGCGAGGCGGCTGTCACCGGCTCCGTCGCCTTCGTGTTCCCGGGGCAGGGGTCGCAGTGGGCGGGGATGGCGGCCGAACTGCTGGATTCCTCGCCGGTGTTCGGGGCGCGGATGGCCGAGTGCGAGGCGGCCCTGGCGTCCTTCGTGGAGTGGTCGTTGGTGGAGGAGGTGCGGTCGGGGCGGGCTTGGGAGGGCGTGGACGTGGTCCAGCCGGCTCTGTTCGCGGTGATGGTGTCGCTGGCGGAGGTGTGGCGGTCGTTCGGGGTCGTTCCCGATGCGGTGGTGGGGCACAGTCAGGGGGAGATCGCTGCCGCGGTGGTGGCGGGTGCGTTGTCGTTGGAGGACGGGGCGCGGGTCGTCGCCCTGCGCAGCCGGGCGCTGGGTGCGCTCGCCGGTCGCGGCGGCATGGTCTCCCTCGCCCTGCCGCCCGACCAGGTGCGCGAACTCGTCGCGGAACGTCCGGGACTCGCGCTCGCCGCTCTCAACGCCCCGACGTCCGCTGTCGTCTCCGGAGACCCGGCCGCCCTCGACGCCCTGCTCGCGTACTGCGAGACCAACGGCATACGCGCCCGGCGCATCGACGTCGACTACGCCTCCCACTCCGACCACGTCGAGGAGATCCGCGAGGAACTGCTCGACGCTCTGGCCGGACTGCGTCCCGCCAAGAGCCGTATCCCCGTGTACTCCACGGTCGCCGACGGCGGATGGCTCGACACGGAGGGCATGGACGCCGACTACTGGTACCGCAACCTGCGCGAGACCGTCGGCTTTGAACCCGCCGTACGTGCCCTGGCCGCCGCGGAGTTCACCGCCTTCGTAGAGGTCAGCCCGCACCCGGTGCTCACCATGGGTGTGTCGGAGACCGTCCAGGACACCGGCGGCGTAGCGCTCGGCACCCTGCGGCGCGGCGAGGGCGGCATGCCGCGCGTCGTGCGGTCGCTGGCGGAGGCGTTCGCCCACGGCGTGCCCGTGGACTGGAAGCCTCTGTTCGACGGCACCGGAGCCCGCACGGTCGAGGTCCCCACCTATCCCTTCCAGCGCAGCCGTTACTGGCTCAACCCGCCCACCGCCGCGGCCCCCGGGGCCGCCGCCGATGCGGCCGACGCCGGGCTGTGGCAGGAGATCGAGGGCGAGGACACCGGGACCGTCGCCCGCTCCCTCGGCGTGGCTCCCGACGCCGCCGGTGAAGTTCTGCCCGCGCTGTCCGCCTGGCGGGAGCGACGGCTGCGCGAGCGGCGTGCCGACGCACTGCGCTACCGCATCGGATGGCGTCCCCTCTCCCTCGCCGCGCCGGTGACCCTCAACGGGCGCTGGATCGTCGTACGTCCCCAGCACACCGGCGGCCAGGACGTGGTCGACGCACTGGCCGCCGCAGGCGCCGACCCGGTCGTCGTCACCGTGTCCGGCCCGGACGACGACCGACCCTTCCTCACCGAGGCTCTGCGTGCCGCCGTGGCCGACGGCCCGGTCGCCGGAGTGCTGTCGCTGCTCGCCGACGAGGAGCGCCCGCACCCGGCCCACCCGGACGTGCCGGGCGGCCTGGCGCTCACCCTCGCCCTGGTCCAGGCGCTCGGCGACAGCGGCATCGCGGCGCCCCTGTGGTGCGCGACGCGTGGCCTGGTCGCCGTCGGCGGCGGCGAGCAGCCCGGCGCATGGGCGCAGGCCGCCGTCGCCGGGCTCGGACGGACCGTCGCACTGGAACGCCCGGACCAGTGGGGCGGCCTCGTGGACCTGCCCGTCCAGGTGGACGAGCGGGCCGGTGGCCGACTCTGCGCGGTGCTGGCCCGGGTGAAGGACGAGGACCAGGTCGCGGTGCGGTCCTCCGGTGCGTTCGGGCGGCGGATCCTGCCCGTGGCCGGGCGCCGTGAGGTCGCGCAGAGCCCGGCCCGGAACGGCACCGTGCTCGTCACCGGCGGAACCGGCGGCGTCGGCGCCCATGTGGCCCGTGACCTGGCCGCACGCGGCGCCGACCACCTGCTGCTGGTCAGCAGGCGCGGCCCGGCCGCCCCCGGAGCCGACGCACTGCACGCCGAACTCACCGAACTGGGCGCCCGGGTGACGATCGCCGCCTGCGACGTGGCCGACGAGTCGGCCCTGCGGGCGCTGCTCGCGACCGTCCCCGCCGAGTCGCCCCTCACGAGCGTGATCCACGCCGCCGGAGTCCTCGACGACGGCACCCTCGACACCCTCGACAACGCCCGGCTCGCCACGCTGATGCGGGTCAAGGTCACCGCCGCCCGCGCGCTGCACGAGGCCACCGCCGCGCTGGAGCCCGCCGACTTCGTGGTCTTCACCTCCTTCATGGGCGTCCTCGGCAGCGCGGGCCAGGGCAACTACGCCGCCGCCAACGCCGCACTCGACGCCCTGGTCGCACAGCGCCGGGCGGCAGGGCTGCCCGGCACGGCCGTCGCCTGGGGCGCCTGGGCCGGTGGCGGCCTGGTCGAGGCCGAGACGGCCGAGCGCCTGAAGTCCCTCGGCATCGCCGCGATGGACCCCGAGGACGCCGTCCGGGCCTACTCCGCCGCCCTGGCGGACGGCGACGAGCTCGCCGTCGTAGCCGACGTGGACTGGGACCGCTTCCAGCAGGCCGTCGCGCTGCCCGGCACCGCGCTGCTCAGCGAGCTGCCCTCCGGCACCACCGAGGCGGCCCCGGCTCCGCAGGAGCGCCCGGTCCGCGGCGAACTCGCCGCCCTGCCCGCCGCCGAACGCGTCCGGTACGTCACCGACCTCGTCCGCACCCACGCGGCGGCCGTACTGCGGCACCGGGCCGGCTCCGACATCCCGGCCGCCCGCGCCTTCGCCGAGCTCGGCTTCGACTCGCTCACCGCGGTGGAACTGCGCAACCGCATCGGCGCCGCGACCGGACTGCGCCTGCCCGCGACCGTGCTGTTCGACCACCCCACACCCCAGTCCCTGGCCGCCCGCCTGCTCACCGAACTGGCCCCCGGCGACGCCGGCCCGGATGCCGACGACCGCACCACGGGGACCGCTCCGACGGACGCGCACGACGAACCGATCGCCGTCATCGGCATCGGCTGCCGGTTCCCCGGCGCCCACGGCCCCGAAGCCTTCTGGGAGTTGCTGCGCGAGGGGCGCGACGTCATCGCCGACTGGCCGGCCGACCGCGGCTGGGACACCGCCCGGCTCTACCACCCCGACCCCGACCGGCCCGGCACCACCTACAGCCGCAGCGGCGGCTTCCTCACCGACGTCGGCGGCTTCGACGCGGAGTTCTTCGGCATCTCCCCGCGCGAGGCCCTCGCCATGGACCCCCAGCAGCGGCTCCTGCTGGAGACCTGCTGGGAGACCGTCGAGCACGCAGGCATCGACCCGGCCTCCCTGCGCGGCCGGCCCGTCGGCGTGTACGTCGGCACCAACGGCCAGGACTACCCGCTGCGCCTGGACGGTGCCCCCGACGTGTCCGAGGGGCACGCCCTGACCGGCAACACGGCCAGCGTGATGTCCGGCCGGGTGTCCTACGCGCTCGGCCTGGACGGACCCGCCCTCACGGTCGACACCGCGTGCTCCTCCTCGCTGGTCACCCTGCACCTGGCCGCACAGGCCCTGCGGCGCGGCGAGTGCGCGCAGGCCCTGGCCGGCGGGGTCACCGTCATGACCACACCCAAGCTGTTCGTGGAGTTCAGCCGGCAGCGCGGCCTCGCCCCGGACGGCCGCTGCAAGGCGTTCGGCGCGGGCGCCGACGGCACCGGCTGGGCCGAGGGCGTCGGCATGCTCCTCCTGGAGCGGCTGTCCGACGCCGAACGCCACGGCCACCGCGTGCTCGCCGTGCTGCGCGGCACCGCCGTCAACCAGGACGGCGCCAGCAACGGACTCACCGCCCCGAACGGACCGGCGCAGCAGCGCGTGATCCGGTCCGCGCTCACCGACGCCCGCCTCACACCCGACGACATCGACGCGGTGGAGGCGCACGGCACCGGCACCCGCCTCGGCGACCCCATCGAGGCCCAGGCCCTGCGGAGCGTGTACGGCGAGGGCAGGGGCGCCGACCGTCCGGTCCGGCTCGGCTCGGTGAAGTCCAACATCGGTCACACCCAGGCCGCCGCGGGTGTCGCCGGCGTCATCAAGATGGCCCTCGCCCTCCGCCACGGCGTCCTGCCCGCCACCCTGCACGCCGCGGAACCCAGCCCCCACGTCGACTGGGACACCGCCGGGCTGAGGCTGCTCACCGAGGCGACGCCGTGGCCGCGGACCGACCGGCCGCGACGCGCGGGCGTGTCCTCGTTCGGCATCAGCGGCACCAACGCCCACGTGATCATCGAGCAGGCGCCCACCGGCCCGGCCGACCGGCAGCCCCAGCCGGTCAGCCCTCAGACCGTCGACTCCCAGCCCGTACGGCCCCAGTCCGCGAGCCCTCAGCCCGTACGACCTCTGCCGCTGCTGCTGTCCGCACGCACCCCGGCCGCCCTCCGCGCCCAGGCTGCCCGGCTCGCCTCCCACCTGGACGCGCACCCCGACCTCCCGCTGCCCGACGTCGCCCGCGCCCTGGCCGTCGGCCGCTCGGCCCTCGACCACCGCGCCGCCGTCACCACCGACGACCCGACTGCGGTCCGTTCCGCCCTCGATGCCCTGGCCGCCGGCGGACCGGCCACCGCACTGCTCACCGGCACCGTCGCGACCGGCCGCACCGCGTTCCTCTTCCCCGGCCAGGGCAGCCAGCGGCCCGCCGCCGGTGCCCGCCTCTACCGGGACGAGCCCGTGTTCGCCGACGCCCTGGACGAGGTGCTCACCCACTTCGCACCGCACCTCGACGTGCCCCTGCACGACCTCCTCTTCGCCGCAGAGGGCACTCATGAGGCGGGCCTGCTGGACCGCACCCGCTACACCCAGCCCGCCCTGTTCGCCCTGGAAGTCGCCCTGTTCCGGCTGCTCGGCCACTGGGGCGTCGTACCGGATCTGCTGCTCGGGCACTCGGTCGGCGAACTGGCCGCCGCACACGTCGCCGGAGTCCTGGACCTGCCCGACGCCTGCGCCCTGGTCGCCGCACGCGGCGCACTGATGGACCAACTCCCCAACGGGGGCGCCATGGTGGCCGTCGAGGCCGCCGAGGACGAGGTCGCCGCCCACCTGGACGGCGGCGTCGCGGTCGCCGCCGTCAACGGGCCGCGGTCCGTCGTGCTCAGCGGCGACGAGGACGCCGTCCTCGCCGTGGCCGGGACCTTCCGCGCCCGGGGCCGCCGCACCCGGCGCCTGTCCGTCAGCCACGCCTTCCACTCACCCCGCATGGACGGCATGCTCGACGCCTTCCGCGAGGTCGCCGCAGGACTGTCGTACGGTGAACCGCGCATCCCCGTGGTCTCCAACCTGACCGGCAGGCCCGCCACCGCGGAGGAACTCGCGTCCCCGGACTTCTGGGTGCGGCACGTGCGGGGCACCGTGCGCTTCCTCGACGGCGTCCGGGCGCTGGCGGAGGCGGGTGCCACGACCTTCGTGGAGGCCGGGCCCGGGGGCGCTCTCTCGGCCCTGCTGACCGAGTGCCTTCCGGGCGGCGAGGCGATCCCGCTGCTGCCGAAGGACCGCCCCGAGGGCCCCGCCGTCCTGGACGCCCTGGCCCGACTCCACGTCAGGGGCGTGCCGGTGGACTGGCCGGCCGGCGCCGGCAGCGCGCCGTCCGCTCGGCACGTCGACCTCCCCACCTACCCCTTCCAGCACGAACGGTTCTGGCCGCAGCCCACGCCGCCCGGCGCCACCGACCCCCTGTGGGACCTGATCGGCGGCGCCGACGCCCCGGCCGTCGCCGAGTCGCTGGGCCTCACGGAGCACGCGCCCCTGAGCGAGGTCCTGCCCGCGCTGACGGCCTGGCGCTCCCGGCACGAGGAGGAGGCCGAGGCCGCCCGCCACCACTACCGCGTCGACTGGCGGCCGCTGCCCGCCCCCGCCGCGGGCCGCCTCGACGGAACCTGGCTGCTGGTCGCACCCGACGACGCCGACGCCGATCTCGTCGCCTCCTGCGGCCGCGCCCTCGGCGAGAACGGCGCCCGGGTGACCGTCCTGCGCACCACCGCCGACACCACGGGGCCGGAACTCACCGAGCACCTTTCGGACGGCATCACGGGTGTCCTGTCCCTCACCGGGCGACTCCCGCTGACGGTGCGTCTGCTCCAGGCCCTCGCGGATCACGGCAGCCGGGCCCGGCTGTGGTGCGTCACGTCCGGCGCGGTGGCGACCGGGCCGGACGAGGCACCCGACCCCGAGCAGGCTCAGGTGTGGGGCCTCGGCCGGGTCGCCGCGCTGGAACACCCCGACCGCTGGGGCGGTCTCGTCGACCTCGCCGAGCGTCCCGACGCCGCCGCCCTCGGCACGCTGTGCGCCTGCCTGAGCGGTGGGGCCGGTCCCGAGGACCAGATCGCCGTACGGCGGACCGGTCCGCTCGGACGCCGGATCGTGCCCGCGGCCCCGGCCGCCCTGTCCACCTGGGCACCGCAGGGCACCGTGCTCGTCACCGGCGGCACCGGCGGGATCGGCGCCCAGGTGGCCCGCTGGCTGGCCGCGCGGGGTGCCGAGCATCTGGTGCTGACCGGGCGGCGCGGCCCGCAGGCCTCGGGAGCGGCCGAACTCCGCGCGGAACTCCAGGCATCGGGAGCCCGGGTGACGATAGAGGCCTGTGACGTCGCCGACCGCTCCCGCCTCGGCGCGCTCCTCGAGCGGCTCCGCGCGGACGGCAGCACACCGCGCGCGGTGTTCCACGCCGCCGGAACGGTCACCGACACGCGCATCGAGCACTGCACCCCCGAGCAGTTGCGCGCCGAACTCGCCGCCAAGGCCGAAGGCGCCGACCACCTGGACGACCTGCTCGCGGACACACCCCTCGACGCGTTCGTGCTGTTCTCCTCCATCGCCGGCACCTGGGGCAGCGGCGGCCAGGGCGCGTACGCCGCCGCCAACGCGCACCTCGACGCGCTCGCCGCGCGCCGCACGGCCGTCGGCCTGCCCGCGACCTCCATCGCCTGGGGGCCCTGGCAGGGCACAGGAATGGCCGCGGGCGAGGCGGGCGCCGCGCTGAGCCGCCACGGCCTGACCGGACTGCCGCCCGCTGTCGCGCTCGGCGCGCTCGGCGCGATCCTCGGCGCGGGCGAGACCCACGCCGTGGTGGCCGACGTGGACTGGGCGCGGTTCGTGCCGGTGTTCACCTCCGCGCGGCCCAGCCCGCTGCTGGAACCGGTGACGGTCGAGCCGCAGGAGCCGAGTGACCGGCAGGAACACACGGAATCCTGGCAGGAGCGACTGGCCGCTCTGCCCGCGGCGGAGGGCCGGCGGCTGCTCGTCGAACTCGTCAGCCAGGAGGCGGCACACATCCTGGGCCACGCCTCCTCGGACCGCGTCGATCCCGAACGCCCGCTGCGCGAGATCGGGTTCGACTCCATCACGGCTGTCGAGCTGCGCAACCGCCTTGTGCAGGCCACCGGCCTGAACCTGCCCGTCACCGCCCTCTTCGACCACCCCACCGGCACCGACCTGGCCCACCGCATCCACGCCGACCTCACCGGCACCGACGCCGACGCCGAGCCTCCCGTGGAGGTACCGGAAGCGGACCTCGCGGGAGACCCCCTCGCCGTCCTCGCGATGGCCTGTCGCTTCCCGGGCGGCGTGCGTACCCCCGAGGACCTGTGGCGGCTCCTGGCCGACGAGGTGGACGCCATCGGCCCGGTCCCCGCCGACCGGGGCTGGGGGGCGGCCGAGGCCTTTCCCACCTCCGGAGGCGGTTTCCTCGACGAGGCGGGCGCCTTCGACGCCGCCTTCTTCGGGATCTCCCCGCGTGAGGCGCTGGCCATGGACCCGCAGCAGCGGCTGCTCCTGGAGGTCTCCTGGGAGGTGCTGGAACGCGCCGGCATCGACCCCCTCTCCGTACGCGGCAGCCGGGGCGGCGTGTTCGTCGGCGTCGCCTCCCAGGGCTACGGCACCGGGCCCGGTGCCGCCCTCGACGAGGTGGAGGGCCATCTGCTCAGCGGCAACGTCACCAGCGTGGCGTCCGGCCGCATCGCCTACACCCTGGGCCTGGAGGGGCCGGCGGTCACGGTGGACACCGCCTGCTCCTCCTCGCTGGTGGCCCTGCACCTGGCCGGGCAGGCCCTGCGCTCCGGCGACTGCTCGTTCGCGCTCGTCGGGGGCGCCGCCGTGATGGCCGCCCCGGACGTCTTCGTGGAGTTCGGCAAGCAGGGCGGACTCTCGGCCGACGGCCGCTGCCGCTCGTTCGCCGACGGCGCCGACGGCACCGGCTGGGGTGAGGGAGCGGGCATCATCCTGGTCGAGCGGCTCTCCGAGGCCCGCCGCAACGGCCACCCGGTCCTCGCCGTCGTACGCGGCACCGCCGTCAACCAGGACGGCGCCAGCAACGGGCTCACCGCCCCCAACGGGCTGGCTCAGCAGCGGGTCATCCGCCAGGCACTGACCAGCGCGGGCCTGCACGCCGAGGACGTGGACGCGGTCGAGGCGCACGGCACAGGCACTGCCCTCGGCGATCCCGTCGAGGCCCAGGCGCTGCTCGCGACGTATGGGCAGGGGCGTGAACGACCGCTGTGGCTGGGGTCGTTGAAGTCGAACATCGGACACACCCAGGCCGCCGCCGGCGTCGCCGGCGTGATGAAGACGGTCCTGGCCATGCGGCACGGCCTGCTGCCCCGGACACTGCACGCGGACACGCCCACCCCGCAGGTCGAGTGGTCGCCGGGCACCGTCCGCCTCCTGGACCGCGCCCGCCCCTGGCCCGACACCGGCCACCCCCGACGCGCCGGCGTCTCCGCCTTCGGCATGAGCGGCACCAACGCGCACGTGGTCCTGGAGTCGGCTGAGACCCCGGACGCGGCGGTGGGGGCGGCCGGCAGCACGCCCGCAGCCTCGGCAGAGGTGGTCGCCGCGTATACCGAGCAGGGGCCCTTGACCCCGGCGGAAGCCGCGTCCGCTCCCCAGTCCGAGCGGCAGGCGGCCGTGCCGGCAAAAACCCCCTCCGCGCCGCTGCCCTGGCTGCTGTCCGCCCGTACCCCGGCCGCCCTGCGTGACCAGGCCCGCCGCCTGCATGACCACCTGACCGCACACCCGGACCTCGCACCGGCCGACGTCGCCCACACCCTGGCGACCACCCGGGCCGCCCTGCCCCACCGCGCCGCGGTGATCGGTGCGGACCGCGCCCGGCTTCTGGCGGCCCTCGACGGGCTGGCCGACGGGCCGGCCGCGCCCGTTCAGGGCCGGGCCCGCGGTGCCGGCAGGACCGCGTTCGTCTTCCCCGGCCAGGGCTCGCAGTGGGCCGGTATGGCCGTCGAACTGCTCGACAGCGCACCGGAGTTCGCCGCGCGGATCGCCGAGTGCGAGTGGGCCCTCGCCCCGCACGTCGACTGGTCCCTGAGGGAAGTCCTGGGCTGCGCCGCCGACCTGGAGCGGGTCGACGTCGTCCAGCCCGCCCTGTTCGCCGTGATGGTCGCGCTCGCCGCGCAGTGGCAGGCGGCAGGGGTGCGGCCCGACGCCGTGGTCGGACACAGCCAGGGCGAGATCGCCGCCGCCTGCGTGGCAGGCGTCCTGACCCTTGAGGACGCGGCGATGATCGTGGCACTGCGCAGCCGGGCGCTGCGCCAACTGTCCGGGGCGGGCGGCATGGCCTCCCTCGCCGTCGGCGAGGAACGGGCCCGCGCCCTTCTCGCTCCCTTCGGGGACCGGGTCTGCGTGGCCGCGGTCAACGGCCCCGACGCCGTCGTGGCCGCGGGCGAGCCCGCCGCACTCGACGCCCTGGTCGCCGCCTGCCAGGCGGACGGCGTGCGCGCCCGGCTCATCCCCGTCGACTACGCCGCCCACTCGGCCCAGGTGGAACAGGTGCGCGACGACCTGCTCACCGCCCTGGCCGCCGTACGGCCCCGACCGGGCGACGTGCCGCTGTACTCCACCGTCACCGGCGAACGGATCGACGGAACGCGGCTGACCGCCGACTACTGGTACCGCAACCTCCGCGAACCCGTCGCCTTCGACCGCGCCACCGACCGGCTCCTCGCCGACGGACACGACCTGTTCGTCGAGACCAGCCCGCACCCCGTGCTCACCGCCGGCGTCGACGGCACGGCCGACCGCGCCGGACGCCCCGCCACCGCCGTCGGCACCCTCCGGCGCGACGACGGCGGCCCCGACCGGCTGCTCACCTCGCTCGCCGAGGCCTGGACCGCCGGTGCCGAGGTGGCCTGGCCGCGGCTGCTGCTCCACAGCGCCCCCGGCGCTCAGCGGGTCGACCTGCCCACGTACGCCTTCCAGCGCACCCGCTACTGGCTGCCCAGCCCGGGCCGTGCAACGCAGGCGGACGCCCCCGTGGACGGCGCCTTCTGGGCGGCCGTCGCCGAGGGTGACCCGGCCCGGCTGGCCGCCGCCCTCGGCGCGGACCCGGGCGACGCCCCCGACGGCTTCGGTCCCGCACTGCGCGAGGTGCTGCCCGTCCTGTCCGGCTGGCGCCGCGCCCGCGAGGAACAGCGGGCCCTGGACACGTTCGGTTACCGACTGCGCTGGCAGCCGCTGCCCGAACCGCCCGCCGCCGCACCCACCGGCGACTGGCTGGTGGTCATGCCCGAAGGGCACGCGGACAGCCCGCAGGCCGGTGCCTGCTTGGAGGCGTTGCGGTTCGGTGGTGGAGGGGCTCGGGTGCGGACCGTCGTCACGGACCCGGCCTCCCCCGGCGACACCTTCCGCGCCGTGAGCGAGGCCGCGAGCCCCACCGACACCGGTGTGCTGTCCCTGCTGGCACTGGACGAACGCTCCGCGTCCGGCAGTACGGCGACCCTCACCGCCACCCTGGAACTCCTGCGGGCACTCGACACCCGCGGTGCCCCGGCCCCGCTGTGGTGCGTGACGAGCGGTGCCGTCGCCGTACACCCCGACGAACCCCTGACCCACCCGGGCCAGGCCCGGCTCTGGGGCCTCGGTCAGGTCCTGGGCCTGGAGCAGCCGCAGCGCTGGGGCGGCATCGCCGACCTGCCCGCCGCCCCAGGGCCCGACGAGGTGCGGCGGCTCGCGGTCCTGCTGGCCGGCGGCCACGAGGACGACCACCTCGCCGTACGCGCCGACGGCGCCCACGTACGACGTCTGGTCCGTGAGTCGCCCGCCGCGGCACCCGCATCTCCCGGCTGGAGTCCGGTGGGCGGCACCGTGCTGGTCACCGGCGGCACGGGAGCGCTGGACGCGGACATCGCCCGCCGGTTCGCCGCCGACGGTGCCCGGCACGTCGTCCTTGCCACCGGAGGCGAGCCGCCGGCCGGGCTGCGCGACGAACTCGCCGCACTGGGCGCCTCGTTGACCGTCGAAGAGTCCCTCACCGACCTGCCCCGGCTGCTGTCCGCGCTGCCCGCCGAGGCACCGCCGGCGGCCGTCGTCCACCTGGCCGACGCCCCCGCGGCACCCGGGGCGGCCCTCGCCGACCTCACCCCCGAGACACTGGAGCAGACCGTCCGCCAGACACTCGGCCCGGTCCCCGACCTCGTCGAACTGATCGCTCCCGAGACCGCCGTCGCCGTCCTGTGCCCGCTCGACGGGGTCTGGGGGGCAGCCCGTGAAGCCGCGTCCACCAGCGCCTACGCCGGTCTGCGCGCACTGTTGCGGGCCTCGGGCGGGCGTCGCTTCCTCATGGCCGTCGGCGGACTCGACCCACGGTCCGCGCGGACCGAGCGTCCCCTCCCGGCCGACACGGTCGCCCGGGCGCTGAGCCAGGCCCTGCAAGGTGCCGAGCCCGATCCCGTCCTGGCCGACGTGCAATGGGACCGAGTCGTCGCCGCCGTACCGACGGACCGGGCGCTGCGTCTGCTCGCCGAACTGCCGGAAGCCACCACCGACGCCCCGTCCGGCGACCAGGAGACCGGTGCCGGTGAACTCGCCGCACGGCTCGCGCCGTTGGACGAACCGGCCCGCCGACGGCTTCTGCTGGATCTGGTCACTGACCACGCGGCCGCCGTCCTGGGCCACACCGACCGCCAGTCGGTCCCACCGGACCAGGCGTTCTCCGCGGTCGGCTTCGACTCGATGCTCGCCGTGCAGTTCCGCAACCGGCTGCGCGCCGCGACCGGCCTGCCGCTGGCCGCTACCGCCGTCTTCGACCACCCCACCCCACTGGCCCTGGCCGACCATCTCCACGAAGGACTGTGCGGCCTGCCCGACCCCCTCGCACCGGCACTCGCCGAACTCGACGCCCTGGAGGCCGCCCTGACCGCGGCGGACCCCGGCGCCCCCGGCGCCGACGACATCGGGCCCCGCCTGCAGAACCTGCTGCGGGTCTGGGCCCGGCGTACCACGCCCGAGGACCGGACCTCCGACACCGAGGACATCGGCTCGGCCAGCGCCGACGAACTCTTCGAACTCCTTGACAACAACTTCGGAATGGCCTGAGGAGCGCGCCATCATGTCTGACGAACAGAAACTCCTCGACTACCTCAGGCGGGCCACCGCGGACCTCGGTGAGGCGCGTCGCGAACTGCGCGAAGCCGAGGACGCCCGGCACGAGCCGATCGCGATCGTGGCCACGAGCTGCCGCTACCCCGGCGGCGCCGACACCCCCGAACGACTGTGGGACCTGGTCGCCGAGGCCCGGGACGCCATCTCCGAATGGCCCACCGACCGCGGCTGGGACACCTCCGCCCTCTACCACCCCGACCCCGACCATCCCGGCACCTCCTGCACCCGGCACGGCGGCTTCCTGCACGAGGCGGGGGAGTTCGACGCGGGCTTCTTCGGGATCTCGCCGCGCGAGGCGCTGGCGATGGACCCGCAGCAGCGGATGCTTCTGGAGGCCTCCTGGGAGGCGCTGGAGCGCGCCGGCATGGACCCCGCCTCCCTGCGCTCCAGCCCCACCGGCGTGTTCATCGGCGCCATGACCAACGACTACGGCGACGACTCCCGCGACCGGCCCGACGTCCAGGGACTCCTGCACGCCGGCACCGCGGGCAGTGTGATCTCCGGCCGCGTCTCCTACACCCTGGGTCTCGAGGGTCCGGCGGTGACGGTGGACACGGCGTGCTCGTCCTCGCTGGTCGCCCTGCATCTGGCGGTACGGGCCCTCAGGTCCGGCGAGTGCAGCCTCGCCCTCGCCGGCGGCGTCACCGTCATGCCCCACCCCGACCCCTTCGTCGCCTTCAGCCGCCAGCGCGCCCTGGCACCCGACGGCCGCTGCAAGGCCTTCGCCGACGGCGCCGACGGCACCTCCTGGTCCGAGGGGCTGGGGATGCTCGTACTGGAGCGACTGTCGGACGCACGGGCCGCCGGGCGCCGGGTACTGGCGGTGGTGCGGGGCACGGCGGTCAATCAGGACGGGGCGAGCAACGGGCTGACGGCGCCCAGCGGCCCGGCTCAACAGCGGGTCATCCGGGCGGCGTTGGCCGACGCCCGGTTGTCGGCGGGCGACGTGGACGCGGTGGAGGCGCACGGCACCGGGACCCGGCTGGGGGACCCGATCGAGGCGCAGGCCCTGCTCGCCACTTATGGGCAGCGGCGTGAACGGCCGCTCTGGCTGGGGTCGTTGAAGTCCAACATCGGCCACTCCTCGGCGGCGGCCGGGGTGGGCGGCGTGATCAAGATGGTGGAGGCGCTGCGGCACGGGGTGCTTCCGAAGACCTTGCACGTGGACGCGCCGTCGTCGCAGGTGGACTGGTCGGCGGGCGCGGTGGAGCTGCTGACCGAGGCACGGGACTGGCCGGCCGACGCGGACCGGCCCCGCCGGGCCGCCGTCTCCGGCTTCGGTGTCAGCGGCACCAACGCGCACGTGATCATCGAGGAGGCTCCCCTGGCGGAGGAGGCCGCGCCCGAGCCGCAGGCCAAGCCGCTCACGGCTGTGCCCTGGGTCGTCTCCGCCCGTACCGAGGAGGCCCTGACGGCCCAGGCCGGGCGCCTGCTGGAGGCCCTGGACGACACGGCCGACACCGCCGCCGTCGCACGAGCCCTGGCGACCACCCGCTCGGCCTTCGAGCACCGCGCCGTCGTGGTCGCAGACTCGGCCGACGGGTTCCGGGCCGGGCTCACCGCCCTGGCCACCGGGAGCACCTTCGCCGGGCTGGTGCAGGGCACGGTGCGCGCCTCGGGACGGGTCGCCTTCGTCTTCCCCGGACAGGGCGCCCAGTGGACCGGCATGGCACGCGAACTCCTGCGGACCTCACCGGTGTTCGCCGAGCGGATGGCCGCCTGCGAGGCGGCCCTCGCCCCGCACGTCGACTGGTCCCTCACGGAAGTCCTCGGCTCCGCCGCCGAGTTGGAGCGCGTGGACGTCGTCCAGCCCGCCCTCTTCGCGGTGATGGTGTCACTGGCCGAGCTGTGGCGGGCGCACGGCGTCGAGCCGGACGCCGTCCTCGGACACAGCCAGGGCGAGATCGCCGCCGCCGTGGTAGCCGGGGCACTCTCCCTCCAGGACGGCGCCAAGGTCGTCGCCCTGCGCAGCCGCGCCCTCGTCGAGCTTGCCGGACGCGGCGGCATGGCCGCGATACCGCTCGCCCCCGACGAGCTGACGGCCCATCTGGAGCGGTGGGAGGGCCGGTTGTCGGTCGCCGCAGTCAACGGCCCCGCCTCGATGGTGGTGTCCGGCGACACCGAAGCGGTCGACGGACTCGTGGCCGAACTCCAGGCAGCCGACATCCGCGCCCGCCGGATCCCCGTCGACTACGCCTCGCACAGCCCGCACGTCGAGCAGATCCGCGAACGGCTCCTGGAGAGCCTGGCCGACATCCGCCCCACCACCGGACAGATCCCGTTCTACTCCACCGTCGACCTGCGCTGGCAGGACACCGGCACCCTCGACGCCGACTACTGGTACCGCAATCTGCGGCAGACCGTACGTCTGGAGGAGGCCACCCGCGCACTGCTCGCCGAGGGCTTCCGGTTCTTCGTCGAGTCCAGCCCGCACCCCGTGCTGACCATGGCGATCGACCAGACCGCCGAGGCAGCGCGGACCGACGCAGTCGCCGTCGGCACCCTGCGCCGCGACCAGGGCGGAGTCGACCGCTTCCTGCTCTCCCTGGCCGAGGCCCACACCGGCGGCCTCGCCCCCGACTGGAACACCCTCTTCGCCGGCCGGTCGGCGCGGCCGGTCGACCTGCCCACCTACGCCTTCCGGCGGGACCGGTACTGGCTGCAGCGCAAACCGGCCGACACCGGGGACGGCACCGGCGCCGCAGCGGACCCGCTGCAGGACGCCTTCTGGGAGAACGTGCGGGAGCAGGACCTCACGGGGCTCGCCACGACCCTGGGCGTCGACCCAGAGGCCCCGCTCTCCGCCGTTCTGCCCGCCCTGGCCGACTGGCGCACCCGTGGCGACGAGCAGACCACCGTCGACTCCTGGCGCTACGGCGTCGAGTGGCACCCGCTCGCCGATGTCCGGGCCGCACGACCGGCCACCCTCGACGGCACCTGGCTGGTCGCCACCACGGAGGCGGTCGACGCACACCCCTGCCTCAAGGCCCTGCGCGAGGCGGGCGCCGCCCCGGTGCCCGTGGTGCTCGGCGCCACAGGCACCCGAGCCGACCGCGCGGACGTCGCCGACCGGCTGAGCCGGGCCGTCGAGGAAGCGGGCCCGATCCAGGGTGTGCTGTCCCTGACCGCCCTGGACCAGCGGCCCTGTCCCGACCGCCCGCACCTCCCCCTCGGCACCGCGCTCACCCTGAGCCTGGTCCAAGCCCTCGGCGACGCCGGCCTGGAGGCCCCCCTGTGGTGCGCCACCCAGGGGGCGGTGACCACCGGGCGCGGCGACGCCGTCACCAGCGCGGCTCAGTACCTGGTGTGGGGCCTGGGCCGGGTGGCCGCCCTCGAACACCCGCAGCGCTGGGGCGGCCTCATCGACCTCCCCGAGACACCCGACGCACGCTTCGGCGCCCGCCTGTGCCGCGCCCTGGCCGGCTGGGACGGCGAGGACCAGATCGCGCTGCGCGCCGGAGGCGCCTATGTGCGGCGCCTGGTCCGCAGCCGTACCACCGCCCGCGCGGACCGCGACGACTGGCGCGCCCGCGGCACGGTCCTGGTCACCGGCGGCACCGGCGGCGTCGGCGCGCACCTGGCCAGATGGCTGGCCGACCGCGGCGCCGAGCACCTGGTACTGGTCGGACGCCGGGGCATCGAGGCACCCGGCGCGGCCGAACTCGCCGACGCCATCAGGGCCGACGGCACCCGGGTCACGGTCGCCGCCTGCGACGTCGCCGACCGCGACCGGCTGGCCGCGCTCGTGCGGGACCTCGAACAGCAGGACGGCCCGATCACGACGGTCGTGCACGCCGCCGGCACCGGCCTGCTCGTGCCGCTCGGCGACACCGACCCCGAGGAGTTCGCCGAGACCCTGTACGCCAAGGTCGCCGGCGCGGCCAACCTCGACGCCCTCTTCGACCACGACGGCCTCGACGCGTTCGTGCTGTTCTCCTCCATCTCCGGTGTCTGGGGCAGCGGCGACCACGGCGCCTACGCCTCCGCCAACGCCTACCTCGACGCGCTCGCCGACCAGCGGCGGGCCAGAGGCCGCACGGCCACCTCCGTCGTCTGGGGCATCTGGGACCCCGAAGGCGGCGCCGGCATGGCCGCCAACCTGGTCGAGGAGCAACTGCGCGGCCGGGGAATCCCGTTCATGCGGCCCGCGACCGCGCTGACCGCACTCGGCCAGGTCCTCGCCGACGGTCCGGCCGTCGAACTCGTCACCGCCGTCGACTGGGACCGCTTCGCCCCCGTCTTCACCTCGGCCCGGCCCAGCCCCCTCATCGGCGACCTGCCGGACGTGCGCCGCGCCCTGGCCGAGGAGACCGCGCCCCGGCCCGACACCGAGGGCGGCACCTCCTCCCTCCGCGAACGGCTGACCCCGCTCGCCCCCGCCGAGCGCGACCGGCTGCTGACCGACCTCGTCCGCGAGCACGCCGCCGCCGTCCTGGGCCACGACTCCACCGACGCGGTCCAGCCCGAGCGGGCCTTCCGCGAACTCGGCTTCGACTCCCTGACCGCCGTCGAGATGCGCAACCGGCTCAATGCCGCCACCGGGCTGCGGCTGCCCGTCACCGTCCTGTTCGACTACGCCAGCGCCACCGCCCTCGCCCGCCACGTGCGCGAGGAACTGCTCGGCCCCGACGCCCCGGCGGCAGCCCTGCCCGCCCACGTGGCCGCCGACCCCGCCGACCCCATCGCCGTCGTCGCCATGGGCTGCCGCTATCCCGGCGACGTACGCACCCCCGAGGACCTGTGGCGGCTGGTCGAGGAGGGCCGCGACGCCGTCTCCGGACCGCCCGCCGACCGCGGCTGGGACCTCGACCGGCTCTACGACACCGACCCGGACCGCGCCGGCACCACCTACAGCACCGACGGCGGGTTCCTGCACGACGCGGGCCGCTTCGACCCCGCCTTCTTCGGCATCTCGCCGCGCGAGGCGCTGGCCATGGACCCCCAGCAGCGCCTCCTGCTGGAGATCGCCTGGGAGACCCTGGAGCGCGCCCACATCGATCCCGCCACCCTGCGCGGCACCCAGGTCGGCGTCTTCACCGGCGCCGCCTATCAGGGCTACGGCGGACAGGGCGCCGTCCCCGAAGAGGTGGAGGGTCACCTCATCGCCGGGATCTCCACCAGCGTCCTGTCCGGCCGCATCGCCTACACCTTCGGCTGGGAAGGGCCGGCCGTCACCGTCGACACCGCCTGCTCCTCCTCCCTGGTCGCAGTCCACCTGGCCGCCCAGGCACTCAGGTCGGGCGAATGCACACTGGCCCTCGCGGGCGGCGCCACCGTGCTGGGCACGCCCCTGTCCTTCACCGGCTTCAGCCGCCAGCGCGGCCTCGCGGCGGACGGCCGCTGCAAGTCCTTCGGCGCCGGCGCGGACGGCTTCGGCATCGCCGAAGGAGCCGGACTGCTCCTCCTCGAACGCCTCTCGGACGCCCGCCGCAACGGGCACCCGGTGCTGGCCCTCGTGCGCGGCTCGGCCGTCAACCAGGACGGCGCCAGCAACGGCCTCACCGCCCCCAGCGGACTCGCCCAGCAGCGCGTCATCCGCAGCGCCCTGGCCTCGGCCCGACTGACCGGCGCCGAGGTGGACGCGGTGGAGGCGCACGGCACCGGTACCCGGCTCGGCGACCCGATCGAGGCGCAGGCCCTGCTCGCCACCTACGGCCAGGACCGGCCCGCCGACCGGCCGTTGCTGCTCGGCTCCCTGAAGTCCAACATCGGCCACAGCCAGGCCGCCGCGGGTGTCGCCGGCATCATCAAGATGGTCCAGGCGATGCGCCACGGAGTCCTGCCCCGCACCCTGCACGCCGACGAACCCACACCCGACGTCGACTGGTCGGCGGGCGCGGTGGAACTCCTGACCCGGGCCAGGCCCTGGGAGGCGGACGGACACCCGCGCCGCGCCGCAGTCTCGTCGTTCGGCCTCAGCGGCACCAACGCACACGTCATCGTCGAGCAGGCCGAGGAACCCGCCGGGCCCGCTGACCGCCAACCACCCGTCGCGATCGCCTGGACCCTGTCGGGCCGCACCGAACAGGCCCTGCGCGACCAGGCGGAGCAGTTGTACGCCCACGCCACCGAACGGCCGGAACTGTGCCCGGCCGACATCGGGCTGACCCTGGCGACCGGCCGCTCCGCATTCGAGCACCGGGCCGTCGTCGTCGGCACCGAACGCGACGGCCTCCTCGACGGCCTGGGCGCGCTCGCCGCCGGGCGGGCCCACCCCGCCGTGGTCCGGGGCACGGCCACCGCACCCGGCCGCACCGTCTTCGTCTTCCCCGGACAGGGCTCCCAGTGGTCCGCCATGGCCACCGAACTCCTCGACACCGCACCCGTCTTCGCCCAGAGCGTCGCCGACTGCGAACGCGCCCTGGCCCCGTACGTCGACTGGTCCCTGACCGACGTACTGCGCGAGGAACTCGGCAGTCCGCCGCTGGAGCGGGTGGACGTGGTCCAGCCCGTGCTGTTCTCCGTGATGGTGTCGCTGGCCGCGCTCTGGCGCTCCTACGGCATCGAACCCGCCGCGGTCGTCGGCCACAGCCAGGGCGAGATCGCCGCGGCCTGTGTCGCCGGGGCGCTGACCCTTCAGGACGCGGCGAAGGTCGTGGCCCTGCGCAGCCGCGCCCTGACCCCGCTGGTCGGGCACGGCACGATGCTGTTCGCCGCGCTGGCGGCCGACGAACTGCGCGAGCGCATCAGCGACTTCAGCGACCGCGTCGCCGTCGCCGCCGTCAACGGGCCCACGTCCGTGACCCTCTCCGGCGACCCCGGGGCACTGGAGGAGATCGGCGAACGGCTGGCCGAGGACGGAGTGCTCAGCTGGAGCATCCCGGGCGTCACCTTCGCCGGCCACTCGCCCCAGGTGGACGCCCTGCGCACCGAGATCCTCGACGCCCTGGCCGACGTCACCCCGCGTCCGACGGACATCGCCTTCTGCTCCACCGTCACCGGCGGCCCGGTGGACCCGCTGACCCTCGACGCCGGGTACTGGTACCGCAACCTGCGCGAACCGGTCGAGTTCCATCGGGCCGTCACCTCGTTGATCACCACGGGGTACGACACCTTCGTCGAGGCGAGCCCGCACCCCATGCTCACGGTCTGGCTCCAGCAGAGCGTGGACGCGGCGGGCGGCACGGGCTGCGTCACCGGCACCCTGCAGACCGGCGCGGGCGGCCTCGACCGCTTCCTGACCTCGCTCGCCGAGCCGCACGTCCGGGGTGTCTCCGTCGACTGGCGGCCCGCGTTCGAGGGCACCGGAGCCCGTCACGCCGACCTGCCCACCTATGCGTTCCAACAGCAGAGGTACTGGCTCGAAACCACCGCGGCCACGACCACCGCGCACACCGGGGAGCCCGTGGACGCGTCCTTCTGGGACGCCGTCGAACGCCGGGACCTGCCCGCCGTGGCCGACACCCTGCGACTGCCCGAGGCGGACGAGGCCGCCCGCGCCGGCCTGAGCGGAGTGCTGCCGGCGCTCGCCGACTGGTGGCGCGACCGTCGGAGCCGGACCACGATCGACGGCTGGCGCCACCGCGTCGGCTGGAAGCCCCTCACCCTGGCGTCCGGCACACCGGCCCTGACCGGAACCTGGTGGGTCCTGGTCCCCGGCACGGCGGCGGACCATCCCGTGACCGCGGGCGTTCTGCGGACACTGGGCCGACACGGTGCCACCACCGTCACCGTGGAGCTCCCGCCCGACGGGACCGACCGTGACACGCTCACCGCCCGCCTGCGCAGCCTGCACGAATCCGGCGCCCCCGACGGGCTGTTGTCACTGGCCGCCCTGGCGCAGGAGCCGTACGCCTCCGGCACGTCGCTGCCGGCCGGACTCGCCCTGACCACCTCCGTGCTCCAGGCCCTCGGCGACGCCACGATCGCCGCGCCCCTGTGGTGCGTGACCAGCGGGGCGGTCTCCGTCGGCCGCTCCGACGCCCTCACCAGCCCGCTCCAGGCGACCGTCTGGGGACTGGGCGCGGTCGCGGGCGTGGAGTACCCCGAGCGGTGGGGCGGACTCATCGACCTGCCGGCCGAGCCCGACGACCGCAGCGGCGCCCGCCTGGCCGCCGTCCTCGCGGGCGCCGACGGCGAGGACCAGATCGCCATCCGCGCCTCCGGCGCCTTCGGCCGCAGGCTCGAACAGGCGCCCCCCGCGCCGCAGACCGAGGCGACGCCCTGGGCGCCCACCGGCACGGTGCTCATCACCGGCGGCACCGGCGCGCTCGGCGCCCACTTCGCCCGCCGGCTCGCCTCCGACGGCACCCGGCACCTGCTGCTCGCCGGCCGGCGGGGCCCCGACACGCCCGGCGCCGCGGCCCTGGTCCAGGAACTCGCCGAACTGGGCGCCGAGGCCCGGGTCGTGGCCTGCGACGCCGCCGACCGTGACGCCCTGGCCGCACTGATCGCCGCCGTCCCGGACGACCGCCCGCTCACCGCCGTCGTGCACACCGCCGGCGTCCTCGACGACGGCGTCCTCGACACCCTCACCCCCGAGCGGACGGCCACCGTCCTGCGGCCCAAGCTGGATGCCGCTCTCAACCTGGACGAACTCACCCGGGACCTGGACCTGACCGCCTTCGTGCTGTTCTCCTCGCTCGCCGGCACCCTCGGCGGCACCGGACAGGGCAGCTACGCCGCCGCCAACGCCTTCCTCGACGCCCTCGCCGAACAGCGGCGCACCCAGGGCCTGCCCGCCACCTCCGTCGCCTGGGGCCTGTGGGCCGGGGACAGCGCGGCGGGCGCCGCCAGCGAGCAACTCGTCCGCAACGGCCTGCCGCCCATGCCGCCGGAGCTCGCGCTCACCGCCCTCGGCCGGGCCCTGTCCGACGCCGAGACCAGGCCGGTGCTGTGCGCCTTCGCCTGGGAACGCTTCCTGCCCGCCTACACCGCGCTGCGCCCCAGCGCCCTGCTGCGCGACCTGCCCGCCGCCCGCACCGTCGCCGTCGACTCCACGGCCGCGGACGCGAACCCCCTGACGGGCCTTCCCGCGGCCGAACGGCTCACCGCACTCGAACGCGTCGTCCGCACCGAAGTCGCCGCCGTGCTCGGCTATCCGGACCCCGGTGCGATCGAGCCCGACCGCGTCTTCAAGGACCTCGGCTTCGACTCCCTGACCGCCGTCGACCTGCGCAACCGGCTCGCCGAGGCGACCGGCCTCAGGCTGTCGGTGACCCTCGTCTTCGACCACCCGACCGTCACCGCCCTCGTCGAGCACATCCGCACCGAACTCTGGGGCGCGGAGCCCGAGCCGGCCGCCCCCGGCACCCCTGCTGCCGCAGCCGTCCCTGCCGACGACGACCCCATCGCCGTCGTCGCCATGAGCTGCCGCTTCCCGGGCGGCGTCACCACGCCCGAGGAGCTGTGGCGGCTCGTGTCCCTCGGCACCGACGCGATCTCCGCGTTCCCCACCGACCGCGGCTGGGACCTGGAGGAGCTCTACGACCCCGACCCGGAGGCCGTCGGCCGCACCTACGCCCGCGAGGGCGGGTTCCTGTACGACGCCGACCGGTTCGACCCCGCCTTCTTCGGCATCTCGCCCCGCGAGACCCTCGCCATCGACCCGCAGCAGCGCCTGCTGCTGGAGCTGGCATGGGAGGCGTTCGAACGCGCCGGCATCGACCCGACGTCGCTGAAGGGCAGCCGCTCCGGGGTCTATGTCGGCTCCAGCTATCGCGACTACGGCTCCCGCGTCCAGCAGCCCACGGAGGAGATCGAGGGCTATCTCGGCATCGGCAGCGCGGGCAGCGTCGCCTCCGGACGCGTCGCCTACACCTTCGGCCTGGAGGGGCCCGCGGTCACCGTCGACACGGCGTGCTCGTCCTCGCTCGTCGCGGTTCACCTCGCCGCCCAGGCGCTGCGCGGCGGCGAGTGCTCCCTGGCCCTCGCGGGCGGCGTCACGGTGATGGCCAGGCCCGACGCGTTCATCGAGTTCAGCAGGCAGCGCGGCCTCGCGGCGGACGGCCGCTGCAAGCCGTTCGCCGCCGCCGCCGACGGCACCGCCTGGGCCGAGGGCGCGGGCCTGGTCCTGTTGGAGCGGCTGTCCGACGCCCGCCGCAACGGGCACCCGGTGCTGGCCCTCGTACGGGGCTCGGCCGTCAACCAGGACGGCGCCAGCAACGGCCTCACCGCCCCCAACGGCCCCTCCCAGCAACGCGTCATCCGCCAGGCGCTCGCCTCGGCCGGACTGACCGGCGCCGAGGTGGACGCGGTGGAGGCGCACGGCACGGGCACCCGGCTCGGCGACCCGATCGAGGCGCAGGCCCTGCTCGCCACCTACGGACAGGAGCGGTCCGCCGACCGGCCGCTGCTGCTCGGCTCGCTGAAGTCCAACATCGGCCACAGCCAGGCCGCCGCAGGTATCGCGGGCCTGCAGAAGATGGTCCTCGCCATGCGGCACGGTGTCCTGCCGCGCACCCTCCACGTCGACGCGCCGACCCCGTTCGTCGACTGGTCGGCGGGCGCGGTGTCCCTGCTGACCGAGGACACCCCTTGGCCGGACAACGGCCACCCCCGCCGAGCCGCCGTCTCGTCGTTCGGTGTCAGCGGCACCAACGCGCACACCATCCTGGAACACGTCCCCGAGCCGGCCGAACCGGCCGAGGAGGCAGGGGAGAGCACACAGGACGACGGCACGGCCGTGCCCTGGCTGCTGTCGGCCCGCAGCCCCGAAGCCCTGCGCGCCCAGGCCGAGCGGCTCCTCGACCACCTCGACGCCCACCCCGGCCTCGCCACCGCCGACGTCGCCCGCACCCTGGCCACCGCCCGCGGTGCGTTCGAACACCGGGCCGCGCTCGTCGCCGAGAACCGCCCCGCGCTCACCGGCGCGCTGCGCGCCCTGGCGCAGGGGACGGACGGGGCCGGTGTACTGCGCGGCACGGCCGTCACCGGAAAGACCGCGTTCCTGTTCTCCGGCCAGGGCAGCCAGCGACCCGGCATGGCCGCCGGACTCTACGCCGGCCAACCCGTCTTCGCCGACGCCTTCGACGAGATGTGCGCCGTACTCGACCCGCTGCTCGAAAAGCCCCTGCGGGACGTCGTGTTCGCGCCTGCCGGGTCCCCCGACGCGGCGCTGCTGGACCGGACGGAGTACACGCAGCCCGCCCTGTTCGCCGTGCACGTCGCCCTGTTCCGGCTCGCCGCCCACTGGGGGGTCGAACCCGACCTGCTGTTCGGCCACTCCATCGGCGAGATCTCGGCCGCGCACGTGGCGGGCGTCCTGTCGGCGGGCGACGCGGCCGCACTGGTCGCGGCCCGGGGACGGCTCATGCAGGCCCTGCCCGAGGGCGGTGCCATGGTCGCGCTCACCGCCTCCGAGGCGGACGCGCAACCGCTGCTCGCCGACCACGCGGACCGGGTGGCCCTGGCCGCGGTCAACGGCCCCGCCTCCGTCGTCGTCTCCGGTGCCGAGGACGCCGTCACGGACATCGCAGGGCGCTGGCAGGCGGCGGGCGGCAAGGCCCGGCGCCTGACGGTCAGCCACGCCTTCCACTCCCCGCTGATGGACGACATGCTCGACGAGTTCCGCCAGGTCGTGGACTCGCTCGACCTGCGGCCGCCCACCGTGCCGATCGTCTCCGACGTCACCGGCACCCTGGCCACCACCCAGCAGCTGACGTCGCCCGAGTACTGGGTACGGCACGTACGCGAGACGGTCCGCTTCCACGACGGCATGCGCACCCTCGCCGCCGAGGGCGCCGTGACGTACCTCGAACTCGGCCCGGACGGCTCGCTCAGCGCCATGGGCCGCGACTGCCTTCCCGAGCCTGCCGACCCGACCGCGGCCGGACCCCTGGTGCCCCTGTTGCGCAAGGACCGCCCCGACGACCACGCCGTCACCGCCGCTCTCGGTCACCTCAGTGTGCGGGGTACGGCCGTGGACTGGCCGGCCGTGTTCCGCGGCACCGACGCGCGGCGGGCCGACCTGCCCACGTACGCCTTCCAGCGCGAGCGTTACTGGCTGGAGGCCACCGCCCCGGCAGGCGGTGCGACCGCCCTCGGCCTCCAGTCGGCCGACCACCCGCTGCTGGGCGCGGCCGTCCCGCTCGCCGACTCGGACGGGTACCTGTTCACCAGCCGGATCTCGCTGCACACCCACCCCTGGCTGGGCGACCACCGGATCTACGGCACCGTCCTCGTCCCCGCCACCGCCCTGCTCGAACTCGCCCTGCGGGCCGGCGACGAGGCCGGCTGCGACCAGGTCGACGAACTCGTCCTGCAGGCCCCGCTGGTGCTGCCCGAGCGGGGCGCGGTGACCCTCCAGATCACCGTCGGCGCGCCCGACGCCTCGGGCGCCCGCCCGTTCTCGGTGCACTCCCGGCAGGCCGACGGACCCTGGGTCCGGCGCGCGGGCGGCCTGCTCTCCACCGCTTCCGCCGCCCCATCCGAGCCCCTCACCGAGTGGCCGCCGCTGGGCGCCGAACCCGTCGCCCTGGACGGGCTGTACGAACAGTCCGCCGAGGACGGCTTCGGCTACGGCCCCGCCTTCCAGGGGCTGCGGTCGGTGTGGCGCGCGGGCGACGAGGTGTACGCCGAGGCGGAACTCCCGTCCGGCACCGGGGCCGACGCGGCCCGCTTCGGACTGCACCCCGCCCTGCTGGACAGCGCCCTGCACGCGCTCGCCTTCGGTGTCCTCGACGGCACCGACCAGGGCTGGCTGCCGTTCTCCTTCAACGAAGTGCGTCTGCACGCCACGGGCGCCACCGCCTTGCGCATCCGGCTGCGCCCCGCGGGCCGCGACGCGATGGCCGTCCTGGTCACCGACCCCACCGGGCGCCCGGTAGCCGACGTCGGCTCCCTGCGCCTGCGTCCGGTCGCGCCCGACCAGGTGGCCGCCGTCCGCCCCGGCCACCACGACGACCTGTACCGGGTCGAGTGGCCGACGGCGCCCGCGCCGGCACCGGTCGCCCCCGACGACGGCTGGGCACTCGTCGCGCAGGAACCCGCCCATGGCATCACCCGTACCGCCGCGGGCCTGGCCGGGCTCGCCCGGGAGGTCTCCGACGGGGCCGTACGGCCCGGGTTCGTCCTCGTGGCCGCCCCGGTCCCGGCAGCAGGCGTGGGCCAGGCCGAGGCCGTGCGCCAGGTCACCGGGCGCACCCTCGCCCTGGTCCAGGAATGGCTCGCCGAGGAGGCGCTGAGCGGCGCCGCCCTCGTCCTGCTCACCCGACACGCGGTCGTCACCGGCCCCGGCGACGACGCGCCGGACCCCGTCCAGGCCGCCGTCTGGGGCCTGGTGCGCTCCGCCCAGACCGAGAACCCGGGCCGGTTCGTCCTCGTCGACCTCGACGGCACCGAAGCCTCCGACACGGCGCTCACCGCCGCGGTCGCCACGGGCGAACCCCAACTGGCGCTGCGGGACGGCCAGGTGCACCTGGCCCGGCTCGCACACGTCCCCGACACCGGAGACGGCGACCCCGCCCCGGACCTCGGCCGCCCCGGCACGGTCCTGATCACCGGCGGCACCGGAGCCATCGGCGCCGTGATCGCCCGTCACCTCGCCACCGAGCACGGCGTACGGCACCTGCTGCTCACCAGCCGACGCGGACCGGCGGCCGCCGGCGCCGTCGAACTCGTCGCCGACCTGGCGGAACGGGGAGCCGAGGCCGAGGTCGTGGCCTGCGACGCCGCCGACCGCGACGCGCTCGCGGCGCTGCTGGCCCGCATCCCCGGCGACCGGCCCCTGACCGCGGTCGTCCACGCGGCGGGCGTGATCGCTGACGGTGTCGTCGACGCGATGACCCAGCAGCAGCTCGACACCGCGCTGCGGCCCAAGGCGGACGCCGCCTGGAACCTGCACGAACTGACCGCGGACGCCGAGCTGTCGGCCTTCGTGCTGTTCTCCTCCATCGCCGGTGTCTTCGGCGGCATGGGGCAGGGCAACTACGCCGCGGCCAACGCCTACCTGGACGCCCTCGCCCAGCACCGGCGCTCGCTCGGACTGCCCGCCGCATCGCTGGCCTGGGGCCTGTGGGCCAACAAGGGCGGCATGAGCGGCGGCCTGGACGAGGCGGACTTCCGGCGCATCGCCCGCGGCGGCATCCTCGCCTTCCCGCCCGACGAGGGCGCCCGCCTGTTCGACGCCGCGCTCGCCACAGGTGAGCCCGCGCTGCTGCCCCTGCGCCTGGACACCGCCGCACTCGCCGACCGGTCCGGCCCCGGCGGCGTACCGGCCCTGCTGCGCGGACTCGTCCGCGCACCCGCCCGCCGCACCGCCGCCACCGGCGAGACGGCCGCTCCCGAGGCGGCGGACGCACTGCGCCGCACCCTCGCCGGTCAGACCGAGGCCCAGCGGACCCGGACCCTGCTGGACCTGGTACGCACCCACGCCGCCACCGTCCTCGGACACTCCGGGCCCGGCTCCGTGGACGCCGAACGAGGCCTGCTGGACCTGGGCTTCGACTCGCTCACCGCCGTCGAACTGCGCAACCGGCTCGGCGCGGCCTGCGGGCTGCGGCTCCCGGCCACCCTGCTCTTCGACCACCCGACCTCGGCGGCCATCGCGGCCCACCTCGCCACCGAACTCCTCCCCGAGACACCCGAGGCCGCCACGGGCTTCACCACAGGCCTGGCCGAACTGGGCCAGCTGGAGGCGGCCCTCGCCGGCGCGGAGCCGAGTGCGGAACTGCTCGCCCGGCTCCAGACCCTGCTCAGCAGCCTGCGCCCGACGGCCGGCGAGACGGCCGAGGACCGTCTCGACCTGGCCAGCGACGACGACCTCTTCGACTTCATCGACAACGAGCTGGGCACGTCGTGACCGGCCGACCCGCATCCGCGACCCCGCGACCCCACGCCCCCCGCTCGAAGGACGGTGCCCAGTGACGGACGGCACGGTGAACGACGACAAGCTCCGCGCGTACCTCAAACGGGTCGCCGCCGACATGCACAGCACCCGGCGGCAGCTGGAAGAGGTCGAGGCCCGGCAGCACGAGCCCGTCGCCGTCGTCGGCATGGCCTGTCGCTACCCGGGCCGGGTCGCCTCACCCGAGGACCTGTGGAACCTGGTGGCCACCGGCACCGACGCCGTCGCCGGATTCCCCGAGGACCGCGGCTGGGACGTCTCCGGGCTGTACGACCCCACCCGCGAGCGCCCGGGGACCACCTACGCCGCCGAGGGCGGCTTCCTCACCGGCGCTGCCGACTTCGACCCCGCCTTCTTCGGCATCTCCCCGCGCGAGGCCCTGGCGATGGATCCGCAGCAGCGGCTGCTGCTGGAGACCACCTGGGAGGCGTTCGAACGGGCCGGCGTCGACCCGGGCGGGCTGCGCGGCAGCGACACCGGCGTGTTCGTCGGCGTCATGTACCAGGACTACGCCCTGCGCCTGCGCCACGTGCCGGACGACATCCAGGGATACATCGGCAACGGCACCTCCGACAGCGTCGCCTCCGGGCGCCTCGCCTACACCTTCGGCCTTCAGGGCCCCGCCGTCACCGTCGACACCGCCTGCTCGTCCTCCCTGGTCGCCCTGCACCTCGCCTGCCAGTCGCTGCGCCGGCAGGAGTGCGGTCTGGCCCTGGCGGGCGGCGCGATGGTGATGTCGACGCCGGTGCCGTTCGTGGAGATGAGCCGGCAGGGCGGACTCGCCGCCGACGGACGCAGCAAGTCCTTCAGCGCCGAGGCCGACGGCACCGGCTGGGGCGAGGGCGTCGGCATGCTCCTGCTCGAACGCCTCTCCGACGCCCGCCACAACGGCCACCCGGTGCTGGCCGTCGTCCGCGGCACCGCCGTCAACCAGGACGGCGCCAGCAGCCGACTGACCGCCCCCAACGGACCCGCCCAGCAGCGGGTCATCCGGCGCGCCCTCGCCGACGCGCGGCTGGCCCCGGCCGAGGTCGACGTCGTCGAGGCGCACGGCACCGGCACCCCGCTGGGCGACCCCATCGAGGCCCAGGCGCTGCTCGCCACCTACGGACGCGAGCGTGAACGGCCGCTGCTGCTCGGCTCGTTGAAGTCCAACATGGGCCACACCCAGGCCGCCGCCGGCGTGGGCGGGATCATCAAGATGGTCATGGCCATGCGGCACGGCACCGTACCGCCCACCCTGCACGCCGAGCGGCCCACCCAGGCCGTCGACTGGTCCTCCGGCGCCGTCCGCCTGGTCACCGAGGCCGCACCCTGGCCGCGGACGGGAGCCCCACGCCGCGCCGCCGTCTCCTCCTTCGGCATCAGCGGCACCAACGGGCACGTCATCCTCGAACAGGGCGACGAACAGGAGGAACTGGCGGACCCGGGCACGCCCGCCCCCAACACCGGCCTCCCGGTGCCCCTGCCCGTCTCCGCGCGCAGCGGCGACGGACTGCGCGCCCAGGCCCGGCAGCTCGCCGCCCACCTGGCGGCCCATCCCGAGCAGCCCCTCACCGCCGTGAGCCACGCCCTGGCCACCGGGCGGGCCGCGCTGGAGCACCGTGCCCTCGTCGTCGCCGCCCACCGCGACACGGCCGTCGAGACCCTGAACGCCCTTGCCGAGGAGCACCGTTCGCAGCCCGGCACCGGCGGCGACATCGCCTTCGTCTTTCCCGGCCAGGGCTCTCAGTGGGCCGGCATGGCGAGGGCCCTCCTCGACACCGAGCCCGTCTTCCGCGATCGCTTCGCCGCCTGCGCCGACGCCCTCGCGCCGCACGTCGACTTCTCGCTCGACGAGGTGATCCGCGGCACGCCGGGCGCACCCGGTCTCGACCGGGTGGACGTCGTCCAGCCCGCCCTGTTCGCCGTGATGGTGTCCCTCGCCGCGCTCTGGCGCTCCTACGGCGTCGAACCGGCCGCCGTCGCCGGACACAGCCAGGGCGAGATCGCCGCCGCCGTCGTCGCCGGGGCCCTGTCCCTTGAGGACGGCGCCGCCGTGGTCGCGCTGCGCAGCCGCGCGCTTCGGACGCTCGCCGGACAGGGCGGCATGGCTTCCGTCCCCCTCCCGGCGGACGAGGTGCGCGCGCTCCTCGCGGACCGCGGCGACGGACTGTCCCTCGCCGCCGTCAACGGGCCCTCCTCGGCAGTGGTCTGCGGGGACGAGGCCGCCCTGGACGCCTTCCTCGCCGACCTCACCGCACGGGACCTGCGCGTGCGGCGCATCCCCGTCGACTACGCCTCGCACGGCCCGCACGTCGAACGCATCCGCGACGAGGTGCTCCGCCTGCTGAAAGACATCCACCCCCGCACGGCCGACATCCCCTTCCACTCCACCGTCACCGGCGAGCCGGTCGACGGGGAACTGCTGACCGCCGACTACTGGTACCGCAACCTGCGCACCACGGTGGAGTTCGAACGCGCCACCCGGGGACTGCTGGCCGCGGGCCACCGCATCCTGCTGGAGATCAGCCCCCACCCGGTGCTCACCCTCCCGATGGAGGACACGGCCCGCGCGGCCGACGCCGACGACACCGTCGTCACCGGCACCCTGCGCCGGGACGACGGCGGCCGGGACCGGTTCCTCGCCGCGGCAGGCGAGCTCTACGCGGCCGGTACGGCCGTCGACTGGACCGCGGCCCACACCGGCCCGGCCCCCGCACGCGTAGACCTGCCCACCTACCCCTTCCAGCGCCGCCGGTACTGGCTGGAGGACACCTCGGCGCCCCAGGGCGACATGACCTCCGCCGGCCTCGCCGCCGCCGACCACCCGCTGCTCGGCGCCGTCGTCTCCCTCGCCGACGGCACCGGCCAGGTGCTCACCGGACGCCTGTCCACCCGCACCCACCCCTGGCTCGCCGACCACACGGTGGGGGAGAGCGCCCTGCTGCCCGGCACCGCCTTCCTCGAACTCGCCGTCGCCGCCGCCGACCAGGTGGGCTGCGGCCAGGTCGAGGAACTCACCCTGCACGCCCCGCTGCGCCTGCCGCAGACCGGCGGAGTGGCCCTCCAACTGACCGTCGGCGCACCGGACGACGAGGGCCGCCGCCCGCTGACCGTCCACTCCCGGCCCGACGACACCGACGCCGACGACTGGACCCCGCACGCCACCGGCGTCCTGTCCACCGCCCCCGCCGCGCCGACCGAGCCGCTCACGCACTGGCCGCCGCCCGGCGCCCAACCGGTCGACATCACCGGGATCTACGAGCGGTTCGCGGTCGGCGGCTTCGCCTACGGACCGGCCTTCCAGGGCCTGAACGCCGTATGGCGCCTGGGGGAGGAGTACTTCGCCGAGGCGAGCCTCCCGGACGACCGGCACAGCGACGCCGGCCGCTTCGGACTCCATCCCGCCCTGCTGGACAGTGCCCTGCACACCACCGGCCTGGTCGGCGAGGGCGGCGGCCGGATGCCGTTCACCTGGACCGGGGCCGCCCTGCATGCCCAGGGCGCGACCCGCCTGCGCCTGCGGATCACCCCGACGGGCCAGGACAGCATGGCGCTGTCCGCCTACGACCCGGCCGGACAGCCCGTCCTGTCCGTGGCCTCCCTCGGCCTGCGCCCGGCCGCCCCCGACGCACTGCGCGGCCCGGCACGCCAACACGACGCGCTCTTCCGCCTGGACTGGACGCCCCTCGCCCCGGCGACCGGACCGGCCCGCGCCCGCTGGGCACGCCTCGACGAGTCCCGGGACGCGGACTTCGTCCTGGCCGAACTCGCCCCCGCCGACGACACCCACCGCGCCGTCCACGACGCGCTCGCCCTGCTTCAGGAGTGGCTCGCAGACGACCGCCGGGCCGGCTCCCGGCTGGTGCTGATCACCCGGTCAGCCGTGGCCGCGCAGGCGGACGACGACCTCACGGACCTGCCGCTGAGCGCCGTCTGGGGACTGGTCCGCTCCGCCCAGTCCGAACACCCCGGCCGCTTCCACCTCGTGGACACCGACCGGGACGACACCGACCCGGCCGCCCTGGTCGCCGTACTGGAAGCCTGTGACGAACCGCAGCTGGCGCTGCGGGACGGCCGCTGGCTGGCACCGCGCCTGGCCCGGACCCCGGCACGGGACGACGACCGGGCGCCCGCCCTGGACCCCGACGGCACCGTGCTGATCACGGGCGGCACCGGCCTCCTCGGCGGGCACGTCGCCCGCCATCTGGTACGCCACCATGGAGTACGGCACCTGCTGCTCGCCGGCCGCAGCGGCCCCGACGCCCCCGGCGCCGCGGAACTGCGCGACGAACTCGCCGCCCTCGGCGCCGATACGCGCATCGCCGCCTGCGACGCGGCCGACCCCGGACAACTGGCCGACCTGCTGGCGGACGTATCCGCGGACCACCCGCTGACAGCCGTGATCCATGCGGCCGGAGTCCTCGACGACGGCGTGATCGAATCCCTCACGCCCGACCGCGTCGACGCCGTGCTGCGGCCGAAGACCGACGCGGCGCTCGCCCTGCACCGCCTCACCGAGGGCCACGACCTCGCCGCGTTCGTGCTCTTCTCCTCCGCGGCCGGCACGTTCGGCGGCCCCGGGCAGGGCAACTACGCCGCCGCCAACGCCTTCCTCGACGCCCTCGCCCACCACCGGCGCGCCCGCGGTCTGGCCGGGCAGTCGATCTCCTGGACCCTGTGGGAGCAGCGCAGCGCCATGACCGGCCACCTCGGCGACGAGGAGGTCCGCCGTATCGCCCGCTCCGGCATGCGCCCCCTCACCGTCGACGAGGGCCTGGCGCTGCTCGACAGCGCGCTCACCCTGGACGCGCCGCACCTGGTCGCGCTGCGTCTGGACACCGCCGCCCTGCGCGGCCGGACCGCCGCCGACCCCCTGCCCCGGCTGCTGCACGGCCTGGTCCGCACCCCGGCCCGCCCGCAGGCCGCCACCGACGGCCCCCGCGACGACAGGCCGGCGCTGAGCCGTCGGCTCGCCGCGCTGGACGGCCCCGGGCGCCGGCGCGAACTGCTGGACCTGGTGCGCGAACAGGTCGCCGCCGTCCTCGGCCACGCCTCCGGGCAGGCCGTCGAGGCCGGACGCGCCTTCCGCGACCTCGGCTTCGACTCGCTGGCCGCCGTCCAGCTGCGCAACCGGCTCGGCACCGCCACCGGACTGCGGCTGCCCGCCACCCTGGTCTTCGACCACCCCAACCCCGAGGCGCTCGCCGCCCACCTCGACGAGGAGCTGACCGGCACGGCCGAGGCGCCCACCGTCCTCGCGCCCCGGGCCGCGACGGACGACGACGACCTCATCGCCGTCGTCGCCATGGGCTGCCGCTACCCGGGAGGCGTCCGCTCCCCACAGGACCTGTGGGACCTCGTCGCCTCCGGCACCGACGGCATCGCCGCCTTCCCCGCCGACCGCGGCTGGGATCTCGACGCCCTCTACGACCCCGACGGCGCACGCCACGGCACGTCGTACGTGCGCGAAGGCGGATTCCTCGACGCGGCAGGCGAGTTCGACGCGGGATTCTTCGGAATCTCGCCGCGCGAGGCGCTGGCCATGGACCCGCAGCAGCGGCTGATGCTGGAGACGTCCTGGGAAGCGCTGGAGCGCGCGGGCATCGACCCGAGCACCCTGCGCGCCACCCCGACCGGCGTGTTCGTCGGCGTCATGCACCAGGACTACGCGGCCCGGCTGCTGCCCCACATCCCCGAGGAGGTCGAGGGCTTCCTGGGCGCCGGCAACTCGGGCAGCGTCCTGTCCGGCCGGATCTCCTACACCCTCGGTCTGGAGGGCCCGGCGGTGACGGTGGACACGGCGTGCTCGTCCTCGTTGGTCGCCCTGCATCTGGCGGTACGGGCCCTCAGGTCCGGCGAGTGCACCCTCGCGCTGGCGGGCGGTGTCACCGTCATGAACAGCCCCGAGCTGTTCGTGGAGTTCAGCCGGCAGCGCGGCCTGGCCTCCGACGGCCGCTGCAAGGCCTTCGCCGACGCCGCCGACGGCACGGGCTTCGGCGAGGGCGTCGGCGTCGTCGTACTGGAGCGGCTGTCGGACGCACGGGCAGCCGGGCGCCGGGTGCTGGCGGTGGTGCGCGGGTCGGCGGTGAACCAGGACGGGGCGAGCAACGGGCTGACGGCGCCCAGCGGCCCGGCCCAACAGCGGGTCATCCGGGCGGCGTTGGCCGACGCCCGGTTGTCCCCGGAGGACGTGGACGTCGTCGAGGGACACGGTACGGGGACGCGGCTGGGCGACCCGATCGAGGCGCAGGCGCTGCTCGCCACCTACGGACGGGACCGCGAACAGCCCCTGTACCTCGGGTCGTTGAAGTCGAACATCGGGCACACCTCGGCCGCTGCCGGAGTGGGCGGCGTGATCAAAATGGTCCAGGCGTTGCGGCACGGGCTGCTCCCGAAGACCCTGCATCTGGACGCGCCGTCGTCACAGGTCGACTGGTCGGCGGGCGCGGTGGAGCTGCTGACCGAGGCCCGCGAATGGCCCGTCGACTCCGGTCGGCCCCGCCGCGCAGCCGTCTCCTCGTTCGGCATGAGCGGCACCAACGCCCACCTCGTGCTGGAGCAGTCCCCCGATCCCGAACTCCCCGCCGAGACGGGCCAGGACGGGCCGCCCGTCCCCTGGACCGTCTCGGGCCGCACCCCCGAAGCCCTCCGCGCCCAGGCAGGACTCCTCGCCGCCTACGCCGAGAGCCACCCGGAGGCCGACCTCGCGGCCGTCGGCCGCACCCTCGCCACCGGCCGCACACGGCACGAGCACCGGGCCGTCCTCGTCGGCGACCGCGAGCAACTCACCGCCGGACTGCGCGCCCTGGCCGACGACAACCCCTGGCCCCGCACGGCCCAGGGCGCCGCGGGACCCGTCGGGCGTACCGTCTTCGTCTTCCCCGGCCAAGGCGCACAGTGGACCGGCATGGCGCTCGAACTCCTCGACACCTGCCCCGAGTTCGCCTCTGCCCTCGCCGACTGCCAGGCGGCCCTCGCCCCGCACGTCGACTGGTCGCTGACCGAAGTCCTCGGCAGCGCGGCCGACTTGGAGCGCGTCGACGTCGTCCAGCCCGCCCTGTTCGCCGTCATGGTCTCCCTCGCCGCGGCCTGGCGGGCGTACGGCGTCGAGCCGGACGCGGTGCTCGGACACAGCCAGGGCGAGATCGCCGCCGCCGTGGTGGCCGGGGCGCTCTCCCTTCAGGACGGCGCCAAGGTCGTCGCCCTGCGCAGCAGGCTGCTGCGGGCCGTCGCCGGCCGCGGCGGCATGGCGTCCGTGGCGCTGCCCGCCGACCGCGCGGCCGAGCTGCTGGCGCGCTGGGGCGAGCGGCTGTCCGTCGCCGCCGTCAACGGCCCGCGCTCCACCGTGGTCGCGGGCGAGGCGGCCGCCCTGGCCGAACTCCTCGACGTGTGCGAGGCCGACGGCGTCCGCGCCCGGCGGATCGAGGTCGACTACGCCTCCCACTCCGCCGAGATGGACCCCTTGCGCGCCCAACTCCACGACGCACTGTCCGGGTTGCGTCCCGCACCGGCCCGTGTCCGCATGTACTCCACCCTGGAAGCCGGCTGGCTCGAAGGCCCCGAACTCGACGCCGACTACTGGTTCCGCAACCTGCGCGGCACCGTCCGGTTCGCACCGGCCGTCCAGGCGCTCGCCGAGTCCGGGTTCACCACGTTCGTGGAGACCAGCCCGCACCCCGTACTCACCGCCGCCGTCCAGGAAGCACTGGACGAGGCAGAGGGCGGCCTCGTCGTCGGGTCGCTGCGCCGCGACGACGGTGGAATCGAACGGCTGCTGCTGTCGCTCGGCGAGGCCCACGTCCGGGGCGTGCCCGTCGACTGGGCAGCCGCCCTCCCCGGCAGCGGCACCCCGGCCGCCGACCTGCCCACCTACGCCTTCCAGCGCACCCGCTACTGGCTGGACGTGCCCGTCCGTACCGGTGACGTGGCCACCGCCGGACTCGGCGCCACCGACCATCCGCTGCTGGGCGCGTCCGTCGACCTCGCCCACTCCGGCGAACACCTCCTCACCGGACGGCTCTCGGCCCGCACCCAGCCGTGGCTCGCGGACCACGTCGTCTCCGGACTGAACCTGCTGCCCGGCACCGCGTTCCTGGAACTCGCCCTGCGTGCCGCCGACGAGGCCGCCGGCGCCGTCGTCGACGAACTCACCCTGCAGACACCGCTGGTCCTGCCCGAGCGTGACGGCGTCCACCTGCAACTGCGCGTCGGGCCCGCCGAGGACGACGGCAGCCGGACCTTCGGCCTGTACGCCCGGCCCGAAGGCGACCCGGGCGCCGAATGGACCCCGCACGCCACCGGCATCCTCGCCCCGGGCGACCGTACGGCTGCTCCGGCCGCGCCCGCGGCCTGGCCGCCGCCGGGAGCCGAACCAGTGGACCTGACGGGCGTCTACGACCGATTCGCCGAGGCCGGGTACGCCTACGGCCCGGCCTTCCGCGGCCTGCGCGCCGCCTGGCGCCACGGCACCGACGTCTACGCCGAGATCGCCCTCGACCAGCAGTCCGACGCCGCCCGCTACCTGGTGCACCCCGCCCTCCTCGACGGCGCCCTCCAGGCCTCCGCGCTGCTCGCCGGGCAGGACGGGCAGGCCCGACTGCCGTTCTCCTGGTCCGGCGTCGAGGTGCACGCCGCCGGCGCCGCCGCGCTGCGCATCCGGATCGGACCCGCGGGGCCCGACGCGGTCACCCTCGACGCCTGGGACCCGGCGGGAGAGCCCGTCCTGTCCGCCGATTCGCTGCTTCTGCGCCCGCTGACCCCGGGTGCGCTTGCGCCCGCCGCCGGCCGGGACGGGCTGTACCGGCTGGAGTGGACACCGGTCCCCGTCGACGGGCCCGAGGCCGCGGATCCGGCGGTGCTCGACGACACCTTCCTCGCGCGCCTCGCGGACGGCGCCGACGAGGTGCCCGCACTGGTCGTGTGGTCCTGTCCCACCGAGTCCGAGTCCGAGTCCGAGTCCGGGGCCGGGGCCGTGCGTACGCTCACAGGCCAGGCGCTGGACGTCGTCACCCGCTGGGTCACCGAGCCCGCCCTCGCTGAGGCCCGCCTCGTGGTCGTCACCCGCCACGCCGTCTCCACCGCCCTCGGCACCCCCGCGCCCCACCCGGCGCAGGCGGCGGTGTGGGGACTCGTACGCGCCGCCCAGACCGAACACCCGGACCGTTTCGTGCTGGTGGACGTGGACGGCACCACCGCCTCTGAGGACGCCCTGCCCCGGGCGCTCGCCACCGGAGAGACCCAGTTCGCGCTGCGCGACGGGACGGTGCTTGCGCCGAGGCTCGCCCGTGCCGACCGGGACACCGCCCTCGCACCACCGGCCGACGCCGCTGCCTGGCACCTGGCTGTCACCGGCGACGGCAGTCTCGACGGCCTCGCCCTGCTGCCCGCCCCGCACGCCCACGCCCCGCTGGCCGAGGGCGAGGTGCGGATCGCCGTCCGCGCCGCCGGCCTCAACTTCCGGGACGTCGCCATCAGTCTCGGCCTCGTCCCCGACCAGCGCGTCCTGGGCAGCGAAGGTGCCGGGGTGGTCCTGGAGACCGGGCCCGGGGTGAGCGACCTCGCCCCCGGCGACCGTGTGTTCGGCATCTTCGGCGCCGCCTTCGGTCCGGTCGCCGTGGCGGATTGCCGCACCGTCGCCCCGATGCCCGCCGGCTGGTCCTTCGCCCGGGCCGCAGCCGTACCCGTCGCCTTCCTCACCGCCCACTACGGGCTGTTCGACCTCGGCGGTCTGCGGGCGGGGGAGAAGGTCGTCGTTCACTCCGCCGCCGGCGGTGTCGGCATGGCGGCCGTGCAACTCGCCCGGCACGCCGGGGCCGAGGTGTACGGCACGGCGAGCCCCGGAAAGTGGGACACCCTGCGTGCGCTCGGCCTCGACGACGAGCACATCGCCTCCTCCCGCACCCTGGACTTCGCCTCCCGCTTCCTGACCGCCACCGACGGGCGGGGCGCCGACCTCGTCCTGGACTGTCTGGCCCGGGAGTTCGTGGACGCGTCACTGCGCCTGCTGCCCCACGGCGGACGGTTCCTGGAGATGGGCAAGACCGACATCCGCGACCCGGACGCCGTGGCCGCCGCCCATCCCGGGGTCCGCTACCAGGCGTACGACCTCGCCGAGGCCGGCCCGGAACGGATCGGCGAGCTGCTGCGGCACCTCGTCGCCCTGTTCGACGACGGATCCCTCACCCCGCTGCCGCTCACCTGCTGGGACGTACGCCGGGCCCCCGAGGCATTCCGGCACGTGAGCCAGGCCCGGCACACCGGCAAGAACGTCCTGCTGCTGCCCGGCACCCCCGACCCGGACGGCACCGTCCTCATCACCGGCGGCACCGGCACGCTCGGCCGTCTCGTCGCCCGGCATCTCGTCACCGAGCACGGCATGCGGCATCTGCTGCTGACCAGCCGCAGCGGCCTCGACGCGCCGGGCGCCGCCGAGCTGCGCGACGAACTCGCGGGCCTCGGCGCCGAGGTGCGGATCGCCGCCTGCGACGCCGCCGACCGCGACGGCCTCGCCGCCGCCCTCGCCGAGGTCACCGCCCCGCTCACCGCCGTCGTGCACGCCGCCGGCGTCCTCGACGACGCCCTGGTCGACTCCCTCACCCCCGAACACCTCGACAAGGTGCTGCGCCCCAAGACCGACGCGGCGTTCGCCCTGCACGACCTGACCCGGGACACCGACCTGGCCGCCTTCGTGCTCTTCTCCTCCGGCGCCGCCCTCTTCGGCGGGGCGGGGCAGGCCAACTACGCCGCCGCCAACGCCGCCCTGGACGCACTCGCCCGGCGGCGGCGCGCCGAGGGCCTGCCGGGGCTGTCGATCGCCTGGGGCATGTGGGAGGAGCGCACGGGCATGACCCGGCACCTGGGCGACGCCGACCTCAGCAGGATGAACCGCGGCGGCGTCACACCACTCGCCTCCGCCGAGGGCCTCGACCTCTTCGACCGCGCCCTCGCCTGCGACCACGACTACCTGCTGGCCGCCCGGCTCGACACGGCCGCGCTGCGCACGGGCGGCCAGGAGATCCCGCCGCTGCTGGCGGGCCTGGTCCGCGCCCCGCGCCGACGCGCCGCCACCGAAGCGGCCGCGGGCCGGGCCGCCGACGACCTCATGACGCGGCTGAGCGGGCTGTCCGAGGCGGACGCCCACCGGGCCCTCCTCGACCTCGTGCGCAGTCACGCCGCGGCCGTCCTCGGCCACACCTCGGCCGAACGGGTCCAGCAGGGCCGCCCCTTCAAGGACCTCGGCTTCGACTCCCTCACCGGCGTCGAACTGCGCAACCGGCTCTCCGCCGCGACCGGCGTGCGGCTGCCCGCCGGACTGGTCTTCGACCACCCCACCCCCGAGGCGCTGGCCCGGTTCATCGGCACGGCCGTCGGCGAGCGCACCCGCCCGGCCCGGACGGCCGCGTCGCCGGCCGAACTCGACCGGTTCCTCGAACGCCTCGCGGGGCTGTCCCCCCAGGCCCCCGAGCGCGACCTGCTGACCCGGCGCCTGCGCGAGGCCCTCACCGCTCTGGAGGCCTCCGCCCCGGACGGCGGGACCGACGGCGAGGTCACCGCCGCGAACATCGAGTCCGCCACGGACGACGAGATCTTCCACCTCATCGACAACCAGCTGGGCATCTCGTGACGCCCCGGATCCACGTACCACTGCTTCCAGAAGGCGAGGATGCCCAGTGAGCGAGCACAACGAGAACAACGAGCAGCGTCTGCGCGACTACCTCAACCGCGTCACCATCGACCTCCAGCAGACCCGCAGGCGGCTGCGCGAGGCCGAGGAACGACACCATGAGCCCATCGCGATCACCGCGATGAGCTGCCACTTCCCCGGCGGGGTGCGCAGCCCCGAAGACCTGTGGGAGCTCGTCGCCGCCGGCCGCGACACCATCGGCGGGATGCCGGCGGACCGGGGCTGGGAGGTCGGCGCGCTGGCCTCCTCCGGAGTACCCGTCCAGGGCGCGTTCCTCGACGACCCGGCCGGCTTCGACCCCGACTTCTTCGGGATCTCACCGCGCGAGGCCCTCGCCATGGACCCCCAGCAGCGCCTGATGCTGCAGTCCTGCTGGGAGGCGGTCGAGCGGGCCGGCATCGACCCCCTCTCGCTGCGCGGCAGCCGCACCGGCGTGTTCGCCGCCTCCATCGACCAGGGCTACATGTCCCTGGCCGACGGCGCGCCCGAGGCGGTCCGGGGCTTCCTGATGACCGGCAACGCGGTCAGCGTCATGTCCGGCCGGGTGTCGTACGTCATGGGCCTGGAGGGCCCCTCCGTCACCGTCGACACCGCCTGCTCCGCCTCCCTCGTCGCCCTGCACCTCGCGGCCCACGCCCTGCGCAACGACGAGTGCACGCTGGCGCTCGTCGGCGGCGTCAACGTCATGGCCCTGCCCGGGGCGTTCGTCGAGATCGCCCGGCAGGGCGGCCTCGCCGCCAACGGCCGCAGCAAGCCCTTCGCCGCGGCGGCCGACGGCACCGGCTGGGGCGAGGGCGTCGCCGTCCTCCTCGTCGAGCGCCTGCGGGACGCCCAGGCGGCCGGCCGGCCCGTCCTCGCTGTACTGCGGGGCAGCGCCATCAACCAGGACGGCGCCAGCAACGGCCTCACCGCCCCCAACGGGCCTTCCCAGCAAAGGGTCATCCGGGCCGCCCTCCAAGACGCGGGCCTGACCCCCGCCGACGTCGACGTCGTCGAGGCGCACGGCACCGGCACCCGGCTCGGCGACCCGATCGAGGCCGACGCCCTGCTCGCCGCCTACGGCCAGGAGCGCCCCGTGGAACGGCCGTTGTGGCTCGGCTCCGTGAAGTCGAACATCGGCCACACCCAGGCGGCCGCCGGACTGGCCGGCGTCATCAAGATGGTCATGGCGATCCGGCACGGCGTCCTGCCCCAGACCCTGCACGTGGACGCCCCCACCCCGCACGTCGACTGGAGCTCCGGCGCCGTACGGCTGCTCACCGAGGCCCGCGACTGGCCGGGCACCGGGGCGCCGCGCCGCGCGGGCGTGTCCGCGTTCGGCATGAGCGGCACCAACGCCCACGTCCTGATCGAGCAGGCGCCGGCGGTCGAGACCGAGACCGAGACCGAAGCCGCCCCGGCCGCGAGCGGCGCCCCCGTTCTGTGGCCGCTGGCCGCCCGCACCCCCGACGCGCTGCGCGACCAGGCCGTCCGCCTCGCGGCATGGTTCGCCGAGCACCCGGACATACGCCCTGCCGACGTCGGCCACTCCCTGGCGACCACCCGCTCCGCCTTCGAACACCGGGCCGTGGTCGTCGCCGACGACGCGGAGGGCTTCCGGCGCGGCCTCGCCGCCGTGGCCGCCGGCGGCAGCACCCCCGAAACCGTCGTGGGCCGCACCGGCGCGGGCGACGGCAAGACGGTGTTCGTCTTCCCCGGACAGGGCGGTCAGTGGGAGAGCATGGCCCGCACCCTCCTCACCGAGTCACCCGTGTTCGCCGCCCGCATGGCGGAGTGCGAGCAGGCCCTCGCACCCCACCTGGACTGGTCGCTGTCGGCCGTCGTCCGGGGCGAGCCGGACGCACCGAGCCTGCAGCGCATCGATGTCGTCCAGCCCGTCCTGTTCGCCGTGATGGTCTCCCTGGCCGCTCTCTGGCAGTCGTACGGCGTCGAACCGGACGCCGTCGTCGGCCACTCCCAGGGCGAGATCGCCGCCGCGTACGTGGCGGGCGCCCTCTCCCTCGACGACGCCGCCCGGATCGTCGCCGTCCGCAGCCGCGCCCAGCGTGAGCTGTCCGGCACCGGCGGCATGGCCTCCGTCGCGCTGCCCGCCGACGCCCTGCGCGAGCGGCTGCGGCCCTTCGAGGACCGGCTGTCCGTCGCCGCCGTCAACGGCCCCGCCTCCGCCGTGGTCGCGGGCGACCCCGCGGCCCTTGAGGAGTTCCTGGCGGGCTGCGAGGCCGACGGGACACGGGTGCGGCGCGTCGCCGCCGACGTCGCCGGCCACTCCGCCCACATGGACCCACTGCGCGAGGGCGTCCTCGACGCCCTGGCCCAGGTACGGCCGCGTGCCTCCCGCATCCCGTTCTGCTCCACCGTGACCGGGGCCCTGCTGGACACGGCGACTCTGGACGCCGCCTACTGGTTCGCCAACATGCGGCAGACGGTCGACTTCGACACCGCCGTACGAACCCTGGCCGACCAGGGGCACACCGTCTTCCTGGAGATCAGCCCGCACCCGGTCCTCACCGTCCCGACGCAGGACATCGTCGACGACCTCGCCGACCCCGACGCGGCCGTCCCCGCCCCGCCCACCCTCGTCACCGGCACCCTGCGGCGCGACGAGGGCGGACTGCGCCGGATGCTCACGGCACTCGCCGAAGCGCACGCGGCGGGCGTGTCCGTGGACTGGCGGGCCGTGTACGAGGGCGACGAGCCCCGGCGGGTCGACCTGCCCACATACGCCTTCCAGAACCGGCGTTTCTGGCTCGAACCGGAGACCCCGGCAGGTACCGGTGCCGTCGCGGACGACCCCGCCGACGCCGCCTTCTGGGCCGCCGTCGAGCGCGAGGACGTCGCCGCCGTCGCCACCACCCTGGGCGTCGCGGCCGACACCTGGAGCGACGTCCTGCCCGCTCTCGCCGACTGGCGCCGACGCCGCCGCGACGCCTCCGTGCTGGACCGCTGGCGCTACCACATCACCTGGCAGCGGCACACCGCACGGCCCACCGCACCCCTGCACGGCGTCTGGCCGGTCCTCGTCCCCGAAGGCCGCGCCGACGACGCCCTCGTGACCCACGTCGTGGACGCGCTGCGACAGCGGGGCGCCGAACCCCGCGTCGTGGTCCTCGACGCCACCCACACGGACCGGTCCCGGCTCGCCGGGGAACTGCGCCCCCATCTGGCGGACGAACCAGCCGGATTCCTCTCCCTGCTGGCCCTCGACGAGCGCCCGCACCCCGGTCTGCCCGCCCTGCCCACCGGGCAGGCCCTGACCACCACCCTGGTCCAGGTGCTGGACGAGTCCGCGACCGCGGCCCGCGTGTGGTGCGCCACGACCGGTGCCCTCGCGGTCCGCGCGGGCGAGCCCGTGCCGCACCCCGTACAGGCCCTCGTATGGGGTCTCGGCCGGACCGCCGCGCTCGAACTCCCCGGCCTGTGGGGTGGGTTGATCGACCTCCCGGAGGACTGCGACGAACGTGCGGCGCTGCATCTCGCCGACATCCTCGCCGGAGCGGGTGACGAGGACCAGTTGGCCGTACGTCCCTCCGGCATCCATGTCCGCCGGCTCGAACGCGTACCCGCCGGCGGCGAGACGCCGACCCCCTGGCAGCCCCGGGGCACCGTGCTCGTCACCGGCGGCACCGGCGGACTCGGCGCCCACGCCGCCCGACGGCTGGCCAGTGGCGGCGCCGAGCACCTCGTCCTGGTCAGCCGGCGCGGTCCCGAGGCACCCGGCGCCGGGGAACTGGCCGCCGAACTCACCGAACTCGGCGTCGGCGTCACCCTCGCGGCCTGCGACATCACCGACCGCCAGGCCCTGTCCGACCTGGTCGACCGGCTCGCCGCCGAGGGCCGCCGCATCGACGCCGTCCTGCACACCGCCGCGGCCGCCCAGCTGCTGTCGCTGCGCGACGAGAGCCCGGCGACGATGAACGCCACCCTGGCCGCCAAGGTCCAGGGCGCCGCCAACCTGGACGCGGTGTTCGCCGACGCCGACCTGGACGCCTTCGTCCTGTACTCCTCCGTCTCGGGAACCTGGGGGAGCGCCGACCACGCCGCCTACGCCGCCGGCAACGCCTACCTCGACGCGCTCGCCGGCCACCGCCGCGGGCGCGGCCTGAAGGCCACCTCGATCGTGTGGGGCATCTGGAGCGCCGAGGGCGGCGGCCTGGCCACCAGCGACCTGGAGCAGCAACTGCTCCAGCGCGGCATCCCGTTCATGGATCCGCGCCTCGCGGTCACCGGACTCCAGCGGGCCCTGGACGACGACGAGACCGTGGTCGTGGTCGCCGACGTGGACTGGGCGCGTTTCGTGCCCGTCTTCACCTCCGTGCGCCCGAGCCCCCTCATCGCCTCCCTGCCCGACGTCCGCGCGCTCGCCGCCGCCGAGGAACCCGCCGAGGACGACCCCGCCGACGGCGCGTCCGCCCTGCGCCGCAGTCTCGCCGGGCTGTCCGAGGCGGAGGTCCGGCGCACCCTGCTGGCACTCGTCCGCACGCACGC
Source organism: Streptomyces sp. NPDC001157 (assembly GCF_053598255.1). Lineage (NCBI taxonomy): Bacteria > Bacillati > Actinomycetota > Actinomycetes > Kitasatosporales > Streptomycetaceae > Streptomyces > Streptomyces sp. NPDC001157. The sequence continues at coordinate 44,268 of NZ_JBSFJW010000039.1, forward strand.
GAGCGCCGTCCTCGGCCACGACTCCGCCGACGCGGTCCTGCCCGACCGTGCCTTCCGCGAGCTGGGCTTCGACTCCCTCACCGCCGTCGAGATGCGCAACCGGCTCAATGCGGCCACCGGCCTGCGACTGCGCGCCACGGTCGTCTTCGACCACCCCACCGCGGGCCTGCTCGCCGAGCATGTGCGGACCGAACTGTTCGGCGCCGCCCCGGCACCGGTGGCCCCACCGGAGACCAGGGCCCACGCCGAACCCGATGAGCCCATCGCCATCGTCGCCATGAGCTGCCGCTTCCCCGGTGGCATCGACACCCCCGAACGGCTGTGGCAGCTGCTCCAGGACGGCGGTGAGGTGCTGTCGGGCATGCCCACCGACCGTGGCTGGCCGCTGGAGCGGCTCTACCACCCCGACCCCGACCACCAGGGCACTTCCTACGTCCGCGAAGGCAGCTTCCTGCACGACGCGGGCGACTTCGACCCCGCCTTCTTCGGGATCTCCCCGCGCGAGGCCGTCGCCATGGACCCCCAGCAGCGGCTGCTCCTTGAGACCTCCTGGGAGACGATCGAACGCGCCGGCATCGACCCGGGCACCCTGCGCACCACCCGCACCGGCGTCTTCGTCGGCCTCAACTACCAGGACTACACCTCCCTCGCGGGCACGTCCCCGGAGGGCGGCGAGGGCCACCTGGTCGCCGGGGGAGCGGCGAGCGTGGTCTCCGGCCGCGTCGCCTACACCCTCGGCCTGGAGGGCCCGGCGGTCACCGTCGACACCGCCTGCTCCTCCTCCCTCGTCGCCATCCACCTCGCGGCCCAGGGGCTGCGCGGTGGCGACTGCTCGCTCGCGCTGGCCGGCGGCGTGGCCGTGATGGCCACCCCGGGCGTCTTCGTCGGCTTCTCCCGGCAGCGCGGCCTCGCCGCCGACGGCCGCTGCAAGGCCTTCGGTGCGGGCGCCGACGGCATGGGCCTCGCCGAGGGGGCCGGCGTGGTCCTCCTCGAACGCCTCTCGGACGCCCGCCGCAACGGTCACCCCGTCCTCGCGGTGCTGCGCGGCTCGGCCGTCAACCAGGACGGCGCGAGCAACGGCCTGTCCGCACCCAACGGCCTCGCCCAGCAACGCGTCATCCGCCAGGCCCTGGCCAACGCCCACGTCACGGCAGCCGACGTCGACGTCGTCGAGACCCACGGCACCGGCACCACGCTCGGCGACCCCATCGAGGCGGACGCCCTGCTCGCCACCTACGGCCAGGAGCGCCCGCACGGACGGCCGCTGTACATCGGCGCCCTGAAGTCCAACATCGGACACACCCAGGCCGCGTCCGGCGTCGCCGGCGTCATCAAGACCGTCCTCGCCCTGCGCCACGGCGTCCTGCCCCGCACCCTGCACGCCGACGAGCCCTCCCCGCACGTCGACTGGGACTCCGGAGACGTCGCCCTGCTCACCCAGGCCCGCCCGTGGCCCGAGACCGGCGAGCCCCGCCGGGCCGGCATCTCCTCCTTCGGCTTCAGCGGCACCAACGTCCACGCCATCCTGGAGGAAGCCCCGCCCGAGACCGGGCCGACCGAGAGCGGGGACGTCCCCGGAGCGCTGCCCTGGATCCTGTCGGCCAGGTCGCCGCGCGCCCTCGCCCGCCAGGCGGAGCGGCTGCGCGACCGGCTCGACGGCCCGGGCGCCCCCGAACTCCTCGACGCCGCCTGGTCCCTGGCCACCGGCCGCACCCCCTTCGAGCACCGCGCCGTGCTCGTCGGCACGGACCCGCTGGCCGGCCTCGACGCCCTCGCGGCGGACGGCGAGAGCCCGGGGCTAGTCCGAGGCACCGCCGACACCGACGGCCGCCGTGTCTTCGTCTTCCCCGGCCAAGGCGCCCAGTGGGCCGGCATGGCCGTCGAACTCCTCGACACCTGCCAGGTGTTCGCCGCGGCCCTTGCCGACTGCGAGCGCGCCCTCGCCGCGCACGTCGACTGGTCGCTGGAAGCCGTCCTGCGCGGCGAGGAGGGCACGCCCCCCTTCGAACGGGTGGATGTCGTCCAGCCCTCGCTGTGGGCCGTGATGGTGTCGCTGGCCGCCCTGTGGCGTTCCTGGGGCGTCGAGCCCGACGCCGTGCTCGGGCACAGCCAGGGCGAGATCGCCGCCGCCGTCGTCGCAGGAGTGCTGTCCCTGGAGGACGGTGCCAAGGTGGTGGCGCTGCGCAGCCGCGCGATCCTCGCCCTCGCGGGACACGGCGGCATGCTGTCCGTCGCCGTCCCGCGCGAGCGGGCCGCCGAACTCGTCGCGGGCCGGGACGACTTGTCCCTGGCTGCCGTCAACGGCCCCTCGGCCGTGGTGATTTCGGGCACCCCCGAGGGGCTGGCCGAGCTCCAGGCCGCCTGCGAGGCCGACGGCGTCCGCGCCCGCATGGTGGCGGTCGACTACGCCTCCCACTCGGCCCAGGTCGAGCGGATCCGTGACGAACTGCTCACCGCGCTCGACGGCATCCGCCCGGCCACCGGGGACGTGCCCCTGTTCTCCACCCTCACCGGGGACTGGCTGGACACGACGGCCATGGACGCCGACTACTGGTACCGCAACCTGCGCGAGACCGTCGAGTTCGACGCCGCGGTCACCGCCCTCGCCGCCCAAGGACACGAGATCTTCGTCGAGGTCTCGCCGCACCCCGTGCTCACCATGTCCGTCCAGGACTCCCTCGACGCCGCCGACGCACCGCAGGCCGTGGTGACCGGAACACTGCGGCGCGGCGAGGGCGGCCTCGCCCGCGCGCTCTCCTCGGCCGCCGAACTGTGGGTGCGCGGAGTGCCCGTCGACTGGCCGGTGCTGTTCGAGAACTCCGGTGCCCGCCGCGCCGACCTGCCCACCTACCCGTTCGAACACCGGCGGTACTGGCTGCGGCCGGCGGAGCCGGTGGCCGCTGCCACCGAGACGCCCGACGACACCGAGTTCTGGGACATCGTGGAGGGCGCCGACCCCGTCGCCGCCTTCGCCGGTCTGGAGGTCGACGCCGACGCACTCGGCCAGGTGCTGCCCGCGCTGGGCGACTGGCGGCGCCGCAGGCGCGAGAGCGCCACCGTCGAGAGCTGGCGCTACCGCGTCGACTGGCGGCCGGTCCCCGAACCCTCCTCGGCCCGCCTTTCCGGCCTCTGGCTGGTCGCCGTGCCCGAGGGCCACGAGGAGGACCCCACGGTCCGCGACACGGTGGAGGCCCTCGCAGAGGCCGGCGCACAGACGGCCACTGTGCGGCTCGGCGACGCCGACACCGACCGTCCGGCTCTCGCCGCGAAACTCGCCGACACCCTCGACGGGCGCGAGCCCCAGGGCGTCCTCTCCCTGGTCGCCCTCGCCGGACGGCCGCACGCCCACCACCCCGCCGTCTCCACCGGCGCCGCGCTGACCCTCGTCCTGGTGCAGGCACTCGGCGACCTCGGCATCGACGCGCCGCTGTGGTGCGCCACCCGCGGCGGTGTCTCCACCGGCCCCGCCGACCCGCTCAGCGCCCCCGACCAGGCCCTGACCTGGGGCACCGGCATGGTCGCCGGCCTCGAACACGCGAACCGCTGGGGCGGCCTGATCGACCTGCCGCCCGCCCTCAACACCCCGGCCCGTGAACGGCTGCGCGCCGTCCTCGCCGGTGCGACCGGTGAGGACCAGCTCGCCCTGCGCGCCTCGGGCCTGTTCGCCCGCCGCCTGGTGCGCGCCCCCCGCCCGACCGGCGCCGAGTCCCGGCCGGCCTGGCGGCCCCGGGGCGCCGTCCTGGTCACCGGCGGCACCGGCGCCCTCGGCCCGCACCTCGCCCGCTGGCTCGCCCGCGGCGGCGCCGAGCACCTGGTCCTGCCCGGTCGGCGCGGCGGCGACGTTCCCGGCGCCGCCGAACTGCGCGCCGAACTGGCGGAGTTGGGTACCGGCCTCACCCTGCCCACCTGCGACGTCGCCGACCGCGACCAGGTGGCCCGGCTGCTGGCCGAACTCGACGCCCAGGGCACCCCGGTCACCGCCGTCTTCCACGCCGCCGCCTACATCCAGCTGGCCTCCCTCGACGACACTCCGCTCGACGCCTTCGCCGAAGTCGTCGCCGCCAAGGCGGAAGGCGCCCGGCACCTGGACGAGCTCCTCGACCGCGAACTCGACGCCTTCGTGCTGTTCTCCTCCATCGCCGGTGTGTGGGGCAGCAGCAACCACGCCGCCTACACGGCCGGAAACGCCTACCTCGACGCCCTGGCCGAACACCGCAGGGCCCGCGGCCTGGCGGCCACCAGCGTCGACTGGGGCGTATGGGCCGCGGCCAACCCGTGGGCCGTGCGCGAGACCGTCGACGACTCCGACTTCTACCGGGTGCAGAAGCAGGGCCTGCCGCTCATCGAGCCCGACCGTGCGCTCACCGGGCTGCAGCAGGCACTCGACGACGACGAGAGCGTCATCGCCCTCGCCAACGTCGACTGGGAGCAGTTCGCCGCCGTCTTCACCTCCGTACGCCCCAGCCGCCTGCTCACCGGCATCCCCGAGGTCAGGCGCCAGTTGGAGGAGGCGCAGGCACCCGCGACGGACTCCACCGCCCCCGCCGCGTCCGTTTTCCGCGAGCGCCTGACCGGGCTGCCCGAGGCAGAACAGCGCCGGGTCACCCTCGACCTGGTACGCGGCCACGCGGCGGCCGTCCTCGGCCATGACTCGCCCGAGGAACTGCGGCCCGGCCGGGCCTTCCAGGAACTGGGCTTCGACTCGCTCACCGCCGTCGAACTCCGCAACCGCCTGCGCACCGCCACCGGCCTCCCGCTGCCCGCCACCCTCGTCTTCGACTACCCCTCCGCCGCCGTCCTGGCCGACCACATCCGCGCCGAGGTGCTGGGTGAACAGGCGGTGTCCGCAGCCCCGTCGACGGTGTCCGCGGCCGCCGACGACCCCGTCGCGATCGTCGCCATGGGCTGCCGCTTCCCGGGCCAGGTGCACACCCCCGAGGAGCTGTGGGAGGTACTGGCGGCGGGCGCGGACCTCGTCTCCGAGTTCCCCGGCGACCGCAACTGGCCGCTGGAGACCCTCTTCGACCCCGACCCGGACCGGCCCGGCACCTGCTACGTCCGGCACGGCGGATTCCTGTACGACGCGGGCGAGTTCGACGCCGACTTCTTCGGCATCTCGCCGCGCGAGGCCGTCGCCATGGACCCCCAGCAGCGGCTGCTCCTGGAGACCACCTGGGAGACCCTCGAACGGGCGGGCCTCGACCCGGAGCGCCTGCGCGGCAGCGACACCGGCGTCTTCACCGGCGTCAACTACCAGGACTACGGCGCCTCCGTCGCCCAGACCCAGGAGAACGAGGGCCATCTCCTCACCGGCAGCGCCGCCAGCGTGATATCCGGCCGGATCTCCTACACCCTCGGCCTGGAGGGCCCCGCCGTCACCGTCGACACGGCGTGCTCGGCCTCCCTGGTCGCCCTCCACATCGCCGCGCAGGCCCTGCGCTCCGGGGACTGCTCGCTCGCCCTGGCCGGAGGCGTCGCGGTGATGTCGTCGCCGGGCGCCATCATCAGCTTCGCCCGCCAGCGCGGCCTCGCCGCCGACGGCCGCTGCAAGGCGTTCTCCGACGCCGCCGACGGCATGGGCATGGCCGAAGGCGTCGGCGTGGTCCTGCTGGAGCGCCTCTCCGACGCGCGCCGCAACGGCCACCCCGTGCTGGCCGTACTGCGCGGCTCCGCCGTCAACCAGGACGGCGCCAGCAACGGCCTCACGGCCCCCAACGGCCCCTCCCAGCAGCGGGTCATCCGGGCCGCCCTGGCCAACGCCCGGCTCACTCCGGCCGAGGTCGACGTCGTCGAGGCGCACGGCACCGGCACCAAGCTGGGCGACCCGATCGAGGCCCAGGCGCTGCTCGCGACGTACGGCAGGGAACGCGACGGGGACCGACCGCTGCTGATCGGCTCCCTGAAGTCGAACATCGGCCACACCCAGGCCGCCGCCGGCGTGGCCGGAGTCATCAAGACCGTCCTCGCCCTCCAGCACGGCCAGGTGCCGCCCACCCTCCACGCGGAGCGGCGCTCCACCGAGGTCGACTGGACGGCCGGCGCAGTCGAGGTGGTCACCGAGCCGACGCCATGGCCGCGGACCGGCCGGCCGCGCCGCGCGGGCGTGTCCGCGTTCGGCATGAGCGGCACCAATGTCCACGCCATCATCGAGGAGGCGCCCGTACCGCAGGAGCCTGTGGCAGCCCCGGAGTGCACGCCTTCCGGCGCCCTGGCCTGGCCCCTGTCCGCCAAGTCGCCGGACGCCCTGAACGGCCAGGCCCGGCGGCTCGCCGCGCACCTGGCCTCGGCGCCCGACACCCCGGCCCCGGGTGTCGCCGCCACCCTCGCGGGCCGGACCGCGTTCGAACACCGTGCCGTCCTCGTCGGCGACCCCGGCCGGCTGCCCGACGTCCTCGACGCACTCGCCGACGGCGCGAGCGCCCCCGACCTGGTACGCGGCTTCGCCGACACCGAGGGCCGGACGGTGTTCGTGTTCCCGGGGCAGGGGTCGCAGTGGGCGGGGATGGCGGCCGAGCTGCTGGATTCCTCGCCGGTGTTCGCGGCGCGGATGGTCGAGTGCGAGGCGGCTTTGGCGCCGTTCGTGGACTGGTCGCTGACGGAGGCGGTGCGGTCGGGGCGGGCCTGGGAGGGCGTGGACGTGGTCCAGCCGGCTCTGTTCGCGGTGATGGTGTCGTTGGCGGAGGTGTGGCGGTCGTTCGGGGTCGTTCCCGATGCGGTGGTGGGGCACAGTCAGGGGGAGATCGCTGCCGCGGTGGTGGCGGGTGCGTTGTCGTTGGAGGACGGGGCACGGGTGGTCGCCCTGCGCAGCCGGGCGCTGGGTGCGCTAGCCGGTCGCGGCGGCATGGTCTCCCTCGCCCTGCCGGAGACGGAGGCACGCGCGGCCATCGCCCCCTGGGCCGACGCCCTGTCCGTGGCCGCGCTCAACGGCCCCGCCGCGACCGTCGTCGCCGGAGACGCCGACGCCGTGACCGCCCTGCTCGCCGACTGCGAGGCCAAGGACATACGGGCCCGCCGCATCGACGTCGACTACGCCTCCCACTCCGAGCACGTCGAGGAGATCCAGGGCGTACTCATGGAGGTGCTGGCCGGGCTCGAGCCCAACGAGGCCGAGGTGCCGCTGTACTCCACGGTCGACGCCTGCTGGCTCGACACCGCCCGGATGCACGCCGACTACTGGTACCGCAACCTGCGCCAGACCGTCGGCTTCGCACCCGCCGTACGTGCCCTGGCCACCGAGGGCTTCACCTCCTTCGTCGAGGTAAGCCCGCACCCGGTGCTCACCATGGCGGTCGAGGAGACCGTCGAGGCCGCCGGACGCACCGCCGTGGCCGTCGGCTCGCTCCGCCGGGACGAGGGCGGCGCGCACCGCATGCTGCGCTCCGCCGCCGAACTGTGGGTGCGCGGCGGCACGGTCGACTGGGCCGCCGCGTCTGCCGGCGGTGCCGCACCGGTGCCGCTGCCCACCTACGCCTTCCAACGCCGCCGCTTCTGGATCAAGCCCCCGGCCGCGCTGCCCACCGGGCCCGGCGCCACCGGCCACCCGATCCTCGGCACGGCCGTCGAGGTCGCCGACACGGGTGAGATCCTCCTCACCGGCAGCCTGTCGACCCGCACCCACCCCTGGCTGAGCGACCACGCCGTCTCCGGCGTGACCCTGCTGCCCGGCACCGGGTTCGTCGAGATGGCCGTGCGCGCCGCGGACGAGGCGGGCTGCCCGCAGGTCGAGGAACTCACGCTGCAGGCACCCCTGGTAGTCGACCGGGACGAGGTGGTGCACGTCCAGGTCCGGGTCGGCGCCCCCGACGACGACGGCCGCCGCAGCCTCGGAATCTTCTCGCGGGACGAGGACGACACGGGCGCCTGGACCGGCCACGCCACCGGCGTCCTCGCCCCGGAGCCCCACCAGGTCCCAGCCGCGTTCACCGCCTCCGCGTGGCCCCCCGCCGGCGCGGAACCGGTCCCGGTCGACGGTCTCTACGAGCGCTTCGCCGACTCCGGCTACGGCTACGGCCCCGCCTTCCACGGCCTGCGCACCGCCTGGCGCCTCGGTGACGACATCTACGCCGAGGTCGGGTTGCCCGAGGACCAGCGGGACCGGGCTGCGGCCTTCGGGCTCCACCCGGCACTGCTCGACGCCGCCCTGCACGGCCTGTGGCTCACCACCCCCGGCGGCACCGCCCAGACCGACGAACCCGGCACCGCGCGGCTGCCCTTCTCCTGGGGTGCCGTCCGGCTGCACGCCTCGGGCGCCACCGACCTGCGCGTCCGGCTCAGCTACGACGACACCGGCTCCATCGCCCTGTCCGCGGCCGACCCGACGGGACAACCCGTCGCCGAGGTGGGCGCGCTCGCCGTGCGGCCCGTCTCCTTCGACGCCCTGCGGCAGGCCCGGGACAGCCGCCAGGACTCGCTGTTCCGGCTCGACTGGACCCTCCTGCCCGCCACGGCTCAGCCGCCGAGCGGCCGTTGGGTCGCCCTCGGGGCCGAACCGCTGCTGCCCGAGACCCACCCCGAACTCGCCGCGCTCACCGCCGCCGTCGAGGCCGGCGCCGCCGTGCCCGACACCGTCGTCACCGCGCTGCCCGCGGGCGGCGACAGCGCGGACGCGGCCCGCGGCGGGCTCACCGCCGTACTGCGCCTAGTGCAGGACTGGCTGGCCGACGACCGCTGGGCCGACACCCGGCTCGTCCTGGTCACCCGGGGCGCCGTCGCCACGGCACCCGGAGACGACATCGGCGACCTGACGGCGGCGGCCGTCTGGGGTCTCGTGCGCTCCGCGCAGTCCGAACACCCGGGCCGGATCGTGCTCCTCGACACCGACGGCGACCCTGACAAGGGTCTCGACGTTCCGGCGATCGCCGCCGCCCTTGCCGCGGGGGAGACGCAACTCGCCGTACGGGACGGGCAGTTGTTCGCGCCTCGCCTCGTCCGCGCCCCCGCAGAGAACGAGAGCGGTACCACCAAGCCCTGGGACCCCGACGGCACGGTCCTCGTCACCGGCGCCTTCGGCGTCCTCGGCGCACTGGTCGCCCGGCACCTCGTCACCGAGCACGGCGTCCGCAGACTGCTGCTGACCGGACGCCGCGGCCCCGACACCACCGAGGCACGGGAGCTGGTCGGCGAACTCACCGCCCTGGGCGCCCACGTCGACGCGCGGGCCTGCGACGCCGCCGACCGCGAGGCCCTCGCCGCCCTCCTCGCCGGCATCCCCGACGCCCACCCGCTGACCGCCGTCATCCACTCGGCGGGCGTCCTCGACGACGGAGTCATCGGCTCCCTCACCCCGGAACGGATCGACCGTGTCCTGCGCCCCAAGGCCGACGCGGCCCTCAACCTGCACGAAGTCACCGAGCACCTGCCGCTGACCGCGTTCGTGCTCTTCTCGTCCGCCTCCGGCACCGTCGGCAGCTCCGGTCAGGGCAACTACGCCGCCGCCAACGCCTTCCTCGACGCCCTCGCCCGGCGCCGCCGCGCCGAGGGACTGCCCGCCCAGTCCCTCGCCTGGGGCATGTGGGCCGAGACCAGCGCGCTGACCGGCACGCTCGACGAGGTCGACCTGCGACGGCTGGCCCGGGGCGGCGTGGCGGCCCTCTCCAACGAGGAGGGCCTGACCCTGTTCGACACCGCGCTCGCACTGGACGAACCGGCACTCGTCCCCGTCCGGCTCGACCTGGCCCGCGTGGCGGCCCGGGCGGCCACGGCGGGCGTACCGCCGCTCTTCCGCGACCTGGTGCGCGTCCCCGCGCGCCGCACCGCCGCCACCGGTACCGGCACCGCCGGCGAAGCGGACCTGCTGCGCCGCCGGCTGACCGGGCTGTCCGCCGCCGACACCCGGGCCGTCCTCACCGACCTGGTGTGCGCCCACGTCGCCGACGTGCTCGGACACTCCGGCGCCGCGGCGATCGACCCCGAACGCGCCTTCCGGCAGCTCGGGTTCGACTCGCTGACGGCCGTGGAACTGCGCAACCGGCTCGGCGCCGCGACCGGACTGCGCCTCCCGGCCACCCTCGTGTTCGACTACCCCAGCCCGGCCGAGGTCGCCGGGTACTGCGCGGAGCGCCTCGCCCCGGCGGCCCCCGCGGTCACCCAGGACGCCGGACCGGCCGACGACGACATCGCCCGCATGGTCTCGGCCATCCCGGTCGCCGCACTGCGCCGCTCGGGCCTGCTGGACGCACTCCTGCGGCTCGCCGGACCCGCACCCCACGAGAACGGTGCCGCCGACGAAGCCCCGGCCGCCGACCGCACCGAGGAGATCGAGGACATGGGTGTCGACGACCTCGTACGCCTGGCCATGGGAGACGAGCGTGCCTGAGCCCCGACCGACCCCGGACGAAAGGGGGAGCACGATGACCGACGACAAGGTCGTGGCGGCGCTGCGCACCTCGCTCCAGGAGACCGAGCGGCTGCGCGGCGAGAACCTGCGACTGCGGCAGCAGCGCGAGCAGATCACCGAGCCCATCGCCGTCGTCGCCATGAGCTGCCGCTTCCCCGGCGGTGTCAACACCCCGGAGCAGCTGTGGCAGCTGCTCGTCGACGAGCGGGACGCCGTCACCGGATTCCCCGTCGACCGGGGCTGGGACCTCGCCGGTCTCTACGACCCCGACCCCGACAGCCCCGGCACCAGCAGCACCCAGGAGGGCGGCTTCCTGCACGACGCCTGCGCCTTCGACGCCGAGTTCTTCGGCATCTCGCCGCGCGAGGCGCTGGCCATGGACCCCCAGCAGCGACTCCTGCTGGAGACCTGCTGGGAGGCGGTCGAACGCGGCGGCATCGACCCGCTGTCGCTGCGCGGCAGCCGCACCGGCGTGTACGCGGGCGTCATGTACAACGAGTACGGCGCCCGGCTGCCCAGCATGCCGCCCGAGGTGGAGGCGTTCATCGGCACCGGGACCGTGCCCAGCGTGGTCACCGGCCGCATCGCCTACACGCTCGGCCTGGAGGGGCCCGCGGTCACCCTCGACACCGCCTGCTCGTCCTCCCTCGTCGCCGTCCACCTCGCCTGCCAGGCGCTGCGCGGCGGGGAGATCTCCCTCGCGCTCGCCGGCGGGGTCACCGTGATGTCCACGCCCAGCCTCTACGTCGGCTTCAGCCGTCAGCGGGGGCTGGCCCCGGACGGGCGCTGCAAGTCCTTCGCCGCGGCGGCCGACGGTGCCGGTTTCGGCGAGGGGGCCGGCGTCCTGCTCCTGGAGCGGCTGTCCGACGCCCGCCGCAACGGGCACCCGGTGCTGGCCCTCGTGCGGGGCTCGGCCGTCAACCAGGACGGCGCCAGCAACGGCATGACCGCCCCCAACGGGCCGTCCCAGCAGCGCGTGATCCGGCAGGCGCTCGCCGCGGCCGGACTGAGCGGCGCCGAGGTGGACGCGGTGGAGGCGCACGGCACCGGTACCCGGCTCGGCGACCCGATCGAGGCGCAGGCCCTGCTCGCGACCTACGGACAGGAGCGTGAGCGGCCGCTGCTGCTCGGCTCCCTCAAGTCCAACCTCACGCACACCCAGGCCGCCGCCGGGGTCGGCGGCATCATGAAGATGGTGCTGGCCATGCGCCACGGCCTGCTGCCCCGCACCCTGCACATCGACGCACCGACCCCCCAGGTCGACTGGAGCGAGGGCGACATCGCCCTCCTCACCGAGGCCCGCGCCTGGCCCGACACCGGGCATCCGCGCCGGGCCGCGGTGTCCTCCTTCGGGGCGAGCGGCACCAACGCGCACGCGGTGCTGGAGGAGGCACCGTCCGAGCAGCTCCCCGAGCCGGCCGAGTCCGCCGAGGCCGGTCCGGTCGTCTGGCCCCTGTCCGCCAAGGGCCCGGCCGCCCTGAGCGCCCAGGCCGCCGCCCTCCACACCCACCTGGAGGCGGACCCCGGCATCCGTCCGGCAGACGTCGGCCACTCCCTCGCCTCCGGCCGCTCGCTCTTCGCCGACCGCGCGGTCGTGGCGGGCAACGACCGCACCGAACTCCTCGACGGGCTCGCCGCCCTCGCCGCCGGACGGCCGCACCCGGCGGTCGCCACCGGCCGTGCGCTGCCCGGCCGCAAGGCCGTCTTCGTCTTCCCCGGCCTGGGCTCCCAGTGGCCCGGCATGGCTGCCGAACTCCTCGACGCCTCACCGGTGTTCGCGGCCCGACTCGGCGAGTGCGAACAGGCCCTCGCCCCGTACGTGGACTGGTCCGTCGCCGACGTCCTGCGCCGCGCGCCCGGCGCGCCGGACCTGGACCCGGTGGAGGTGGTCCAACCCGTCCTGTTCTCCGTGATGGTGTCCCTGGCCGCCGTATGGCGCTCCTACGGCGTCGAGCCCGCCGCGGTCGTGGGCCACAGCCAGGGCGAGGTGGCCGCGGCCTGTGTGGCCGGTGCCCTCAGCCTGCCGGACGCCGCCCGCGTGGTCGCCCTGCGCAGCCGTGCCCTGGCCGGTCTCACCGGCGCGGGCGGCATGGCCACCGTCCTGATGTCGCCCGACGAGGTCGCCCCCCACCTGGAGCGCCGGTCGGGCAAGGTGACGATCGCCGCCGTCAACGGCCCTCGGGTGCTGGTCGTCGCGGGCCCCGGCGACGAGGTCGCGGGCCTCGTCGACGACCTGACCGGCGAGGGCATGATGGCGTGGACCATGCCGGTCGCCTACGCCTCGCACTCCGACGACGTCGAGGCCGTGCGTGACCGGCTGCGCGAGGACCTGTCCGGGCTGACGTCACACGCGCCCGAGGTCCCCATGATGTCGACGGTGGATGCCGACTGGGCGGGCCCCGGCACTCTCACCCACGACTACTGGTACCGCAACCTGCGCCACACCGTCCGCTTCCACGAGGCCGTGCGGGGGCTGCTGGATGCCGGTCACCGCACCTTCGTGGAGGTCAGCCCGCACCCCCTGCTCACCTACGGCATCGCCGACACCGCCGCGGACGCCGGCGCCGACGACACGGCCGTCCTCGCCACCCTCCAGCGCGACGACGGCGGCCCGCGCCGCATGCTGCTGGCGCTCGGTGAGGCCCAGACCCAGGGCCTGCCCGTCGACTGGGGCCGGCTCTTCGACGGCACCGGCGCCCGCCGCACCGACCTGCCGACGTACGCCTTCCAGCGCACCCACTTCTGGCTCGACGTCCCCGCCCCGGTGGGCGACCCGGTCTCGGCAGGCCAGACGGCCACCGGCCACCCCTTGCTCCCGGCCGTCGTCGACCTGCCCGACGGCGAGGGCACGGTCCTCACCGGCCGCCTCTCCCTGCGCACCCACCCGTGGCTGGCCGACCACGCCGTCGCCGGAAGCGCGCTGCTTCCCGGCGTGGCGTTCCTGGAGATGGCCGCCCACGCCGCCGCGCACGTCGGGTGCGCCACGGTGGAGGAACTCACCCTGTCCGCACCGCTGATCCTGGCCGACGACGCCCGTCGGCTGCGCCTCACCGTCGGCGCCCCCGGCCCGGACGGACGTCGCGAGATCAGCGTCCACTCGGCCGCCGACGACGAACCGTGGGAGCGCCACGCCACGGGTGTCCTCGTCCCCCAGCCCGCGCCCGCGCCGGACGACGTCCTCTTCCGGGGACGCGGCGAGGAGGCGGAGAAAGTCGACATCGACGGGCTCTACGACGACTTCGAGGCCGTCGGCGTCCACTACGGCCCGCTGTTCCGCGGCCTGCGTGCCGCCTGGCGCGTCGGCACCGAGATCCACGCCGAGGTCGCCCTGCCCGAGCCCGGTCACGACGGGTTCGCCGTCCACCCCGCGCTGCTGGACGCCGCGCTGCAGACGGTCGGCCTGCTCGCGGACGCACGGGACGGCTCCTCGGGCGTGCCGCTGCCGTTCTCCTGGCACGACGTGACGCTGCGCGAAAGCGGCGAGTCGGCGCTCACCGTGGTCCTGCGGCCCGTCGGCGAGGACGGCGACGCCGTCTCGGTCCTGGTCGCCGACAGCAGCGGGCGCCCGGTGCTGACGGTCGGCCGGCTGGTCCTGCGGTCCGGAACGTCCAGCACGGCCGGCGCGCCCGGTGCCGTGGCGCGTTCGCTGTTCGCGCTCGACTGGACGGCCCTTGCTCCCGCCCCGCCCGGGTCCGAGGTCCGCACCGCCGTCCTCGGCTCGGTCGACGAGGCGACGGACGTCGCCCTGCTGCCGTGCCCGCCGTCCGACAACGACCCGCAGGCAGCACGCGCCGCGCTCACGGACGTCCTGCGGCAGCTCAAGGAGTGGCTGGCCGACGCCCGCCGCACGGACACCCCCCTGGTCGTGCTCACGCAGGGCGCGGTGGACCTGGGCGAGGTACCGGTGGACGTCGCCGGCGCCGCCGTATGGGGACTGCTGCGCACGGCCCAGCTGGAGCACCCCGGCCGGTTCGTGCTCCTGGACACCGACGGCGGCGAGGGCCTTCAGACGGCCCTGGCGACGGCCCTGAACGGCGACGAACCCCAACTCGCACTGCGCGGCGGCACACTCCACGCACCGCGCCTGGTCCGCGCCACCGCCCCCGCGGCCGAGACGCCCGCCTTCGACCCCGACGGCACCGTCCTCGTCACCGGAGGCGGCGGCACCCTCGGCGGACTCGTCGCCCGGCACCTCGTCACCGCACACGGAGCCCGGCACCTGCTGCTCCTCGGCAGGAGCGTCACCCCCGCCGGGACCGAACTCGCCGCCGAACTGCGCGCCGTCGGCTGCCAGGTCGAGTTCGCCGCCTGCGACGTGGCCGACCGCGCCGCGCTGGCCGCCGTGCTCGACGCGGTACCACCGGAGCACCCGCTGACCGCGGTCGTCCACACGGCCGGAGTGCTGGCGGACGGAGTGCTCGCGGACCTGACGGACGACCGGCTCGACACCGTCCTGCGGCCCAAGGCCGACGGCGCCTGGAACCTGCACGAGCTGACGCGGGACCAGAACCTGTCCGCCTTCGTGCTGTTCTCGTCGTCCGCCGGTGTCTTCGGCAGTCCCGGCCAGGCCGCCTACGCCGCCGCGAACGGCTACGCCGACGCCCTCGCCGCCCTCCGCCGACGCGCGGGACTGCCCGCCGTCTCCCTGGCCTGGGGTCTGTGGGAGCAGCGCACCGGCCTCACCACCGGCCTCTCCGACACCGACCGTCGGCGCATGGCCCGGGCCGGCATCCGCGCCCTGACCACCGAGGAGGGCCTGGCCCTGTTCGACGCGGCACCGGCGGCCGGTCGCCCCCTGATGGTGCCCGTCGGCCTAGAACCGGCCGCCCACCGCCACGGCCCCGTACCGCCGTTGCTGCGTGCGCTGGTGCGCCCCGCCCGGCGGGCCGCGTCCGCGGCGAACGAGCCGGACCTGCGCCCGCGGCTGACCGCCCTACCGGAGGCGGAGCGGGACGCGATGCTGCTGCGCCTGGTGCGTGCCCAGGCGGCCGAGGTGCTCGGGCACACCGACCCCGAGGCACTGGAGGCCGGGGACGCCTTCCTGGAGCGGGGATTCGACTCGCTCACCGCGGTCGAACTGCGCAACCGGCTCGCGGCGGCGCTCGATCTGCGGCTGCGCCCCACCGTCGTCCTGGACAGCCGCACCCCGGCACGGCTGGCGCAGCGCCTCGCGGCGGAACTCGCCACCACCACCGCGGTGGCCGGCCCGGTCACCGCCGGACCCGGACCGGACCCGGTCAGCGCCCTGTTCAGGCAGGCCTGCGACCTCGGCCGCGCACACGACGGCATCCAGTTGCTGCAGCACGCCGCCCGGCTCCGACCGGACTTCCGCTCCGGAACCGGTCTGCTGGACGGGGGCGAGCGGCGCCCCGAACTGCTGCGGCTGCACCAGCGTGCGGACGCGCCCGAACTGGTCTGCTTCGCCTCCGTCGTGGCCCTCGGCGGAGCCCACCAGTACAGCAGGTTCGCCGCCGCCTTCGAGGGCCGCTACGGAGTGAGCGCCCTGGACGCGCCCGGCTTCGCCGCCGACGAGCCGCTGCCCGCGGACCTGGACGCCCTGCTGGAGTTCCAGACCGGACTCGTCCTGCGGCACTTGGGCGACCGCCCGAAGGTGCTGCTCGGCTCCTCCTCCGGCGGCACGCTGGCCTACGCGGCCGCCGCCCGCATGGAGGAGCTCGGTGCCGGACCGGCGGCCGTCGTGCTGCTGGACACGTACCTCTCCGGCGATGCGGCGATGACCCAGTTCGACGACGTGCTGGTGCGCGGCATGTTCGAACGTGAGGACCGGGCGGCCCCCATGGACGGCGCCCGGCTGACCGCCATGGGCCGCTACTTCCAGCTCCTCGACGACTGGGCGCCGCCCCCGGTCCAGGCGCCCGTCCTGCTGGTCCGGGCATCGGAACCGATCGCCGAACCGGCGGCGGACAGCACCGTCGACTGGCGGGCCTCCTGGCCGACCGCGCACTCCGTCGTCGACGTCCCCGGAAACCACTGGTCGATGCTCGAACAGCATCTGCCCGCCACCGCCGGCACCGTCCGCGCATGGCTGGACTCCGTCCTCCCCGACACCACCCCCGACCCCCGAAGCGAGTAGGCGGCCGACATGCAGCAACCACTCCGACCGACAGCCGGCACGCCCCGGCGACCACACCACCTCGCCGTCCTCGGCGCCGGCGTCATGGGCGGGAGCATCGCGACCCTGGCCGTCGGCCACGGCGTCCCCGTCACCCTCATCGACGTGGACGACGCGAAACTCGCCGCCGCCGAGACCAGGATCGCCGGGGAACTGCGCCTGGCCCAGCTCATGGGGGCACTGCCCGACGACGTCCCCGAGGCGACCGTGACCACCAGCTGCCACCTCGCCGACGCGGCCGGCGCCACCGCGGTCGTCGAGGCCGTCACGGAGGACGCGGACATCAAGGAGAAGGTCCTCGCCGAGGTCTCCGCCGTCGTGGCGCCCGGCACCGTCCTGGTGTCCAACACCTCCTCCATCCCCATCGACGAACTGGCGTCGGCGGCCGCACGCCCGGCGGACGTCGTCGGCACCCACTTCATGAACCCGCCGTACCTGATTCGCACCGTGGAGGTGATCCGCGGCGCCCGCACCGGAGAGCAGGCGATGGACTCCATCCGCTCCCTGCTCGACGCACTGCGGCGGCAACCGGTCGTGGTGCGGGACGCGCCGGGGTTCGTGACCAGCAGGGTGCTCCACCCCATGATCAACGACGCCGCCCGCGTGGTTCAGGAGGGCACGGCGACCGCCGAGGACGTCGACACCCTCATGCAGGGCTGCCTCGGCCACCCCACCGGCCCGCTGCGCACCGCCGACCTCATCGGCATCGACAACCTCGTCGACTCGCTCCGGGTGCTCCACGAGCGCACCGGCGACCCCGGCTGCCTGCCCTGCGACCTTCTGCTGGAGAAGGTGCGGGCCGGTGACATCGGCCGCAAGTCCGGCCGTGGCTTCTACGTCTACCAGGGAGAAACATCATGACCGTGTCACCGCAGAGCACCACCGAGCAGGAGCTCGTCGACTTCCTCCACGGCAAGACCAAGAGGGTGTGGGAGGAGGACACCGACCTCTTCGCCTCCGGCGGACTGTCGTCGCTCTTCGCGATGGAGATCGTCGTACACCTGGAGAAGACGTACGGCGTCTCGATCCGCGGCAAGGACCTGCGGCTGGACAACTTCCGCACCGTCAGGAGCATGGCGTCCCTGGTCCGTCGGCTCCAGGGCGCAAGCGGAGACGCCGGTGAGTGACGAGTTCGCCGACGCCGCCGCCTCCGTCACCGCCCTGGTCGGCGACCGGGCCGCCGACTGGGACCTGGCCGGCCTGATCCCCGAGCCGCTGCTGCGCGAGCTCGGCGCGAGCGGCCGGCTGTGCGCCGGCGTCCCCACCGAGTACGGCGGCCCGGGCTGGAGCAGCCTCGCCGGCGGGGAGTTCACCGCGCACGTCGGCAGCCTGTGCAGCTCTCTGCGGAGCGTCATGACCTCCCAGGGCATGGCCGCCTGGACCATCGAACGCCTCGGCACCACGGCCCAGTGCCGCGCCTTCCTGCCCCGCCTGACCTCCGGCGAGCTGGCCGCCGTGGGCTTCAGCGAACCCCAGGCGGGCAGTGACCTGTCGGCGATCCGCACCACCATCCGCGACGAGGGCGACGCGCTGGTCGTCGACGGACACAAGGTCTGGGTGACCGCCGCCCACTACGCCGACCTGCTCGTCGTCTTCGGACGCTACGGCGAGGGGGCCGCCGCCGTGGTCGTCCCCGCCGACACGCCCGGTGTCCGCGTCCAAAGGGTCGCCGACCCGATGGGCTGCCGCGCCGCGGGCCACGCCGAAGTGACCCTGGAAGGGGTGCGGCTCCCCGCCGACCACCTCCTGGGCGGCGACGAGCTCTCCTTGCCGCTGCTGGTGACCACCGCCCTCGCGTACGGCCGTATCTCGGTCGCCTGGGGCTGCGTCGGCATCCTGCGCGCCTGCCTGGCGGCGGTCGCCTCCCACGCCGCCTCGCGGCAGCAGTTCGGTGCGCCGCTCGCCTCCCATCAGCTCGTCGCCCGGCACGTCGCCGAGCTCTACGTCGCCGAGCAGACCGCCACGCGCGCGTGCGAGCACGCCAGCCGCCGCTGGGACGACGGAACGCCCGACATGGTGAGCGCCACCGTGCTCGCCAAGCACGTCGGCGCGGTGCAGGCCGCCCGCGGAGCCGCCACCGCCGTCCAGGTCATGGCCTCGGCGGGTGCGAAAGACGGCCACGTGGTGGCCCGCGCCTACCGGGACGCCAAACTCATGGAGATCATCGAAGGCAGCAACGAGATGTGTGAACTGATGCTCGCCCAGCACGCGCTGGCCACCGTGGGGGCGTCATGAGCGACGCCCCGGTCATGGTGAAGTGCCTGGTGTGGGATCTCGACAACACCCTGTGGAACGGCACGCTCCTGGAGGACGGCCAGGTCCTGCTGGACGACGAGATCCGCGCCGTGGTCACCGAACTCGACTCCCGCGGCATCCTGCAGTCGGTGTGCAGCCGCAACGACCACGAGCAGGCCTGGGCCCGTCTGGAAGAGCTCGGGATCGCCGAGTACTTCGTCCTGCCGGAGATCGGCTGGGGTCCCAAGTCGAAGGCGGTGGAACGGATCGCGCAGCGCCTGAACTTCGCCCACCGCACCATCGCCTTCATCGACGACCAGCCGGCCGAACGCGCAGAGGTCACCTACCACCTGCCCGACGTCCGCTGCTATCCCGCCGAGGCCGCCCTCTCCCTCACCGGCCTCGCCGAGTTCAGCCCCGCCGTCAGCACCGTGGACTCCCGCCGCCGCCGCGCCATGTACCAGGCCGGCTTCCGCAGGGACGCCGAACGGGAGGCGTTCGAAGGACCCGACGAGGAGTTCCTGCGCAGCCTGGAGCTGGTGATGCGGATCGGCCGGGCCACCCCGGACGAACTCACCCGCGTCGAGGAACTGACGCTGCGCACCAGCCAGATGAACGCCACCGGCGTCCACTACTCGGACGCCGCCCTGCGCGCGCTGATGGCCGACCCCGCCCACGAGGTGCTGGTCACCACCCTCACCGACCGGTTCGGGCCGCACGGCGCGGTCGGCGTCATCCTGCTGGAGAAGCGCCCGGACGTGTGGCACCTGAAACTGCTGGCCACCTCGTGCCGGGTGGTCTCCTTCGGCGCGGGATCGGTGATCCTGAACTGGCTGGTGGACCGGGCGGCCGCCGCCGGAGCGCACCTGGTGGCCGATTTCCGGCGCACCGACCGCAACCGCATGATGGAGGTCGCCTACCGCTTCGCCGGCTTCGAGGAGTCCCCCTGCGCCTGCACCGAGGCGCTGGGCGACGGCAGCCGGGACGTGGAGCGGCTGCACCTCGTGGCCGATCCGAGACCGGCGTCGACCACGGTGCGCCTGGAGGCGTTCGACCCGGCGCCCACCGGCGCGTGACTGCATGACTCGGGGCTGTGACGACATCCGTCGTCACAGCCCCGAAGTACGTTTCGGTCAGGCCTCTTTGCGGCGGGCGAGCGTGACGCCGTCGGCGATGGTGAGCATGCTCACGTCCACCCGGTCGTCGTCCCGCAGCAGGGCGTTCAGTGCCCGGACCCCCTCGGTGTCGGCGTCCGTGAAGGCCGGATCGGCGACCCGGCCGAAGAACAGCGTGTTGTCCACGACGATCAGACCACCGGGCCGCACCAGTTCCAGCGACTGCTCGTAGTACCGGGGGTAGTTGACCTTGTCCGCGTCGATGAACACCAGGTCGAAGCGCGCCGGCCCCTCCTCGGCGAGCAGCTCCCCGAGGACGGCATCCGCGTCCCCGATCCGCTGCTCCACGCGGTCGGCCACCCCCGCCCGTTTCCAGTAGGGCACGCCGATCGACGGCCAGCGATCGGTGATGTCACAGGTCACCAGGCGCCCTTCGGGCGGCAGCGCCCGTGCCATGCACAGGGCGCTGTAGCCGGTGTAGGTGCCCAGCTCCAGCACGGCGGCCGCGCCTGTGAGCCGCACCAGCAGGGCGAGGAACTGGCCCTCCTCCGGGTGTGTCTGCAGGGCGGTGCCGCCGGGCAGTTCGGCCGTCTCCTCCCGCAGCTCGCGCAGCGCGTCGTCCTCGCGCAGTGAGAAGTCGCGTACGTAGTCCAGGAGTTGTGGGCTCATGGTCAGCTGATCGGCCATGCGGTGCTCTCTCCATCCGGTGCGAGTGGTCGGTCGCGGTACGGCCGGCCGGGGTCACGACCGCCACGGGGCGGGGCGGTGGCCGCCGACGCCCTCGTCGTCCGCACCCGCGTTGTGCCACAGCAGGGGGTCGTACGGGGTCTCGGCCACAGCCACGGCCCGCTGCCCCGGTGGTGGGGCCGAGGCGGTGCCCAGTTCGGCGGCGTCGGTTCTCATCCGGGCCGCGGTGGCGAGCAGGTTCTGCACCACGGCCGACTCGCCGGTCCGGTGCCGCAGCGCGTGCAGGCAGCGCTCCAGCTGGTCGATGGTCCCGAGCAGGTCAGAGATGTGCGTAGCGGGCATGTCCCCCCACTTTCGGTGTCAGGCCCCCGCGCCGGGGACCGGCAGCGCGCTCAGATGCCGTCGTACGGTCTCCTGCACCGCCTCCGCCCGGTCGTTGAGGTAGAAGTGGCCCCCTTCGAACACGTGCTGGGAGAACGGGCCCTCGGTGTACTGGCGCCATCCCTCCACCTCACGCACCGACGCCCTGGGGTCACGGTCGCCGGTGAGCGCGACCACGGGGGCGCGCAGCGGGGGCCCCGGCACGTGCACATAGGTCTCCGCCGCCCGGTAGTCGCCCCGGATGGCGGGCATCACCATCTGGAGGATCTCGGGGTCCCTGAGCGCGGCGCCGACGGAACCGCCCAGCAGGTCCAGCTCGCGCAGGATCCCCTGGTCGTCGCGCAGATGCACCGTCTCTCCGCGTTCGAAGTGGGGTGCGCGGCGTCCGGACAGGAAGACGATCACGGGCTCCGCCGTCCCGCCCGGCTCCTGGAGCCGGCGCGCCACCTCGTAGGCGAGGGTCGCGCCCATGCTGTGGCCGAACAGCGCCAGCGGCCGGTCGTCGCCCGGCGCCGAGAGCAACGGGACCAGCCGATCGAGCAGTTCGGGAACGTTGTCGATGCAGGGCTCGTTGCGCCGGTCCTGCCGGCCCGGGTACTGCACGGCGTACACCTCGGCCGTCGGCGCCAGCGCGACCGACAGCGCATGGTAGGCACTGGCCGAGCCGCCGGCATGGGGGAAGCAGATGAGTCGGGTGGGGGAGTCGGGCGCGGGGGCGAAGCACCGGAGCCACAGCTCCCGCTCATCGACATCGTGATGCATCGGTTGCTGTCCTTCGAGAGAAGTCGATCACGGACACAGGGCGCCGCTCCGGAGGCTAGGCACCTCCGTCCACGGGGGGCTACCCCTACTGGCCCCCTGTCGCCCCCTGTCTTTGCGCCGCTCACCCCAGCTTCCTGACAGGCAGCTCGACGGAGCGGCTACAAAGTCACCATGAACGTGCACTGCCAGGCAGAACCCGCATACGATCCGTCATCGCCGTTCGCGTCCGCGGATCTCTTCTGCGGATCGCCTCGGTGCTCCCGCCCGCGCGGAGCACCCCGGCGCCGGGACGCGGCACCCCTGCGCTGACCGCATCCCTCCCACCCGCACTGTTCCTGCGCACCGCGTCGAGACACCCCACTGGGCAACCCCCACCGACCTCCGCCACGGGCTCCCCGTCCCGGTCGGATGCCGCCGCTCACTGCCGTCTAAAGGGTGGAGCAGTTATGGAAATCTCGTTACTCGGCCCTCTGGTCGTCCGTTCCGGCGGACACGAACTCCGAGTCTCGGCGCCCCGCCAGCGCGTCGTGCTCGCCACCCTCGTACTGAACGCGAACAAGGTGGTCCCCGTCCAGACCCTGGCCCGCTTCGTCTGGGACGGAACCCCGCCCCCGAGCGCGACCGCCACGATCCGTACCTACGTCATGCGCCTGCGCCAGTCCCTGGGCCCGCACGGCGGAAGCAGGATCATCACGCGCGCACCGGGATATCTGATCGAGATGGAGGAGGACGAGACCGATCTCGGCCGCTTCCAGGCCCACCGCAGAACAGCCCAGTCGCTGGCCGAGGGGGGTGCCCTCCCGCAGGCCGTTGAGCAGCTGCGGGCGGCACTGGCGCTGTGGCGCCACGAACCGCTGATGGACGTCCCCTCCCACACGCTCCAGGAACTGGAGGGCTGCCACCTCGAGAAGCTCTATCTCCAGACCTGCACCTGGCGCGTGGATCTGGACCTGGCACTCGGGCGGCACGCCGAGATCCTCCCCGAACTGTGGCGGCTGGGCCGCGAGCACCCCTTGCACGAGGGCCTGATCGGCCGGCTGATGCTGGCCCTGTCCCGCTCCGGGCAGCAGACGGAGGCACTCGACCTGTTCCGGCGGACCCGGGCCGCCCTCGTCGACCAGCTGGGCGCCGAGCCCGGCATGGAACTGCGCTCGGTCCAGCAGCGGATCCTGCGCGCCGAGGACGGGCCCGCACACCCCTCCGAACGGCGGCAGGAACCGCCGGCCCGCTGGGGTGACGGAGGAGGCCCGCGCTGGCCAGTCCCCGCTCAACTGCCCCCGGCGACCGCGGGTTTGACGGCCCGTGACCGGGAGCTGGCCGAGCTGGTCCGGCTGCTGGGTGCCGAGTCGGTCGCGCAGACGCCGACGACGGTGGTGTTGACAGGCGGCGGGGGCATCGGCAAGACGGCGCTCGCCGTGCAGTCGGCGCATCTGGTCCGCGACCGCTTTCCCGACGGCCAGCTCTACGTGGAGCTGGAGGGCAGCTCCGGGCACCCCGTCGCGCCCGGGGAGATACTGGCCAGACTGCTGGTGGGACTCGGGGTGCCCGACACGGCCGTGCCCACCTCGCTCGCGGGGCGCATCGCGCTCTTCAGGTCCCTGACGGACGGCCGCCGGATGCTGGTGGTGCTGGACGACGCCGAGAACGCCGCGCAGGTCCGCCCCTTCGTGCTCGGTACCGGCGGCAGCCGGACTGTGGTCACGAGCCGCAACCGGCTGACCGATCTCGACGGCGCCCGCACCATGGCACTGGAACCGTTGTCCGAGGCGGGTGCCCTGGACCTGCTCAGCCGCATCGTCGGTCGCCGCCGGACCGAACTGGAACCGCGAGCGGCCCGCCAGGTCGCCGCCGGCTGCGCCGGGCTGCCTCTGGCGGTGCGGATCATCGGCTCCCGGATCAGCGCGAGGCCTCGCCGCGGCCTCGACGGCGTGGCCCGTCGCCTCGGTGACGAACAGCGGCTGCTGGACGAGCTGGAGGTCGGCGACCTGGCCGTACGGCCGGTGCTGGAGTCCGCGTACGGCACCACCCGTGACCGTACCGTGGCCGGCATCAGCCTCGGTGGGGCCTTCCGCGTGCTGGGCACCGAAGTCTCGGCCGCCTTCGGGCGGGAGCGGGCGGCCGCGCTGCTCGGGTGCTCGCCGGACAGCGCCGAGGACGTCCTGGACGCGCTGGTGGACGCCAACCTCCTGCGCGAACACGACCACGGGCGCTATCTGATGGACGGGCTGGCCCGGGCCTACGCCCGGGAGCGGACCCTCATCGAGGGTCCCGGCATCCACACGGCCCGGGCCGGGAGTGGGCCGCACCTGCTGCCCACCGCCGATCCCGGTGCGGCACCCCGGGTCGTCGCACACGCCGGAGGCTTTCGATAGGGGCCTGCGCACGCCTGGCCCGCAACCGGACGACCGCCGGCCCGGCGGCGCGCGCATCCCGGACGGCCCTTTCCCGAACCCATTGGGGGAACTCATGGACTCCTTGACCGAAGCCGTGCTCAGCGATGCGCCTCGGGAGGAACTCCTGCGCAGGCCAGTGCCGCACACGTACACCGCGGCCCATCTGCGCGCCCAGGACCAGGCCGTCTTCGACGGCGCCTCCGACAGGGACGTCCGCAGGACCCTGCGGGTCGGCCCGGTGGCCATGCCGGAACTGGCCGTCGACGAGGTCCTGATCGCCGTGATGGCCAGCTCCATCAACTACAACACGGTCTGGTCGGCGACCTTCGAACCCATGCCGACCTTCACCTTCCTCAAGCGCCTGGGCCGCCAGGGCGGCCCGGCCGCCCGACACGATCTGCCCTGGCACGTGGTCGGCTCCGACGCCGCCGGAGTCGTCGTACGGGTGGGTGCGGGCGTGCGGCGCTGGCAGGCCGGTGACCACGTCGTCGTCAGCTGCGTCCAGGTGGACGACCAGGAACCCGCCACCCACGCGGACGGCATGCTCGGCGCCGAGCAGCGGATCTGGGGCTTCGAGACCAACTTCGGCGGCCTGGCCCACTACGCCGTCGTCCGGGCCAGCCAGTTGATGCCCAAGCCTGCGCACCTGACCTGGGA
Organism: Streptomyces sp. NPDC001157; assembly: GCF_053598255.1. NCBI lineage: Bacteria > Bacillati > Actinomycetota > Actinomycetes > Kitasatosporales > Streptomycetaceae > Streptomyces > Streptomyces sp. NPDC001157. The sequence continues at coordinate 68,967 of NZ_JBSFJW010000039.1, forward strand.
GGAGGCCGCCTCGACGATGCTGTGCGCCGCCACCTCGTACCGCATGCTGGTCAGCGACCGCGGCGCGCGCATCAAACAGGGCGACATCGTGCTCATCTGGGGTGCGACCGGCGGGCTCGGCTCCTACGCCGTCCAACTCGTCCGGGGCGGCGGCGGCATCGCCGTCGGTGTCGTGAGCTCCGAGGAGAAGGCGGAGCGGCTGCGCGCCCTCGGGTGCGACCTCGTCATCAACCGAGCCGAGATCGGCCTGGACCGGGACATCTCCGACGACCCGGAGGCGACCGTCGAGGCGGGCAAGCGGCTGGGCCGCATCATCCGCGGCAGGCTCGGCGAGGACCCCCACGTCGTCTTCGACTACATCGGCAAGGCCACCTTCGGCCTGTCCGTGTTCGTCGTCCGACGCGGCGGAACGGTCGTCACCTGCGGCTCCAGCACCGGATACCAGCACCGCTTCGACAACCGCTACCTGTGGATGAACCTCAAGCGGATCGTGGGCAGTCACGCCGCCAACCTCCAGGAGCAGTCGGAGTGCAACCGGCTGTTCCGCCTCGGTCACCTGGTCCCCGCGCTCTCGACCGTCTACCCCCTCACCGAGGTCGCCGATGCAGCCCGTCTCGTCCAGACCAACGGCCACATCGGCAAGGTCGGTGTCCTGTGTCTGGCTCCCCGACCCGGACTGGGCGTCACGGACCGCGCCCTGCGCGACCGGATCGGCGAACACCGGCTCAACCCCCTGCGCGCCGTGCAGACCACCGAGCCCCGAAGTGCCGTCGCGGCCGAACCGGTCCGCTGACACGAGAACCACACCAGAGCCACAGCAGAGGGGACGCGGATGACCGCGATCCACCGCGCGGGCATCGTCGGCTGCGGCACCATGGGCTCGGGCATCGCCCACATTTGCGCCGCCGTCGGCCTCGACCGAGCGCAGACAGCACGACACCGCTCTGCGCCCGCAGGGCGCGCACTGGCCAGTATGAACAGCAGTAAGGAGCTGGGCCGATTTCTGAAGGCCCGTCGGGCCGAGCTCAGCCCCAGTACGGTCGGCCTGTCCGAACTACTTACACCCGCTTCGAGCAGAGGGCACAATGCGTGGCCCCCGGGGTGATCCTGGGCCGGTACCTGGACATCCTGGCGTGGAACCCGATGGCCACCGCATTGTTCGGCACCGATTTCGCCGAGGTCCCCGTGCGGCAGTGAACTGTCGGTGCAGGAGGGGCACCAGTTCCGCCAGTGATGGGGAAGCCGTCACATGGTGCCCCGCACCGGAGGTACCAAGGTGTTCCACCACCCGGTCGCCGGTGAACTCACCCTCGCCTGGGAGGCTCTCACCTACGTGGCCGCCCCCGACCAGCAACTGATCGTCCAGTGCGCCGAACCCGGTTCGCACACCTGTGCGGGGTTGCGCTTCCTCTCCCCCTGGGCGGCAACCTGCGCCATGAATTAGTAAAACCAACAGGCGGCCCGGCATAAAAGCAGGGACAGCGCAGCCAGGGACTAATCCTTCCTACCTTCGCATTCGCATTTCGTGCCATGGTTCCGGAGCACGATTCACGCAATGTTTTCGAGGAGCAAAATCCTATGTCCTCTCTCTCCCGTCCCGCTGTCGCCGTCGCTTTCCATTCCGGCTACGGCCACACCGCCGTGATGGCCGAGGCCGTGGCGCGTGGTGCCGCGCAGGCCGGGGCCGAGGTGATCTCCATTCCTGTGGACACGATCACGGATGAGCAGTGGGTGCAGCTGGACGCCGCCGACGCGCTCATCTTCGGTGCCCCCACCTACATGGGCACCGCCTCCGCCGCCTTCCACACCTTCGCCGAGGCCAGCAGCAAGCGCTGGTACACCCAGACCTGGGCCGACAAGATCGCCGCCGGGTTCACCAACTCCGGTGCGAAGAACGGCGACAAGTCCTCGACCCTGGGCTATTTCTTCACCTTGGCCGCCCAGCACGGCATGCACTGGGTCAGCCTCGGCGTGCAGCCGGGCTGGGCCTCCACCGAAGGCAGTGAGGACGACATCAACCGTCTGGGCTACTTCGTCGGTGCGGGCGCCCAGACCCCGGTCGATGCCGGTCCGGAAGCGGTCCACAAGGCGGACATCGCCACCGCCGAGGGCCTCGGCGCCCGCGTCGCGCAGCAGACCGCGTTCTTCCGCGCCGGCCGCGCCGCCCTCGCCGCCTGAACCCACAACCACCCAGCTCCGCGACGGCCTGTACGTCGTGCGCTGGACCGAGCCGGTGACCACGTCACCCACATCGAGGACTACACCAAGGGGACCAGGTGAGGCTTCCAGGGACAAATCTCTCCCCCTGACAACACCGCTCTCCGATGTCAGGGTGATGGCATGAACCGCGATCCTCACCGCCACGATCTGGGGGAATTCCTCAAGGCGCGCCGCGCCGAGCTCGACCCGGCCGCCGTCGGCCTGCCCGACGGCGGCCCGCGGCGCGTCGTGGGTCTGCGCCGGGAGGAGATCGCCGTACTGGCGGCCATCAGCACCGACTACTACGCCCGCCTCGAGCAGGGCCGTATCCAGCCCTCGCCGTCCGTGCTGGAGTCCCTGGCCCGCGTCCTGCACCTGGACGACGACCAGCGGGCCTACCTGTACGAGCTCGCGGCCAAGGAGGAGTTCCGCCCGCCTCGCAGGAAGCCTCGCCCCAAGGCGCAGCCGCAGCTGCAGCGCATGATCGACGACATGGCGCACACCCCCGCCTTCGTGATCGGACCGCGCACCGAGATCGTCGCCTGGAACGCCATGGGCGCCGCCCTGATCACCGACTTCGCCAAGGTCCCCGAGAAGCAGCGCTACTACATCAGGCTGCTCATCACCGACCCCGCGATGCGTCAGCTGTTCGCGGACTGGGAGGGTGTCACCCGGCAGGCCATCGCCCTGATGCGGATGCACAACACGAACAACCCCGGGGACCCGCACCTCGCTGCCATCGTGGGGGAACTCTCCGCCTGGGACGAGCAGTTCCGCCAGTGGTGGGGCGCGCACAACGTCGCCGTCTGCGACACCGGCACCAAACACCTGCGCCACCCTGTCGTCGGGGACCTGCACCTGGACTGGAACGCCCTCACCTGGGCCGCCGACCCCGACCTGCACATCATCGTCTGGACCGCCGAGTCGGGCACCCCGACCCACGACAGCCTGCGCATGCTGGCCTCATGGGCTGCCGACCCGAGCCGCACGACCAGCGACAGCTCCACCTGACCGTCCCCGGTATTCCCTTCAAGGGGGGAGCCTTTCCTCCTACACGCCTCGCGCCCAGGACGAGGCTCTCCGCTCTTGTGCTTGACGACTCCTGGCAGGCTCATCACGAGGCGCGCTCAACCACTTCGAGCGGCAGGCGCATCTCCATGTCCTCGACCGGGATGGCGTCGTGGACGGCCTGGTCGAGACGGTTGTAGCGCCCTCGAAGCCGATGCCCTTGGAGAACTGCTCGCCGATGGAACGGCCCTTCAGCGGCTGGCGCAGGACCATGGCCTGGATCTCGGCGAACTCCTCGGGTGCTTGGCCCCGGCGACCGCAGTGGAGTTGCCGCCGGGGCACACGTCGGGAGCCGTTGTCTTTCCGGGAGTGACGGGTTCGTTTCCGCTGGTCAGGTGTAGGGGTGGTGTTTCGGCGGGAGGGAGCGATCGCCCTGGCCCGCCTCACCGGCTGGACCAACACCGCCCACGCCACCGACTACTACAAGTCACACCCCGACCATGTACTCGACCTCATCCAACCGGGCAGGTGAGCACGCAGGCGCCTTGTGACACCAAACCGCACTCCACGCATGGCTCCTACTCGACCCCGTAGGTACCGGGCGTCTGCCCGGTCACGCGCTGAAAGGCGGCGATGAAGGCGCTGGGCTTTCGGTATCCCACAGCACGCGCGGTGGCCTTGACGGACGCACCGGTCGCCAGATGGCCTACTGCGGCACGGACACGGACCCGAGTCCTCCACTGCGAGAAGGTCAGCCCTGTCTCGGCGAGGAAGAGCCGTGACAGAGTACGCACCCCGCTGTGCACCTCCGCCGCCCACATCGCCAGTTCTCGCTGATCTCCGGGCGAGTCAATGAGTCGCTCGGTGATCGTACGCAAGCGCGGTTCGGCGGGCATGGGCACCTGGATCGAGTGGGTCGGCAGCGGCCGGAGGACTTCGAAGAGGAGAGCTTCGGCATGCCGGCGGTTCGCCGCGTCCGGCTCGGCCCGCAGGTATCGGATGAGCTCACGAAGCAGCGGCCCGACGGCGACGCCGGTGGGCTGCGCCCAGTCGATGGGGCAGCGCGTGGCCATGAACCGGATGACGCACAGTTCACCGGCATGCCGTGTCGTCCCCGTGTGCTCGACACGGCCGGGAATCCACAGGCCGTGCCCCGGAGGCACCAGCCAGTCGTGCGAGACCGTGCGCAGGGTGACGGAAGTGGTCGACGCCCACAGCAGCATCGGCTCCGAATGGGTATGGGGTGCCACCTGGAGGGGCGGATGCGCATGCTGGTGATCGATGCTCAGGATCGGCGAGGCGGCTCCCTCGCCCAGAGCTGTCACCTGAGCCATGCCGCTCATCTCTCCATCCGCCGATCCGTCCCGTCCTGGCCCAGCCTTCCCGTTCGCCCCGTGCTCCGATCACGGTCCGGCCGTTCCGGGGTATCGCATGGCCACCATGCGCACAAGCCCCATTCTACGGTTAGGCATGCCTAACTTTATGCCCAAGGCGTGGTGCGTACCCACCTCGCGTTGCGGCGTCGACGCATGGGAAGAGGACCTCACCATGAACCGGATCAAGCCCGTCAGCCGTCGGGTGCTGTCGGTCGAAGTCGTGCGCAAGGAGTGGAGGCCCGGAAACTTCCTGCTGGTGACCGTGGGCGGAGAGGACCTCAAGGACTTCCGGCCGATCGGAGTCGACCAGGCATTCAGGCTCCTGTTCCGGCGACCCGGCCAGGGCCGGCTCTGGCTGCCCTCCCGGTCCGACGCCACATGGATGGCGCAGTACATGATGACGGGCAAGGCGGCACGCCCCTACGTCCGTTTCTACACGGTCCGGCACTTCTGGCCTGACCGCAACGAACTGGACATCGAGTTCGTGCTCCACGAAGGGGACAGTCCCGCCTCCATCTGGGCGCGGGGTGCCCGCCCCGGGGAACCGGTCGGCATCATCGACGAGGGAGCCAACTACAGCCCGCCCCATGGCATGGAATGGCAACTGCTCGTAGGGGACGAGACCGCGGTACCGGCCATCCTGTCCATCCTGGACTCCGACGAGGGCGCGTTGCCCAGCGAAGTGTTCCTCGAGGTACCCAGCAGCGCGGACATCCAGAAGTTGAACACGCCACAGAACGTCAGCGTGCACTGGCTTCCGCGCGACGGCCGCCCCGGACTTCCGGGGCGCTACGCGCTCGACACCGTGATGAAGGCCGCCCTGCCGACAGGGCGCTTCGCCACCTTCGTGGCGGGTGAGAACCACCTGCCCACGACACTGCGGCGGCACCTCGTCCATGAGCGCGGCGTCGACAAGTCCGACATCGCTTTCGTCGGTTACTGGCGGCACGGCAGGGCGACTCCGGGATGACGACCGGGGTGCATTCGATCGAGGCCGCCCGCGTGGACCGCCCTTTTCACCCCACAACAGGCCGTCTTCATCGCCTTGGAATCCGAAAAGCGCCGACGCTGGACCGTCAGGCAGACACGCTCACCGCCGGCCCCAGCCACACCGTCGACGACGCCGTGAACGACGCCCTCCGGGCCGCGATCACCCGCCTGGTACACAACCGCGACGTCGAGCTGGACGCCTACACAGGCCCGATCTACTTCATGATGCACGGCGTCCGGAACGAAGAGCGGGCCCGCGAACTCGCCGCCCACTCCAGCACTTCGCCGCACACCCCGCAGAGCGCATAGTGTCATCGCCATGGCTTCCGAAGACTCCCTGCGCTCCGTCACCGTCGAGCGAACCAGCACCGGTCACTTCGTCGCGACGAACGCCCGTGGCGGCACGATCAGTTTCGGGACCGGTTCCGAACCCGAGGGGGAGGACGAATTCTCCCCGGTCGAGTTGCTGCTCGCCGCGCTCGGTGGCTGCACGGCGGTCGACGTCGACATCGCCACCAGCCGCCACGCGGAGCCGACCAGGTTCTCCGTCGCGGTGACCGGCAACAAGATCAATGACGAGCTCGGCAACCGGATGACCGATCTGCAGGTCACCTTCTCCGTCGCCTTCCCGGACGGCGAGGGCGCGGACCGGGCCCGTGCGATTCTTCCCCGCGCCGTCAAGACCTCCCACGACCGGCTCTGCACGGTCAGCCGCACGGTCGAGACCGGCACACCCGTCACGGCGACGGTCGAGGAGGCCTGACCACACCTTACGTGTCTACGACGACGTGACCGGCACGGCTCATACGCCGGTCAACGCGGACGGTGGCCCTGCGCAGATTCTTGGGGTGCTTGCCGAACAAGCCGTAACCGTAGACGTTCACGACGGCGCCCATGTACGGGTCGGAGTCCGCCGGCTTGATGTGCTGGACGAAGCAGCGCTCCTCGCGGAGGAGGTCGTGCAGTTGCGCGTACCGGTTGATGGCGGCCGCGACCATCGGCGGGCCGAGCATCAGCACCGCGTCGTAGGCGGCGTTGGGGGCAGGCGGTTCACGGGCGTTCCCGAGGCGGGCGGTGGCTCCGGGGATCCGGGCGGCCTGCTCGACATGCAACGGTACAGGGTCGATCAGTTCGACCTGGTACCCGTCCTGCGCGAGCCACTCCGCGTGCACCCCGCTGCCGCTGCCGACGTCCAGCACGTGCGCGGGCAGCAGTCGCCGCATCACGTCCTGCGTACGCCAGAACTCCAGCCGCCCGGCCGGGGCTCCGCCCTCCCCGAGCCGGACGTCCTCCTTGCCCTGCGCGTAGTAGCCGAGGATCTCCTCGCGCATGGCGGTGTGTTGCCCGTTCATGTAGCGCGAATCCGCCGAATCGTGAGCCGGCTTGATGCGTGACTGCGCCCGTCGCCGCATGCGCGCCCCGGCCCCGATGCTCGGGGACGGCGCCCTTGGCTTCCGGGCAGGCACTGGCCGAGGTGTTCCCCGCCATCCGAGCTGAGGTGCTGCAGCGACCCGCCGCGACCGACGACCGGCCGGTCGTCTTCTGGTGGCTGGGCTTGCAAGTGCCGTGTGGTAAGGGCGGCAGGCAACGGCAACGAGACCGTGCCCACCGCCCTCGTGGCCGGCCGACCACACGTCAACTCCGATCCTGCACTGCATGTCTACGCGAACAGCTCACGTGACCGCACCGGCCCTCTTCAGTCCGGGTCGGAATCCGCTGCGTCATCGACCGTCCGGGCCCGGCTCGGGGCTTCGGGGTGCCGGGTCTGTCGCAACCTGTACAACTCGTCGAGGTCGTACTCCGCGCGCTGTGCGCTGCCAAGACGGGTGATCTTTCCTCGACTGGCCCACTTCCGGATGGTCGCCGACGAGACCCCCATGGCCAGGGCCGCCAGTTCGGTCGGTACGGTGCGCTTGCCTCCTCCGGTGGTCACGGCCGGATCCCGGCAGACTGCCGCGGACCGGCGAGCAGCAGCCAGTCGTGTGGCGCGAAGGCATGCCCCTGGTCGCACACAACGCTTGAACCGGGCCGTCCTGGGGCGCTTTCGGTTGGATGCAGTGCCGCATACAACTTTCCGGAGCAGCCGGGCTCCGGGCAGCCGCCCAGCTCCCGGAGTGTCGGCCTGGTCTCTTCGCGCAGTGAGTGGCAGGAGCGCATCAGCGCGGTGACCTCCCGGTCGAAGTCCGGTCCCGCCGGATGCCCCGTCAGCCAGGAGAGGTGGCGGCAGAGGAATTCGGCCAGGCCCGGAACGCTGCAGTTCCGGGGCGCGGCCACTCCGCGCTCCTCTATGACCAGCCGGGCCCACGAGGTGAGCAGCTCGGTGATCCGCGACCGCAGGGCGAGCACGGACTCGTCGAGGGTGATGCCCGTCGGTCTGCTGCCGCTGACGCGTTCCCGCAGCCCATGCGCGGACGACGTCAGTTCGTACTCGCTCTCGTGGTGGAAATTCACGGCTTTGCACAGAGCGACGCGCAGGCGCTCTGTTTGGAGGCAGCCCGGTTCATGGACGCTTTCGGGAGATGCGCCGAGGGATATGTGGAGAGGTGGAGGTAATTTCCTGGATGAGGGCACGACCGTTCTCCCTCCGGCCCCGGAGACATGTTCATGAATTACAAAAAAGAATCGCGCTGCGGCCGGCAGGAAGATGGCTGTCGCACGGTGAAGAGATATTTGACCCTGATTTAACAGACGTTTAATGGGGTGGGTGAGGGGTCCACCTTGAAGTGCTCCTTAGGGGCAGAGCATGGAAGCGGTTACCGGGGTCAATTTTGATGAAGCCTCAAGGAGTTCGTCAAGCCTGGCAGAGAGGGGAAATATCGCGAAGCAGTCATATATTGTCGTTTTGCGTTGCAGTTGCCGCTTGCCCCTGGCACTTGCCAGGCGGCTCCCGTCACCCGGAGTGGCGGGATGGGCGCGTGTTGACAGTGAGTGAGTGGGGTGTCACGCTTCTTCGGGCAGTCGAAGTGTGCCCTTTTCCGGCCGCGGCCCCGCGACACGTCCTCTTCGACGTCGTCTCAGCGCACCGCGAAGGACTCGCCCTTCCCGCCGGTGTCCGCCATGGAAGCCCTTGCTCTCGCGCCGCCGGGTGCCTCGTTCGCCCTTGGTGATCCGTTGTGACCGCCATCATCCGTAGTCGTGCTCCGCCGCCCCCGGGCGGAGCACCGGTCGGTGGCGCCGCCGGCCAGAGGATCCGGCCGTACCACTGCCGCCCGAAGCTGTCCCGAAAGGTCCTATGGGCGTGGGCGCGTGTCCCGCATCTGGCGAGACCGATGCCTGCCCCCGAGGGAGAGTGACCCCCTTGCACATACGTCTTGTGACGGCCGACGCCAGGATTGCGGCCCTCGAAGCCCCCTTGACCCGGAACGGGTTCACCGTCGAGGTCGTCCGCGCCGGCGCGGACGCCCTGCGTGATCTCGCCCAGGTCGACCTCGTCCTGCTCGATCTGGACATAACGGATCGTGACGGCCTGCACGTCTGCCGGGGCATCAGGGACCTGAGTGATCTGCCCGTCGTGTGTGTCACCGTCCGCACCGAGGAACTCGACCGGGTCCTGGCCCTACAGGCAGGCGCGGACGACTGCCTGGTCAGACCCTTTGGTCTGCATGAACTGACGGCACGCATCGAGGCCGTCACCCGTCGGCTCCATGGCTCGCTGACCGGACAGCCGCCGAAGACCGTCGAAAGCGGTCCGCTGCGGATCGATCTGGAGTCGCGGGAAGTGCGCCTCCATGACCGGGTTGTGCCGCTCACCCGGAAGGAATTCGACCTGCTCGCACTTCTCGCCTGCCGTCCTCACGAGGTGATACCGCGTCGGCAGATCCTCCAGGAAGTGTGGCGCGACATTCAGCCAAGTACGGGCAGGACCCTCGACAGTCATGTGAGCAGCATTCGCCGCAAACTCGGTTCACGTGACTGGATCGTGGCAGTACGTGGCGCCGGATTCGTGTTTGGGAGAGGGCGCAAGGAGTGATCTTCGTCGCATCCTCCGTTGTTAACAGTGCACATCGTTTGACTCACTGGCGATGGTGAAAAGAGTCGAACGTTGTCACTCTCTCTCGGAGGTTAGCCTTGGACATTCTTCTGTTAGAAAGCGACAAGAAGCTTGCCGCCTGCCTGGCCCGCGGGCTCAGGAGGTGCGGTCACCGGGCGGTGAGTCTTTCCGCCGTCGAGGATGCCCTGCGCGTGTTGACCGAATTCGATCTCGTCCTGCTCGACCTCGATCTTGCCGACATGGACGGAGTGGAGGCCTGTCGGCGCATCAGAGCCGTCTCGGACATCCCGGTGATCGGGACCTCGCGGCACCACTCCGAGGTCACCCGGACTCTCGTACTGCGGGCGGGGGCCGACGACTGCCTGGACAAGCCGTACGGTTTCCGGGAACTGACGGCCAGGATGGACGCGGTCATGCGGCGGGTGAGGCTGCAGGCCCACAACACCGGAGAGTTGTCGTTCGGTCCGCTGCGCATCGAACTCGACACGCGTGAGGTCGTGCTGGGCGGCCGGTCCGTCCGCTTGACCGACAAGGAGTTCGACCTCCTCCAGCTGCTCGCCTCGCGCCCAGGCGCGGTGGTGTCCCGCCAGGAACTCATGAAGAAGGTCTGGGGGGACAGATGGAACAGCACCGGACGCACCATCGACACCCATGTCAGCAGTCTGCGCGGCAAGTTGGGCGGCAGTCGCTGGATCACCACCGTGCACGGCGTCGGCTTCCGCTTCGCCGCCGACGCCTGACCGGCGCGGTGCACGGCTAAGCCCCGCCCGGGGACTGTTCCCGACCGGACAGGCACTCCTCCAGGAAGGCGAGCGCTCGCAGGTGGTACGCCCGTGCCGCCCACCCCAGGCTGATGTTGTGGCCGGCGTGGGGCAGGCGGTCGACGACCACCCGGGGTGCGGAGAGAAGCCCCGTCATCTCGTCGAGCGTGGCCTCGTCGTGGAGCCACCACCGTTCGTACTCGGCATAGGTGAAGCGCACGGGTACCCGTACCCGGCCCGCGATGCCGGGAAAGAGTTCGGGCCAGAGTGAGGCTTCTGCCTCCTCTCTCTCCGGCATGGTGGTGACGAGCCCTTCCGCCAGGCGGAATGTGTTCGGCGGGTAGAGCCGCAGCGGTCCCCAGTGCAGCCGTGTCGTGCGACGGCCGTGGAAGCCGCCGAGACCGTTGACGTCGATCGCGTACCGGTGGCTGACCCCCGACACATCGAGGCCCAGGACAGGACCGTCCGCCTCGCCCCCGTGGGCCGCGACAGCGAGGGCGGCCTTGCCGCCGTAGGAGTGACCGACCAGGAACAGCCCCGCCCCAGTGTCTTGGCGCGCGGTGAAGTCCCCGAGGGCGGTGCTGAGCGTTCCGGCCTGCTCGGCCAGGCTCTCCCCCCGGGGGACCGCGGTGGCCGAGAGCCCGTAACCAGGACGGTCGACGGCCAGCACCGCAAACCCCAGGGACGCCCCGAGCCTGAGCAGGGACAGGCTCGGATGGGCCATGCCATGGAAGTACGCGGCGCGCATCCCGCCCCCGTGGAGGGCGACGACGACCGCCCGGGGCGGCGCGTCGCGCGGCAGCGCCAGCAGGGCCGACAGCGGGCAGTGGCCGCCGTCGAGGACGATCTCCCGTACGTTCTCGACGGCCGGGGCAGGCAGGGAGTTGGCGCATTCGACAGGCATCGGTACTCCTACGGGTGTCGCGTCCCGGTCGGATCGGTCCGGGAGGGCCGGTGCGCGCCGGCTGCGGGGGAGGGGACCGCCTCGTCGGCGTCGGGGACCGGGAGGGGCAGGACCAGCACGGCCAGCAGGACGACGGCCGCGAGGCCCGCCGCCGCGAGCAGTCCGTGGGCGAGCGAGGTGGCCGCGACCAAAGGGCCGAAGAACACCGGGGACAGGAACTGCCCGGAGAACGCGGCCGTGCCCGACAAGGCCGTTGCCTGCCCCTTCAGATGAGGCGGAGCTGTGCGGTTGATCAGCACGGTCATGGCCGGTACGGACATGCCCATGCCCAGGCCGAACAGCGCGGGCGCGGCCAGCAGCGCTGCCGGACGGGTGGCCGTCCCGGCGACCAGGAGCCCCAGCGTCCAGCAGGCCCCGGCGACGCGCAGGAACGCGGCGTACCCCAGATACGCCCTGGCCTTGGCGTACGCCAACCCCGCCGCACTCGCGGCCAGCGAACTGGCCGCGGTGTAAGGGGCGATGAGCGCCGGCTCGTCGATGCCGGCCTGGGCCAGTCGCTGCGGCAGGAACACGGAGAGCACATACAACAGGAGCGAGCTGGTGAACGAGATCGCGTACAGGCCCAGCAGCCGGGGCCGCAGGCGCAACAGGGTGAACGCGGTTCCGCCGCCCGCCGTCCGGGAGCCTGTGTCGGCGGGCAGCAGGAGCAGTACGCCGAGGGCGAGCGGGAGGCCGATCAGATGGACGGCGAAGGGACCGTGCCAGGAGATCGTGCCGAGCGCCCCGCCCAGCAGAGGCCACAGGATGCCCCCGAGGCTGATGGCCGTGGAGCGCCGGCCCATCGCGCGGTCCCGCTCGGGCCCCTGATAGAGGGTCAGCAGAGCGAGCGTGGTGCCGGAGAAGACCGCCGCCGCGCCGACCCCGAAGGCCAGCCGCGCGGCGAAGAGCACGCCGTAGGAGTCGATGAACAGACCCGAGCCGCCGGCCACGCCGTACAGCAGCAGTCCGGCGACCAGGGGACGGCGGATGCCGTAACGGTCCAGCAGCCACCCGGCCAGCGGGCTGGCCACGGCGAGCGCCAGGCCGTGCGCCGTGAGCAGGAGCCCGGCCGCCGTGCCGCCCAACCGGAGTTCGCGGCGGATGAGGGGCAGCACGGGACTGAGGACCGTACCGGCCATGACGGTGAGGGTGGAGCCGGCCAGGAGTACGAAGAGAACGGAGCGCCCTCGGGGCATCAGTCGATGCCCCGGACGATATGTGGTTCCGCCCCGTCGGTCTCGTCCTCCCCGGCCGGCTGGACGGGAACCGCCCGCGGCACGGGAGCCGTCAGCGCGACGGGTTCGGAGTCCTCGGCGGACGGGACCGCGGCCTCGGAGGGGCGGCGCACGGGCTGATGCGTCGTCTGGTCGATGGTCATGGCAGATCTCCTTCGCAGGGCGTACGACGGTCGACGGGGGCGTACGGCGGCGGGTGTGCCCGGCGGCCCCGGGCACACCCCACGGGGATCCGGCGAGCCGCGGTCAGCTTCCGTACGGAGTCCTCGACCGGGCCTCGGACAACGCCTTGCCCCACCAGGTGAGCTGATCCAGCAGAGTCTTGGCGGCGAGGGTCGCCGCCTCCGGCTCCTTGAGGGCGCCGGTCTCGTCGAACTGCCCCCAGCAATTGTGGAAGCTCACCGAGTCACGGACCGTCACCGCGTGCAATTCGGCGAAGACCTGACGCAGTTGCTCCACCGAACGCAGACCACCGGACAACCCGCCATAGGAGACGAAGCCGACAGGCTTGGCCTGCCACTGCGTGTTGTGCCAGTCGATCAGGGTCTTGAGCGAGGCGGGGAAGCTGTGGTTGTACTCGGGAGTCACCACGATGAACGCCTCGGCCTCAGCCAGCCGTGGTGAGACCTTCACCAGTTCGGCGGCCACCTCCTCACCGGGGCCGGAGGACAGCGAGTGCGGCAGCGGGTGCTCGGCGAGGTCCATCAGATCGACCTGCATATCCTCGCGTTCCTTGGCCAGCGAGGTGATCCAGTTGGCGACGGTGGGACCGAACCGGCCCTCCCGGACACTGCTGCTGATCACGACGATCCGCAATGGGGTGGCGGACATGGATGAGTCTCCTTACGAGTGAGGGCGTACGTCGACGAACGTAGAAGTTGAACCGAACTTCAAGTCAATTGCTCACTGCGGGGGGTTGCCGTGCTTGCGGGAGGGCAGGTCGGCGTGCTTGCCGCGAAGCATGGCCAGCGCTGCGGCCAGCACTTCGCGGGTGTCGCGAGGGTCGATGACGTCGTCGACCAGGCCGCGCTCGGCCGCGTAGTAGGGGTGCATCAGCTCGGACTTGTACTCCTTGACCATGCGGGCCCGCATGGC
>NZ_JBSFJW010000040.1:0-81865 GCF_053598255.1 Streptomyces sp. NPDC001157
GGGAGCGGAGCATCAGCCCCCGCTCGTTGCCCGCCGTCGACATCGCGATCCGCCAGCCCTCGCCGGGTGCGCCGATCAAGGCCTTGAGGGGCGCGGGGAACTGCGCGACAAGCCACGACGGACCCGCACCCGCAAACGGCGAAGGCCTGCCGGGCTGCTTCCGTCGGGGCGGACGGAAGCAGCCCGGCAGGCCCGAGCCACGCACGCCGTTGTACGCGGCCTCGCCGTACCTCACCGCGGCCGGTCGTGACGATCACTGGTCAGGGCCCATCCCAACCGGCCGCGGAGCTTTCCCGGAGAAAGGACCTCAGCCCAGGCGCTGCACCAGCGCCCGGTACTCGTCCCAGAGTTCCTTCGGGGTGTGGTCGCCGAAGGTGTTGAGGTGGTCGGGGACCAGGGCGGCCTCCTCGCGCCAGACCTCCTTGTCGACCGTGAGCAGGAAGTCGAGGTCGGAGTCCGAGAGTTCGAGGCCGTTCGTGTCGAGGGCGTCCTTGGTCGGCAGGATGCCGATCGGGGTCTCGACGCCGTCCGCCTTGCCGTCGAGGCGGTCGACGATCCACTTCAGGACACGGCTGTTCTCGCCGAAGCCGGGCCAGACGAACTTGCCCTCGTCGTTCTTGCGGAACCAGTTGACGTAGTAGATCTTGGGCAGCTTGGACTGGTCCTTGTCCTTGGCCACGTCGATCCAGTGACCCATGTAGTCACCCATGTTGTAGCCGCAGAACGGCAGCATGGCGAAGGGGTCCCGGCGCAGCTCGCCGACCTTGCCCTCGGCGGCGGCGGTCTTCTCGGAGGCCACGTTGGCACCGAGGAAGACGCCGTGGTTCCAGTCGAAGGACTCCGTCACCAGCGGGACCGCGGTGGCGCGGCGGCCGCCGAAGAGGATCGCGGAGATCGGCACGCCCCTCGGGTCCTCCCACTCCGGCGCGATGATCGGGCACTGCGCGGCAGGGGTGGTGAAGCGGGCGTTGGGGTGGGCGGCCGGAGTCTCGGACGCCGGCGTCCAGTCGTTGCCCTTCCAGTCCGTCAGGTGGGCCGGAGTCTCCTCCGTCATGCCCTCCCACCACACGTCGTTGTCGTCGGTGAGTGCCACGTTGGTGAAGACCGAGTTGCCCCACAGGGTCTTCATCGCGTTGGCGTTGGTGTGCTCACCCGTGCCGGGCGCGACGCCGAAGAAACCGGCCTCCGGGTTGATGGCGTACAGGCGGCCGTCCTCGCCGAAGCGCATCCAGGCGATGTCGTCGCCGATCGTCTCGACCGTCCAGCCGGAGACCGTGGGCTCCAGCATGGCGAGGTTGGTCTTGCCGCAGGCGCTCGGGAAGGCTGCGGCGACGTACTTGGACTCACCGGTCGGCGGGGTGAGCTTCAGGATCAGCATGTGCTCGGCCAGCCAGCCCTCGTCGCGCGCCATGACCGACGCGATGCGCAGGGCGTAGCACTTCTTGCCGAGCAGGGCGTTGCCGCCGTAGCCGGAGCCGTAGGACCAGATCTCGCGCGACTCGGGGAAGTGCGAGATGTACTTGGTGGAGTTGCAGGGCCAGGGGACGTCCTGCTCGCCCTCCGCCAGCGGGGCGCCGAGGGTGTGGACGGCCTTCACGAAGAAGCCGTCGGAGCCGAGTTCGTCGAGGACCGGCTGTCCCATGCGCGTCATCGTGCGCATGGAGACCGCGACATAGGCGGAGTCGGTGATCTCGACACCGATCGCGGAGAGGTCCGAGCCGAGGGGGCCCATGCAGAACGGGACGACGTACATCGTCCGGCCCTTCATCGAGCCGCGGAAGACGCCCTTCTCGCCCTGGAAGATCTCCCGCATCTCCGCGGGGGCCTTCCAGTGGTTGGTCGGGCCCGCGTCCTCCTCCTTCTCGGAGCAGATGAACGTCCGGTCCTCGACCCGCGCGACATCGGTCGGGTCGGAAGCGGCGTAGTAGGAGTTGGGGCGCTTGATCGGGTCGAGTTTCTTGAAGGTGCCCTTCTCGACGAGCTCCTCGCACAGGCGCTCGTACTCGGCCTCGGATCCGTCACACCAGACCACGCTGTCCGGCTGGGTCAGTGCTGCGATCTCGTTCACCCACGAGACCAGTTCCTGATGCTGGGTGGGGATGACGGGGGGAGCCGCGATGTCGCGCGCCACGATTGCTCCTAAATGAGGGATTTTTGTTTTGGAGGCCCCGTGGGGGCTGCGACCCGGATGCTTCGTGGCTGGATCTTCAGCGCTCATCCGGTGCCGACCGCACTCATTTGATCATCCGACGAGAGCGCCCATATGTCCAGAGGGCCTCACAGGTGAGCGGAGTGGGGATCGTCACGCGGCAGAATGTTTCCAAGCGTGTTTTTACGTGCACGTTGAGTTCATCTGAGGGTTCTTTTGCCCGACGGCCTGGGCATCAACTGCCGTGAGATGATGGCCACTCCTGGCCCATTCTCGGCCCGCACTCATCCGCAACTTACGGTCCCGTAGGTACGATGCAGGGCATGACTGCGCCCGTCCCCGACGCGCCAACGGACACGCCGGCCGCCGGCCGCGGTTCCGACGCGCCCTCCATCCCGCACCAGATCAAGCAGCACGCCCAGCAGCTCACCGAGCCGATCAAGCCGAAGCTCCGCGGCTGGCTGCACCTCGGCATGTTTCCGGCCGTACTCATCGCGGGCCTGGTGCTCACGGCCCTCGCGGATTCGACCAGAGGCCGTATCGCCTGCGGGATCTACGTCCTGACGGCCTGCCTGCTCTTCGGCGTGAGCGCGCTCTACCACCGGGGCAACTGGAGTCCGCGCATGGACGGCGTCCTGCGCAGGCTCGATCACGCCAACATCTTCCTGATCATCGCGGGCACGTACACACCACTGACGATGCTGCTGCTGCCGGGTGCGAAGGGGCAGTGGCTGCTGTGGGGCATCTGGGGTGCCGCGGCCGCGGGCATCGTCTTCCGCGTCTTCTGGGTCGGCGCCCCCCGCTGGCTCTACACCCCCTGCTACATCGCCATGGGCTGGGCGGCCGTCTTCTTCCTCCCGGACTTCATGCGCGCGGGCGGCATCGCGGTGCTGGTCCTGGTGATCGTGGGCGGCCTGCTCTACAGCGCGGGCGGCGTGATCTACGGCATCAAGCGGCCGAACCCGTCACCGCGCTGGTTCGGCTTCCACGAGGTCTTTCACTCCTTCACGCTCGCCGCGTTCGTCGTCCACTACGTCGGCATCTCGCTGGTGGCGTACCAGCACGGGTAGTACCTCGCAGCACCCCAGGGCCACGGCTTCCACGCCGTGGCCCTTTTTGCATGCCCGAAGCAGATTGACAGCCCAACCCGATTGACAGCGATCTCATTTTGAGAGCTACTCTCTTTTCATGGTTACTATCACCTTGAACCCTCGACGCTGGTGGGCCCTCGGGGCCCTGGTCGCGAGCATGCTCACGCTCGGCTTCGACACGACGATCCTCAACGTGGCGCTGCCGACGATGGCCGCCGATCTCGGCGCCACCACCGGCCAGCAGCAGTGGATGGCGGACGCGTATGTCGTCGTCTTCGCGGCGCTGATGCTCCCCGCCGGGCTCCTCGGCGACCGCTTCGGGCGGCGGCTGATGCTGATCGCGGGGCTCGCGGTCTTCCTCGCCGGTTCGCTGGCGGGCGCGCTGGCCGGGGACGTCGACTGGGTCATCGCCGCCCGTGCCCTGATGGGTGTCGGGGCCGCGCTGGTCACTCCGCTCGCGCTCTCCGTCGTGCCCACGCTGTTCGCCCGAGACGAGCAGCCCAGGGCCACCGCCATCGTCTCCGCCGCCTCCGCGCTCGGCCTGCCGCTCGGCCCGATCATCGGCGGCTGGCTGCTGAACCACTTCTGGTGGGGCTCGGTCTTCCTGGTCAACGTCCCGATGGCCGCGATCGGCATCGCCGCCTGCGTCTTCCTGCTCCCCGAGACTCGCGACCCCGCCTCCCCCAGGGTCGACACCGTCTCCACCGCGCTCACCGCGACCGGCCTCGGCGCCCTGGTCTACGCGATCATCGAGGCACCCACCCGCGGCTGGGGCGACCCGCTGGTCCTGGCCATGCTCGCCGCAGCGGTCGTACTCATCGCGGCCCTCGTCGTGCGGGAACGCCGGGTCGAGCGCCCCATGCTCGACATGACCCTCCTCGCCCACCGCGGCTTCCTCTTCAACACGATCGCCGCGACCCTGGTCATGTTCGTCCTGTCCGGCCTGCTGTTCGTCCTGCCGCCCTACCTGCAGGCGGTCCTCGGGAGCGATGCCTTCGGCACCGGCGTACGTCTGCTGCCGATGATGGGCGGCATCCTCGTCGCCTCCCGGACCGCCCCGCAGGCCGCCGCGCGCTTCGGCGGACGCGCCACGGTGAGCGCGGGCCTGGTGGTCCTGGCGTTCGCCGCGCTCCTCGGCAGCCGTACGACGGTCGACTCCGGCTACGGCTACACCGCGCTGTGGCTCTCGATCACCGGCCTCGGCTTCGGCTTCTCGCTCATGCCGGCGATGGGCAACGCCCTGGGCGCCCTGCCCCGCGACCGCGCCGGCAGCGGCTCCGGACTGCTCATGACGCTGCGCCAGGTCGGCGGCGCGATCGGTATCGCCCTGCTCGGCAGCCTGCTCGCGGGCGCCTTCCGCGACCGGCTCGACGTCACCGGGCTGCCCGCCAAAGCCGCCGACACCGCCGGGGACTCCGTGGTCGCGGCGCACATCGTCGCCGAGAAGGCCCACTCCGCCGATCTCGCCGCCTCCGCGAACAGCGCGTACGTCCACGGCATGGGCCTGGTACTGCTGGTGTGCGGGGTAGCGGCGCTCGTATCGGCGCTGCTGGCGGCGGCGTTCCTGCCGAACACCCGGGCCGACCGAGCCGCCGTACCGGCGGAAGGCACCCCGGACATGGCCGCCCCGGCGGCCGATGCCCGACAATGAGCCGCATGACGTCCGCACGTTCCCCCCTCTCCCCCGCCGACCGCCCCCAGCTGGGCCTGCGCGAACGCAAGAAGATCAAGACGCGGGAGGCGATCCGCACGGCGACATACGCGCTGATCGAGGAGCAGGGGTACGACGCCACGACGATCGAGCAGATCGCCGAGCGGGCGGAGGTGTCGCCGTCGACCGTCTTCCGGTACTTCCCGACCAAGGAGGACATCGTCCTCACGGACGAGTACGACCCGCTGGCGCTGGAGGAGTTGCGAGCGCGGCCCGCCGACGAGTCGTGGATCGAGTCGGTGCGGCACATCATGCTCAAGGTGCTGGACCTCATGGCGCAGGAGAGCCCCGAGGTGATCCGGCTGCGGGCGCACCTCGGGGTCCAGGTCCCGGCGGTCCGTTCCCGGATGTACGAGAACATGTCGGAGACCGGGCGCCTGATGCGGGGGGCCATCGCCGAGCGCTTCGGCCTGGACCCGGACAGCCTTGAGGTCCGCGTCTACGCGATGTCCCTCATCGGCGGCCTCATGGAGGTCAACATGTACTGGGCGGAGAACGACTTCGGGGGCGACCTCGGGGCACTCATGAATCGCGCCCTTGACGTCCTGGAGCACGGCCTCCCCACCGAAAAGCCCTGAGCCCGGCGTCCCCTCCCGTGACATCCTGACCGGGTGAACGGTCCCGAGATCCATGTCGAGTTCGCCCCCGACCTGGCCCTGTTCGTCCCGAGCGAGCGCCGCCGGGGAGCCACCCCCGTCACCACCGACGGCGTCTCCTCCCTGGGCCATGTCGTCGAGTCGGCCGGCGTCCCGCTCACCGAGGTCGGGACGCTGTGGGTGAACGGCCGCGAGGTGCCGCACTCGTACGTCCCCGCCGCGGGCGACACCGTGCAGGTCCGGCCCGTCGACCGCCCCCAGCAGGTTCCCGGCGCTCCCCTGCGCTTCCTCCTCGACGTCCACCTCGGCACGCTCGCCCGCCGGCTGCGCCTGCTCGGCGTGGACACGGCGTACGAGTCGACGGACATCGGCGACCCGGCCCTCGCCGCCCTCTCGGCCGCCGAGCAGCGGGTCATGCTCAGCCGCGACCGGGGCCTGCTGCGCCGCCGCGAGCTGTGGGCCGGGGCGTATGTCTACAGCACCCGGCCCGAGGACCAACTCCGGGACATCCTCGACCGGTTCCGGCCCGAGCTGCGGCCCTGGACGCGGTGCACCGCCTGCAACGGGCTGCTGAAGGAGGCCACCAAGGAAGAGGTGGCCGACCAGCTGCAGGGCGGCACGCATCGGTCGTACGACGTCTTCGCGCAGTGCCAGGACTGCGGCCGCGCGTACTGGAAGGGCGCGCACCACGAGCAGCTGGTGGCCATCGTGGAGCGCGCGTTGAGCATGCGTACCCAGGAGGGTTGAGTAGCCGCACCGATCACCGCGACCCGGCCGGCGCGATCGGATGGCGGCATGAACACAGCGCAGCAGCAGTCCGCCGGCCGGCTCCTGACCGGTCTGTCCGTCACCGGCCTCGTGTTGCTCCTGCCGACCGTCGGCCTCGCCTGGCTCGCCGTGCTCGCCGGCGAGCGCGGCAGCCGCTGCCTGGAGTACGGCGAGCAGTGCTCGCAGATTCCCGGCAGCCTGCTCTACGCCCTGTTCTACGCGTCCGCCGCGGCCGGAGTGGCGGTACTGGCGTGGCCCCGGCACCGGGCGATGCCCGCCCGGGCCGGGGCCGTGGTGCTGCAGTGGGTGCTTCAGTTCACGCTGGGACTGCTGATCCTCAGCGGCGCCTGATGTCCGCCTTTCCGCAGGCCAGGCCGTCCTTGTTCGGGTCGAGACCCAGCGGGTCGTCCTTGCCGTTGACCTTCAGGCGGCCGTAGTGGTTCGTCCTCAGCCAGCTGCACCGTGAGGCCGTCGTCTTCTTCACGCCGTTCGGGAAGACGGTCGGCACGCACACGTTGATCGAGCCGTAGTGCCGGTCGCAGCCGGAGATGGTGACGGAGACCTTCTGCGACGTGCGCTTCTTGCCGGGTTCGAGCACCTTGCCCGACAGGGAGTCCGCGAAGGAGTGCACGTGGGCGTCGGCGGTGGCGGCGCTCAGGGCCTGCGGGCCCTGGAGGTGCACCCACTTGGCCACCGAGGGGACGCCGTTGGCGTCGACCGCGAAGAGCATGTACCAGCCGGGCGGGGCCACGTTGGGGTTGCTCGTCACGTTCAGGTCGACGTTGTTGCCGTCGACCGACAGCGGCAGGTCGACGAACCGCTGGTTGGGGTCGGAGGAGTGGGTGACGGCGGCCGGGCGGATCAACTCGGCCTTCACGATGGGGTGATCGACGGTGATCCGCTGGGTGTCGCCGTAGTGCCACTCCGTGTTGATCATCGACGTGATCGTCGGGCGCTCGCCCTTGAGGAGATAGGGCGGGGTGTAGATCGACACATTGTGGTTCCAGGTGCCGTTGCCCGGGTTGTCACCGGTCGCCATCACACGGCCGTCGGGCAGCAGGAACGCGGAGGAGTGGTAGCCACGGGCCTCGGGGTCGGCGGACACCGGGTCGAAGGTGTTCGAGTCCGGGTCGTAGAGCGAGGCCTCGTAGACCGGGTTGGCCCGGTTGTGCAGGCCGCCGCCCGTCTCCAGGACCTTGCCGTCGGGCAGCAGCACGGCGGAGACGTACATCTTGCCCTGGTTGCCGGTCTCGGGGATCTTGCCGTTGCCGAGGTCGACGGTGCCCTGCGGGATCGGAGGCCCGGCGACGTAGGACGGATTGGCCTGCTTGAGGTCGATGACGTCCGTCAGGCGGTTGCCCTCCGGGTTGGAGTCGATGTTGCCGCCGCCGATGGTGAGGACCTTCTGGTTCTGCGCCGGGGGCAGCAGCACGCTCGCGGACTGGTCGCGCTGGTCCTTGTTCTGCAGGCCGGGGATCTGCGTGACCGTGTTGGCGTTGTAGTCGTAGATCGCCGAGCCGGTGCCGGGGATGTTGTTGCCGAAGACATGGCTGCCCGAGTAGAAGAGGCGGCCGTCCTGCATCAGGATCATCGACGGGTACAGGCCCCAGAACGACCAGGTCTGGTTGACCTGCCACAGCGCCAGCCACTTCTGCTGGGCGTCCGACCAGTACTCGGCGGTCACCGAACCGGACGAGTCCTCGCGCAGACCGCCGAAGGAGATGACGTCACCGTTGCCGAGCTCGGTCGCCGAGGGGTACCAGTGGCCGTCGTTGAGGTCGTTGGTCTTGCTGTAGGTCTCGGTCTTCGGATCGAAGATGTACGAGTCCTTGTAGCCCTCGTAGCCGTGCCCGCCCGCGACCGGGAACGCCTTGTTGCCGCTCAGCACCAGCACCCGGCCGTCCTGGAGCTGGATGTGGCCGGAGCAGAACATGTCCTTCGGGGTCGGGATGACCTTGTAGGAGCCGTCGGCCGGGTTGTAGACCGCGCTCGTGAACGTGCCGGCGTTGAAGTTCTCCTCGCTGTTGCCGGAGCCCGCGATCAGCAGCACCTTGCCGTTGTTGAGGACGACGGAGTGCATGGAGCGCACCGGGTTCTGGGTCGGCAGCACGTCCCAGCGGCCGTTGGCGCACTGGTCCGCGGTGCCGGTGCAGGTGGCGGGCGGGGTGACGTCCGGGACCTGGTCCATCGTGTAGTCGTCGGTGGTCGCCGAGCCGGTGCCGTAGACGGAGACACCCCAGGTGATGCGGTCGGTGCCGGCCGGGATCTCGGGTGTGCGGACCGTCGCCTGCGTCCAACTCCCCTGCATTTCCAGGGTTTTGAGGTCGGTCCAGTACTGCCAGCCGGCCGTCGTGTCGTGCCGGAACAGGGTGATGTTCGCGTCCGGTGTGGTCGTCTTGTACCAGAGCCCGAGGTCGTACTGCTTGCCCGCCGTCACCACCGGCGCGCAGTCCGTCGACTCGGTGATCAGCGCCTTGCGGTCGCCGTCGACACGGCGGGTGAGCGACACCTTCATCGCCTTGGACCCGCTGTGGGCGTCATTCGTCGTCTCGAAGGTGAAGTCGTTGTCGCCCCAGCCGGACTTCTCCCAGCAGTACGGCATCCCACCCGTGCCGTCCGTTTCGAAGCCGGGGTTCTTGACGAGGTTGGCGGCCTCGGCGGACTGGGGCGAGGTGAGGAGCAGACCGGCGGTCAGGGCCCCCACCCCGACCAGTGCGGTTCTCCTGCGGTGTTTTTTCACACGGCTCTCCTAGTTGCGGTGCTCTTCCCACGCCCCCTGCGCGGGAGGTAGACCAGCGCTTCGGTCCCGACGAAGCGCAGGACGAACGTCGTCACCAGCGCGAGCGCGGTGGCGGAGAGGGCCCCCATCCCGAACCGGTTCACGAACAGCGCGATCAGCGGGATGCGCAGCACCAGGTCGGCGTTGGCGAGCAGCGCGAACCGGCCGAGGCGGTCCCACCAGCGGCGGTGGGCGCGGCGGTCACGGAAGAGCAGATGCTCGATGAGGACGAAGTTCCAGGCGACACCGAACTGGTTGGCGAGGATCTCGGCCGGTACGTAGTGCAGGCCGGCGACCGTCAGCGCCCACAGCCCGACCAGGTTCGGCAGGAAGCCGCTCGCGCCGATCAGGCCGAAGGCCACCATGCGGGCGATGGGCGAGGCGGTGCGCAGGCCGACGAGATGGCGCAGAAAGCGGAAGCCCTCCTGCGCGGACGACTTGGACTCCCCCGCGAAGCGGTCCTGGAAGACGAAGGGCACCTCGGTGACCTGGCGGGGGCGGCTGCGGACCGCCAGCTCCAGGAGGATTTTGTAGCCGAGGGGCTTGAGAGCCTCCGCCGCGATGTCACTGCGGCGGATCGCGAAGAAGCCGCTCATCGGGTCACTGATGCCGCGCAGTCTGCGCGGGAACAGGGACTTCGTCAGCCAGGTGGCTCCGCGGCTGACGGCCACCCGGTAGCTGCCGGCCAGACCCGCCCGGCTGCCGCCCTTGATGTACCGAGAGGCGACGACCAGCCCGGCGTTCGCGCGCTCGCCGGTGGCCACCAACTCCGGCACCAGGGACGGCGGATGCTGGCAGTCGCCGTCCATGACGACGATCCAGTCCGACCCGGCCGCCTTCATCCCCTCGACGACGGCGCCCCCGAGCCCGCCGACCGGCTCCTCCCGGTGCAGCACGGTGACCGGGAAGGGGCAGTCCCCGGCCGCCTCGTGGATCACCTCGGGGGTGTCGTCGGTGGAGTCGTCGACGAAGACGACCTCGCAGGGGAGGCGGGAGGGCACCGACTCGGTGATCAGGTGCAGGAGTCGGCGGACGTTCGCGGACTCGTTGTACGTCGGTACGACGATGGTGACGGCGCCGGGCTCGGCGACTTCGGCGCCGCGTACGGCGGGGTCGTCGAGTTCCCCGGGGGCGGTGTACTCGTGGGTCATCGGACGCCTCCGGAGGCGGTCTGGATCTGCCGTATCTCGATGCGGTCGGGGCCGGCGCCGAAGGTGGCGACCGGGGTGGAGTGCTCGATGGCCGCCCTGACATTGGGCAGGTCCACCGCGTCGCGGCGGACCGTCGGGGAGGCGACCACGTAGTCGAGGTCCTTCCAGCCGTGCGGCATCGTCTTCGTCACGGCCGGGTCGAGGTCGGCCTTGTAGAACCAGATGACGCCGAGCCCGGGCCGATATCCCTCGTGCACCAGGTCCAGCCAGAGTGCGTCGTCGACCAGGACGCGGGTGTCCTTCGGGTGCGCGACCTCGGTGGCCAGCCACTTGGAGGCGGACCGGTAGGGGGCGTTGGCGTCTGCGGTGACGGCGGTGCGGTCGCCGTCGTACCACTTCGGGACGACGTAGGCGCCGGCGGCGAGCGCCAGGACGGCGGCGAGGGTGTAGCGGCCGTACGTCGTCCAGCGCTGTTCGTCGGGGCGCCGCCGTCTGTGCAGCACGGCGTGGGCGACGGAGGCGGTGCCCCCGGCGAGGACCAGGGCGAGGAAGGGCAGCGCCTGGATGACGTACATCGCGGGCAGATAGCCGCCCGGCCGCAGGGCCAGCGCGGTGAGGATCGCGACCGTGAAGGCCGGTCCGGCCAGGGCGCGGGCGGTGACCGACCAGCGCCAGGTGGCCACCAGCAGCAGTGCGCCGGCGAGGCCGCCCAGCGGCAGGACGCGGTCGTAGTAGAGCCACGAGTGCAGTACGCCGTACGAGCCGGAGCCCTGGTCCAGGACGAAGCCCGAACCCGGCCTGGTCATCTGGTACTTGACGCCGTCCCAGAGCGAGACGTGCCCCCCGCCGGGGAGCAACTCGCCCTTCAGGAGGGCGAAGAGCGGATAGCTGAAGCCGATCAGGACGCAGGCCGTGACGGCTCCGGTGACCGCGAACTTGCGGGTGTCGCGGTGGCTGTGCCGCCACATGGTGACGAACAGCGCGGGCAGGACGACGAGCATCGTCTCCTTGGTGAGCACCGCCGTGGCGGCCGCGAGGCCCGCGCCGAAGTGGTGCCAGAGGTGGCGGCTCGGGGAGGCGGCCAGGGTGAAGGCCAGGAGCGTCCACATCACCGCGAGGTTGTCGAGGAAGATCTCGCGCTGGAGGACGACGGAGAGCGGCGAGAGCCCGAAGAGGGCCATCGCGAGTCCGGCGGCCCAGCGCGGCAGCGACAGGCGGCGGGCGAGGACGTAGACGAGGACCGCGCTGACCGCGGAGACGATCAGCATCACCGCGCGCATGGAGCCGACGGTCATCGAGGCCGAGCTGAGCCGGGACGGTATCCAGGTGAGCAGGGCTATCTGGATCCAGCCGAGGGGCGGGTGGTCGTACCAGTAGGTGTAGTGGGCGAGGCCCTTGCCCTGCTGGACCGCCCAGGCCTGGGCGAGGTAGGTGCCCTCGTCGTCGCTGAGCGTCGGGTAGTCGGCGATGTTCCAGCCCTGCACGATGAGGATCGCTACGAGGAGCGCGCCGCACAGCAGGAGGTCGGGGCGGGAGGAACGGAGGCGTCGGGGTGGCGCCGTCAGGCCGGTCGAACCGGTTTCGGGCGCAGGCTGCCGCTGCGCGGGGACCTTCGGAGTGGTCACCGCGGGAAGGGTGGAGGTCACGCAGGGACGTCCTCTCGGAGTACCGCTGTGTCGTTCAGATGTGCGCCGACGTGGCTGGTCAGCTCCCAGTCGTTGCGGCCGCGCTGCTCACGCCATACGGCGCGGATCGCGGCCCCGGCGAGGAGGACCTGGTAGAAGGGGCCGCCCACGACCAGCTTGAGGTAGTGGACGAGACGGACGCGGAGCCCGTACTGCTTGCCGAAGTCGTGCAGTCCGACGACCTCGAAGACGAAGGTGACCGCCGCCGTGACCAGCGGCAGGAAGGTGAGGAAGGCGATTCCGACGGGCACGTCCAGGAAGAGCGCGACCGCCGCGTTGAGCGGGATGATCACCCCGGAGAAGGCCTGCAGGAACGGTGTCATCAGCGTGTACCGGGCGAGCAGCCGTTGCCCGAAGCCCGGGAGCTGCTTCCAGTCCTTCTTCCGGTAGACCTGGAGGAAGCCCTGGTTCCAGCGGGTGCGCTGCTTCAGCAGCGACATGAGGCTTCCGGGTGTCTCCTCCCGGGTCACCATGTCGGAGTCGTAGGCGACGACGACCTTCTTGCCGACGCTGGACAGCCGTACGCCCAGGTCGCAATCCTCGGCCAGGCAGTTGGGGTCCCAGCCGTCGGCTTCCCTGAGCACGTCCGTCCGTACGAAGACGGTGTTGCCGCCGAGCGGGATGAACCCCTTCTGGGCGTGCAGGTGCAGCCGGGAGCGGAACCAGAAGAAGTACTCCAGGCAGTTGCGCAGGGAGTACCAGCTGGAGTGGAAGTTGATGAGCTGGACGCCGCCCTGCACCACGTCCGCGTGGGTGGTGCGGAAGGCGTGGTCGACGTGTGCGAGGAGTTCGGGGTGGACCTGGTCCTCGGCGTCGAAGACTCCGACGACATCGCCGCGGCAGTGCGGCAGCGCCGTGTTCATGGCCTTCGGCTTGTTCTTCTTCTCGTGGGTGTCGACGACGACACGGACGCGCGGGTCGCGTTCGGCGGCCGCCTCGGCCACCGCCGTGGTCTCGGGGTCGTCGTGACCCACGATCACGATGATCTCGAAGTCGGTGTGCGTGGACTCCAGCAGGCGCTGGATGGTGTGGTCCAGCACGGCCTGCTCGTGCCGGGCCGGCAACAGCAGTGAGAACGACACGTGTTCGTCGCCGTCCGGTCTGCTGAACCGGGTGGAGGCGAGCACTTCGGGCGTGCGCCACGCGTGCATCTGCCACCACAGGGTGAAGGCCGCCATCCAGAACAAGGCCAGTGAGACGGCAGCGATGAAGACAGACGTAAGCAACAGATCCCCCCAGATCCCCAATGCCCCCTGCCGCAACAGACGTCACATCTGTCGCGTAACCGTGTAGACATTAGGGGGGATCTGTGAAGTCCGGAGGCCGTTTCCATGAAGAACGCATTTCTTCACAACGGGTCCCGAGAGTGAACAATTCGAACACCGCTTACGTAACGACCCCTTGCCCGCTGACGTTTCAGCTGGTCAGCGCGGTCCGCAACCGTTCCGGATCGGTGGTCGGGGCATCGCAGGTGAAGTTACGGCAGACGTAAGCCGCAGGTTGACCCTGCTGCAGCGGCCGGCCGACGAGGAGCGGAAACTCGTCACTCTCCGGAGGTCCCACCGCCACGACCGCACCCGGGGCGCCGCCCAGAAGTGCCGTGCGGTGCAGGGTTTTTGTGGCGGGATCGTCCAGCGCAGGGCCGACGATCGCGACCTCCCTGGGCCCGTCGAGGAGCGCCTCGGCGACCGCGAGCCCCCAGCCGATGAAGCGCGGCACCCGTGGCCCGAGCGCCTTGACCACGCCCAACGCCCTTTCGGCGGCGGCCCGATGGACGTTGACATCAGCCGCTGCCGCGGCGGGGGCACCGGTGTGGGCGGCATAGCTCAGCAGGGCACCCGCGGCGGCGGTCCAGCCGGACGGTGTGGCGTTGTCGGTGGGGTCCTGCGGCCGGCGGATCAGCTGCTCGGCGTCGGCGGCGGTGTCGTAGAGGCTGCCGGACTCGGCGTCGACGAAACGGGCCAGGACATGGTCGAGCAGGAACCCGGCGAACTCCAGCCAGACACCCTCGCCGGTGACGGACGCGAGCGCGAGGAAACCCTCGGCGACATCGGCGTAGTCCTCCAGCACCCCCGCGTTGGCGCCGGCTCGGCCGTCCTTGCTGGTACGGGCGAGGCGGGCCTGCTCGTCCAGATGCAGCCGTACGAGGAGATCGGCGGCGCCGACCGCGGCCTCGACCAGGTCGGGGCGGTCGAAGTAGGCGCCGGTCTCGGCGAGGGCGGCGATCGCGAGACCGTTCCAGGCGGCGACCACCTTGTCGTCACGGCCGGGGGCGGGGCGCTCGCTGCGCGCGGCGAGCAGCCGCTCCCGGACGGAGGCGATCCGTCCGGCGTCGAACAGGCTGTCGTGCTGCGGGAGTTGGAGAACGGACTGACCGTGCTCGAAGGTGCCCTCCTCGGTGACGCCGAAGTAGTGGGCGGCGAGCTCGGCGTCCTCCTCGCCGAGAACCTCGGTCAGCTGTTGAAGCGTCCACACGTAGTACGCGCCCTCGACGTGCCGGCCCGTCCCGTCGTCGCTGTCGGCGTCGAGGGCGGAGGAGAACCCGCCCTCGGCGGTGCGCAGTTCACGCACCATGAAGTCGGCGGTCTCCAGCGCGACCCGGCGGGCGAGCTCCGAACCGGTGGCCCGCCACAGGTGCGCATACACCCGGCACAGCAGGGCGTTGTCGTAGAGCATCTTCTCGAAGTGCGGGACGACCCACTCACGGTCGACGGAGTAGCGGGCGAAGCCGCCGCCCAGCTGGTCGTAGATGCCCCCGCGGGCCATGCGCTCGCAGGTGTCCACGGCCATCTGCAGGGCACCCTCGGCGCCGGTGCGGGCATGGTGGCGCAGCAGGAACTCGATCACCATGGACGGCGGGAACTTCGGCGCGCCGCCGAAACCGCCGCGCTGCGGGTCGTACTCACGGGTGAGCCCGAGCAGGGCCTGCGCGAGCTCCCCCTCGCCCGGGACCTGCGCGTCGCCGTACGAGATCTCCCGTCCGGCGAGGTCCCGCACGATCTTCCCGGCGACCTCGGCGACCTCGTCCCGCCGGTCGGACCACGCCGAGCGGACGCCCTCCAGGACCTGCCGGAAGGAGGGGCTGCCGTGGCGCGGGGCGGGCGGGAAGTAGGTGCCGAAGTAGAAGGGCTCGGCGTCGGGCGTGAGGAACACGGTCATGGGCCAGCCGCCCTGGCCGGTGGCGGCCTGCACGGCCTCCATGTACACGGCGTCGACGTCGGGGCGCTCCTCGCGGTCGACCTTGACGCTGACGAAGTGCTCGTTGAGGAAGTCGGCGGTGGCCTGGTCCTCGAAGGACTCGTGGGCCATGACATGACACCAGTGACAGCTGGAGTACCCGACGCTCAGCAGCACCGGTTTGCCGCTCTCGCGTGCCTCCTCGAAGGCCTCGGCCGACCAGGGCCACCAGTCGACGGGGTTGTCCGCGTGCTGGAGCAGGTAGGGGGACGTCTCGTGAGCCAGTCGGTTCGGCATGAGGTCCATCCTGCCGCAGTACCCCGGACAGCACGCGCCAGGCGTGTCCCGGACGCCGGTGATCGCTGCCCTCTGTCGCTGACGGCTTCCCCGAAGGACACTCGTAGGCCAAGGAGTTGCCGCCGGAGGGGGACGTGACATGCGGGACAGCCATCGGGCGGATGCCGAACGGCTGTTGGCCCGGGCCGTGGAGGAGGAGGTACGACGTTCGGGCGGGCGCACCGACGGGGCGGTGCTGCTGTCGCGGTCGCGCGGCGCGCTGGACGCGATGGCGGAGGCGGCCGCCGAGGAGTACGAGGCCTACACACGCGCCCTGGACGAGGCGGAGGGCGACCGGCTCACCTTCGGGCAGCGGTACGCCAAGGAGGGATCCGGGACTCCCTTGCTGGTGGCGGCCGTTGCCGCGGTCACGGCGGCGGTGGCCGACCTGGCCTTCGGCACGGACACCGGCACGGCGGTGGGAGTGGGCGTGACGGTCGGCGTGGTCGGCGCCGCGGCGACCGTGATCAAGGTGGCCGGTTCCCATCTGCCCGCCGCGCACCACCAGGCCGGCGCCGCGAGCCAGCCCGGCGGGCCGCAACAGCTGCGACTGCAGTGGCTGACGGCACTGGAGGTGCGCGGTATCCGGCCGTTCCTCGACCAGCAGCGGGTGCGCGCCGCATCCACCGGCCCGAAGAAACCGGGACCGCAGCTGCGCGGCACGGACAAGAGCGCGGCGGCCCGCGGGCGCAGTGTGCTGGCACAGTCGTTCGCCCAGCTCCCGGAGCCCGCGGGCGCGTTCGCGGGGCGGCGGCAGGAGATGGCGCGGATCCGGCAGTGGGTGCAGGCCTCCCGCGCGAGCACGGACACCCGCCCGACGGTGGTGATCCTGCACGGGGCGCCCGGCAGCGGCCGTACGACCCTCGCGATGCGCGCCACCCACGACCTGAAGGACTACTTCCGCGGCGCCTGCGTGGTCGACCTGCGCGGCGGCAGCCCGGAGGAGTCGCCGCTGTCCACCCGGGACGCCCTGCTGCACCTGCTGAACCGGCTCGGCGCGCCCCGCGAGCAGCTGCTGTTCCGTGAGCGTTCCTCCCCCGACCAGCAGGTCAAGCGGCTGAGCGAGCTGTACCACCAGCATCTGACGGGCCTGCCGGTCACGGTCGTCCTGGACGACGCCTCGGACCCCGAACAGATCCGTACGCTCGTCCCCGAGCGCTCCGACAGCCTGGTCCTGGTCACCGCCCGCGAGCCCCTGGAACTCCCCTCCGACCTGCAGGCCCATGTCCATGAGCTGCCGGTCGAGGCGCTGGACGGGGCGGGCGCGGAGGAACTGCTGGACGCGGCGGCACAGGACAGCTCGGGGCCGTACGACGCCGATGCGGCGGACCGGATCCGGGACTTGTGCGGCGGGCTGCCGCTGGCGCTGAGCATCGCGGGTTCGTCGCTCGGCCCGCGCTCGCCGCGGCAGCTGGCCACGGATCTCGCGGCGTACGGCCCCGTCGAACCGATCGAGCGCGTGCTGTGGCTGCGCTACACGGACCAGTCGGAGGCGGCCCGCCGACTGCTGCGCCGGCTGGCCCTGGCCGGGCGTGCCTCCCTCGGTGCCGCGGCGGCCGCCTCCCTCCTCGCGACCGACGAGACGGAGGCGACCCGCCATCTGGTGGCGCTCTCCCGGGCGGGCCTGATCGACCATGTGCGCGGCAGCCGCTACCGCCTCCACGACCTGGTGCGGGCCTTCGCCCACGCCCGCCTGCTGGACGAGGAGGAGGCGGGCGAGCGCACCGCCGCGCAGGAACGCCTGATCGTGAACTACGCCGACCTGGCGGACTCCGTGCTGCGGCTGGTCGACGGCAACATGTCGACCCGTTCGGACCGCTTCAGCCCGCACGGCTTCACATCCCTGGACGAGGCGCTGCGCTGGCTGGACGACGAGTCGAGCTTCATCACCTCCACGCTGCGGCACGCGGAGGGCGTGAACCAGGCGGCGGTGCTGAACCTGCTGGGTGCGCTGTGCGACTACTGCCTGCTGCGCGGCGACCTCTACCGCCTGGGCGAGATCAGCGAGCTGGCGCAGGCCGTCGACCAGGGCCTGCTGGTCCGCTCGGTGCAGTGGCGCACCGGCATCGCGGCCCGTCAGCTGGGCGAGCTGGACAAGGCCCGTGCGACCCTGACCTCGGTGGTCGACCTGTACATGGAGGCCCACCACGACGCGGGCGCGGCCCGTGCCCTGTGCTCCCTGGGCATCACCCTGCACCACCAGGGCAACCTCACGGAGGCGGCGGCGAAGCTCCGCGAGGCGCTGGACCTCCAGGCGGCGCCCGAACTGGCGACGGACCGCGGCTGGACGATGCACGCCCTGGCCGCGGTGGAACGGGACCGCGGCCAAGTCCAGGAGGCGCTGCGCCTGCTCGCCGAATCCCTGGTCCTGCACCGCGCCGGCGAGTCCGTGCACGGCGAGGCGTGGGCCCACTTCCAGCTCGGCCAGCTGTCCCTGCGGATGGGCGACGTCCCGCGCGCGGAGTCCGAGCTGAACGCGGCCCTCGACCGCTACGGCCGCACCCGCGACGCCCGCGGCGAGGCCTGGGCCCTCACCCAGCTGGCCCGCGCCCGCCTCGTCGCCGGCGACCCGTCCCAGGCGGTGGACGGCCTGCGGCAGGCGGCGTCCCGGCACCGCGACAACGAGGACGCCCGCGGCGAGGCCTGGACGGTCTACTACCTGGGCCAGGCCCTGGAGGAGACCGGCAACCTCGACCACGCGGTCCGCGAACTGGAACGCTCCCGCACGATGTTCTCCCGCATACGCGACGTCTACGGCCTGGCCTGCGCCCGTCACCACTCGGCGAGAGTCACCCGCGACCAACGCGCCGCCCAGACGGGCTCCCTCAGGAACTCCGGTTTCGCCCGCCAGCTCCTGGTCGACGCCCGGGCCGACTTCCAGCGCATCGGTGTCGCCCACGGCGAGGCGTGGACCTGCCTGGAACTCGCGGTCGTGGACGCGGGCAACGCCCGTAACCAGCAGGCGCTGGCGCTGTGCGACGACGCGGTGGACCTGTTCACCTCGTACGGCGACCGGCGCGGCGGGGACTGGGCGCGCTTCCTGCGCTGCACCCTGCTCCCCTACGCGGCCCCCGGCGGCGTGGAGATCGGCACGGCGGTCGCCCAGGAGGAACTGGCCCAGCTCTCCCGCACCGGCCATCCCCTGCGGGACCGCAAGCTGGACGACTACGTGGAGGCGTATCAGCTGCTGCTGGAGCGGGGCGTGAACCTGGAGGAGGGCTGGCAGGCCTGGCGGCTCGGAATGGTGCCGAGCCGGCATGCGCGGGAGGTCATGGGGGTGCCGGTACCGGCCAGTCACTGACCGCCGGCCACCCCCGGCCCCACTGCGTCAGCTCCGGCGCGCCTCGGAGTCGGCGGCGGACTCGGCGGACCCGGCGTCCGCGTCGGGCGACTCCTTGAACTTCACCTTGCCCATGTGCCGGTTCATGGACTTCATCAGGGCCCACACCGCCAGGGCCATCGCCGCGAAGACGATGAAGCCGAGGACGCCGGGGGTGACCTTGTTCTCGTCCACCTCCTTGGCGAGGGGGACGAGGTGCGTCATTGCCAGGCTCACGCTTGCGCTCATGTCAGGCATTGTCGCGGACGCCCGCGAAGAGGTCGTCCTCGGGGAGGGAGGTATCGACGAGGGACTTCGCGAGCTCGTACTCCTCCGTCGGCCAGACCTCCTTCTGGATCTCCATCGGGACCTTGAACCAGCCGCCGTCCGGGTCGATCTGCGTGGCGTGGGCGATCAGCGCCTTGTCGCGGATCTCGAAGAACTCGGCGCACGGAACGTGCGTGGTCAGCGTGCGCTCGACGCGCTCGAACTCGCTCCAGCGCTTGAGCCAGTCCCCGTACGGCGACTCCAGGCCGCGGTCGAGCAGCGCGTTGTGCAGCGCCTCGGTGCGGGGACGGTTGAAGCCCTGGTTGTAGTAGAGCTTGAGCGGCTGGTAGATGGGGCCGAACTCGGACTCCGGGTACTTCTCGGTGTCCGCCGCGCCCTCGAACGCCACCATCGAGATCTTGTGGGTCATGATGTGGTCGGGGTGCGGATAGCCGCCGTTCTCGTCGTAGGTGGTGATCACCTGGGGACGGAAGGAACGGATCTGCTTCACCAGCTCGCCGGCCGCCTTGTCGACGTCCTCCAGAGCGAAGCAGCCCTCGGGCAGCGGCGGCAGCGGGTCGCCCTCGGGCAGGCCGGAGTCGACGAAGCCGAGCCACTCCTGGCTCACGCCGAGGATCTCGCGGGCCTCGTCCATCTCCTTCTTGCGTACCTCGTGGATGTGCTCCTCGATGTACTTGTCACCCTGCAGCTTCGGATTGAGGATGGAGCCGCGCTCCCCGCCCGTGCAGGTCACGACCAGCACGTCCACCCCCTCGGACACGTACTTCGCCATGGTGGCCGCGCCCTTGCTCGACTCGTCGTCGGGGTGGGCATGCACGGCCATCAGTCGCAGCTGGTCAGTCAAGACTCAATCCTCGATAAGTCGGCGCCCGGTGTGAACCGGCGCAATCGGCGCTTCTATAGTGACCGAACCGGGGGGCGAAAAATTCCAGGGTCCGGTATCCGAGGGGACGATCATGAGTACGGCGAGCACGCGGCTGCCCGAGGGCCGCTACGGCCGCTCCTCGGACGAGCGCGCCGACCGCAAGCTCAAGATCACCGGAGCTGTGCTCGGGGCCTTCCTGCTCGTACTGATCGGCTACTTCGCCTACCACTACGTCGCCCAGAACAAGATCAGCGCCGAGGTGATCACCTTCGATGCGCAGAAGGACGCGGTGAAGGTGCATCTGGAGGTCCGCAAGGACGCCGGCGCCTCCGGCTACTGCACCATCCGCTCCCAGTCGAAGGACGGGGGCGAGGTGGGCCGGGCCGACTTCCGCTTCGGCGGGCACGCCACCCGCATCGACCGGGTCGTCACGCTCCGTACGACATCCGAGGGCACCACCGCGGAACTGCTCGGCTGCCACGCCGACTGACCCCGCCCCGTCCGGACTCGGTCGGAATACACAGGCCGTGACCTGCGTTGACGCAATTCTGATGGCTTATGTCCTCCCCCTCCGGCCGCTGAATTGTTAGGCTCGTGGTTTCGCCCATCCGTGAAGGAACATTCTTCTGGGTAGGGCGATGCTTTGTATTCCCAGTACCTACGAGGAGCACCTGTGACCCAGACCAGCGAGAACGTCACCTGGCTGACCCAGGAGGCGTACAACCAGCTCAAGGCCGAGCTGGAGTACCTGTCTGGTCCTGCGCGCACGGAGATCGCCGCCAAGATCGCGGCCGCGCGCGAGGAGGGCGACCTGCGTGAGAACGGCGGGTACCACGCGGCCAAGGAAGAGCAGGGCAAGCAGGAGCTCCGTGTGCGCCAGCTGACCCAGCTTCTGGAGAACGCCCAGGTCGGCGAGGCACCGGCGTCCGCGGACGGCGCCGTGGCACCCGGCATGGTCGTCACGATCGCCTTCGACGGCGACGAGGACGACACGATGACCTTCCTGCTCGCCTCCCGCGAGTACGCCAGCTCGGACATCGAGACGTACTCGCCGCAGTCCCCGCTGGGTTCCGGCGTGATCGGCCACAAGGTCGGCGAGGACGCGGAGTACGAGCTGCCGAACGGCAAGAAGGCTTCGGTGACGATCCTGAAGGCCGAGCCCTACACCGGCTGATCCGGCAGCCTGCATGTCCTTCGGTGCCCCCGGCGTCCTGGTGACGCCGGGGGCGTCGTCATTCCGCCGGTCAAGCCGTCGCCGAGCGGTACTTGCGCACCGCCGGCGTCCTGAATTTGACGATGATCAGGACCGAGTAGATCAACGAGGCCCACACGGGGTGCGCCATGGGCCAGGCGTCCGACGGCGAGACACCGGGGTTGCGACTGGCACGCTTCTTCTCGATCTGCTCGTCCAGCTCCGCCAGCCGTCGGCGATAGGACTCGGCACGCTGGGGCACAGTCCCCAAGGACTCCCCCACCAGCCTGCGGAGCTTGTCCTTGTCGGACATCAGCTTCTTGACCTCTGCCCAGACTGCCTCGTCCACCTCGTCACAGGGGATCTCCCAGCAGTCCGCGTGGGACTCGGGCACCTCTCCGTCCGTGCGGTTGGCCGTGCATCGGTAGTAGCGGCCAGCCGTGTTGGTCGAGCGGCCCTCCATGTACGCCGGCGCCCGAGCCGGGCGGTAAATGGCTCGGGCGCCGGCGTCCTATTCAAAGGACGGTCAACAGGCTGCTACCACGCCGCATGGCCGGGACACGACTAATTCGACGGGCAGGCGAAGAGGTAATTGGACTGGCGAGTGCTTGTCCCGCCCGACCCGGCCCGATGGAAGAAGGCCATGGTCATGTACTGCTGACACTTGTTGATGGTCAGTGTGATGCTTACAGAACCGGCCTGGGTCTTGACGCACTTCGACGCAAGCTCAATGGGAGGAAATTCCGGGGCACTGGTGTCCAGGGCGGACACACAGAGCTTCGACCCCGCAGGCTGCGGCCCCAACACGCTTGCCTTCCACGTGATCTTGTTACCGTGCTGAGTCGGAACATGAGCCGTCAGCCAGTCCTGCGCACTTGCAGTGCCAGTGCTCATCCCGAGAGCCACAACCGCCGCGGCAGCAGTGACTATGCCGGAGTACTTGAGATTCACTTGTTCCCCTTTTTTGACTTCGACAGAGCTGGTCATGTCTCTGCCGACCGGTGGAACTTACCACCTGAACACTCGGCCGTTTCAAGAGAATTACCACTATCCGTGTCATGCGCTTAGAGACGGATAAGCCCGTAATCCACCGCTTGCCCCCGCCATATGGCGAGCCGTCACCTCTTCGGAGTGTTGGGCGTGGTCGACGACCAGACAGGGTGTGCAGCGAAGATGCCTGATCAACCGGCCGCCCGGCGGTACTTGCGGACCGCCAGCGTGCGGAAGAACAGGATGATCACGACCGACCAGATCAGCGACGCCCACACAGGATGCTGCATGGGCCAGGCGTCGGGTGCCTTGAAGCCCGGGGGAAGGTTTCCGAACAACTCACGGCACGCCTGCACGGTGGCGCTGAACGGGTTCCACTCCGCGATGTGCCGCAGGAACGACGGCATCATGTTCGCGTCGACGAACGCATTCGAGATGAACGTCAGCGGGAACAGCCAGATGAGGCCGCCCGAGGTTGCTGCTTCAGGTGTGCGCACGGACAGGCCGATGAGTGCACCGATCCACGAGAACGCGTAACCGAGGAGCAGGAGCAGACCGAATCCGGCGAGCACCTTGCCGAGGTTCTCGTGCGTGCGCCAGCCGACGATCAGAGCGACGACCGCCAGGACGACGAGGGTGAGCGCCGTCTGAGCAAGGTCGGCGATAGTGCGGCCGGTCAGCACCGCACCACGCGTCATAGGCAGGGAGCGGAAGCGGTCGATGAGGCCCTTGTGCATGTCGTCGGCGATGCCCGCGCCAGCGCCCGCCGTGGCGAAGGTGACGGTCTGGGCGAAGATGCCCGCCATCAGGAACTCGCGGTAGGCCTGGGTGGAGGTGGACGAGCCGACCTGGATCGAGCCGCCGAACACGTAGGTGAACAGCACGACGAACATGATTGGCTGGACAAGCCCAAAGATGATCATCTCGGGAATCCGGCTCATCCGAATTAGGTTCCGGCGGGTGATGACCAGGGAATCGGTCACAGCGCTCACTTCGCCTGCCCCTTCCCGGCGCTCACGTGCAGTTCTCGGGTCCGCGACGAGATGGATCCTGACCGACCCGAGCGAACAGGATTCGGAATCCGGGACATCCGAATGAGATTGCGTTTGGCAACGACCAGCGAGTCGCCGATCGATTGGCTGACCGGGTTCGCGGGCGGCGCGACCCGCACGGCGTCGGTGACGGCGCTCACTTGGCTGCCTCCTTCTTGTGCTTGCGGTCCTTGGTGTCCGCCGTCGTGCCGCTCTCCTCGTCCTTGGCCTCTGCCACATGTCCCGTCAGGGACAGGAAGACGTCGTCGAGGGTGGGGCGGCGCAGGCCGATGTCGTCTATCTCGATGCCGCGGGTGTCCAGTTCCCGGATGACCTCGGCGAGCAGCTTCGCGCCGCCGGTGACAGGCACGGTGAGTTTGCGGGTGTGCTCTTCGACGGTGAGCTCGCCCTTGCCGAAGCCGGTGAGGACCTCGCCGGCGGTCGTCATGTGCTCGCGCTCGTGCACCACGACCTCGACGCGCTCGCCGCCGGTGCGAGCCTTGAGCTGGTCGGAGGTGCCGCGGGCGATGACATGGCCGTGGTCGACGACCACGATGTCGTGCGCCAGGTGGTCGGCCTCCTCCAGGTACTGGGTGGTGAGCAGCAGGGTCGTGCCGCCGGAGACGAGCTGTTTGATGACCTCCCACAGCAGCTGGCGGTTGCGGGGGTCGAGGCCGGTCGTCGGCTCGTCCATGAACATCACGGGTGGCGAGACGACCAGGGCCGCCGCGAGGTCGAGCCGACGGCGCATGCCTCCGGAGTACGTCTTCGCGGGTCGGTCGGCGGCGTCCGCGAGGTCGAACTGGTCGAGCAGCTCTCCGGCCCGGGCCTTCGCGGCCCTGGCCTTCATCTGGTAGAGCTGGCCGACCATCTGGAGGTTCTCGCGGCCGGTCAGGTATTCGTCGACCGCGGCGAACTGGCCGGACAGGCCGATGGAGCGCCGCACCTCGTTGGGCTGCTTGAGGACGTCCAGGCCGGCCACGACCGCCCTGCCGCTGTCGGGGCGCAGCAGGGTGGTCAGACAGCGGACCGCCGTCGTCTTGCCCGCGCCGTTCGGCCCGAGCAGGCCCAGCACGGTGCCCTCGGGGACATCGAGGTCGACGCCGTCCAGAGCCCTTACGTCGCCGAAGGTCTTGACCAGGCCTTCGGCATAGATGGCGCCTGGCATGTGTGTCTCCACGTCGTCGGGGATTCTTCGAATAAAGCCTTGCTCTGCGCACTTGCTCCGCCTGGTGGGTGACGCGGCAGGCGGCCACGACACTCACCATAACGCGATGTATCGCGTCTCTCAACGCATTTACTCGATCGAGCGACGAAGAGCCCCTGAGCTGGGGTTTTTGCTCAGTCCGGGTCGCCCGGCGGCTCAGTCGATGACCGTGTAGCCCGCCTCGCGCAGCGCCCGGCCGACCTCGGCGCAGTGCTCCCGCCCCTTCATCTCCAGGTGCAGCTCGACCTCCGCCTCCGTGAGCCCCAGCCGTGGATCGGTCCGTACGTGACTCACATCGAGGACGTTAGCGTCCACCACTGACAACACCCCGAGAAGCGTCGCGAGCGCCCCCGGCCGGTCCGTCAGCCGCAGCCGTACGGCCAGGTAGCGACCCTGTGCCGCCATGCCGTGGCGCAGGACGCGCTGCATCAGCAGCGGGTCGACGTTGCCGCCGGACAGCACCGCCACCACCGGGCCCTCGAAGGCTTCCGGCTCGCTCAGCAGCGCCGCCACCGGGCTCGCACCGGCCGGTTCGACGACCAGCTTGGCCCGCTCCAGGCACAGCAGCAGCGCGGTGGACAGGGCGTCCTCGGAGACCGTGCGGACCTCGTCGATCAGCTCGCGGACGATGCCGAACGGCACGTCGCCGGGCCGCCCCACCTTGATGCCGTCGGCCATGGTCGCCGGGTGCTCGACCGACACCGGGCGCCCGGCCGCGAGCGAGGGCGGGTAGGCCGCCGCGCCCTCCGCCTGCACACCCACGATCCGTACGTCCGGCCGCAGGGCCTTCACCGCGACCGCGATACCGGCCGCGAGGCCTCCCCCGCCGATGCCGACGACGACGGTGCGCACCTCCGGGCACTGCTCCAGGATCTCCAGGCCGACCGTGCCCTGGCCCGCGATGATGTCCGGGTGGTCGAAGGGGTGGATGAACACCGCGCCGGTCTCGGCCGCGTACGCCTGCGCGGCGGCCAGCGTCTCGTCGACCACCTGCCCGTGCAGGCGGACCTCCGCGCCGTACTCGCGGGTGGCGCTGATCTTCGGCAGCGGGGCGCCCAGCGGCATGAACACGGTCGCCCGCACGCCGAGCAGCGAGGACGCAAGGGCGACGCCCTGCGCGTGGTTGCCGGCGCTCGCCGCCACCACCCCGGCGGCGCGCTCCTCGGGCAGCAGTCCGGCGATCCGGACGTAGGCGCCGCGCAGCTTGAACGAACCCGTGCGCTGGAGGTTCTCGCACTTGAAGTGCACCGGGGCGCCCACCAGCTGGGACAGATGCCTGCTGCCCTCCATCGCCGTCACCCGCGCCACGCCCGAGAGCATCTTCTGGGCGCCCCGCACGTCGTCGAGGGTCACGGGCCGAAAGGAGTCAGCCGTGCTGTAGCTCATGACTCAAGCATCGCAGTTCACAGGTGCGCACGGGCATTGTGACCAACGTCCGAGACTGGTTTGTGCAGCGCCGGTACGGCCCGCCTTCCGGCCGCGTACTCTGTCCCCCATTCACAGACCACCTTCATGAAGCGAGCCTCCGGCCATGCCCACAACACCTGAAATGTCGATGGACATGACGACCGTCGGTGACACCGGTCTCCTCGACACGCTGCAGCACGAGGTGGCGGTCTTCGCCCGCCGTGCCGAACAGACCCGGCTCGGCGGCGTCGGGCAGGTGCGCAACTCCATGGACCGCGCCGCATACCTCCTGCTCAACCGCCTCGACAAAGAGGGTCCGATGGGCGTCAAGGCGCTCGCGGCGAGCATGGGCATCGACTCCTCGACGGTCACCCGGCAGGTCGCTCCGCTCGTGGACACCGGGCTCGTCAAGCGCACCTCGCACCCCGAGGACGGGCGCGCGGTGGTGCTTCAGCTGTCGCCGCGCGGCCAGTCACGGCTTGAGGAAGTGCGCTCCTCGAGGCGTCAGTTGATGGCCGAGCTGACACACGACTGGGCGCCGGAGGAGCGCGATGCGTTCTGCACGCTCCTGACGCGCTTCAACACCGCTCTCTCCTCGCGGATGACGGCCCAGGGGATGCCGGGTCCGGAGGCGTCGTCGGCCTCGTAGCGGCCGTCCGCACGCGCGCCCGCCGGCTCGGTACGCGCGCGTGCCGCGCAGCTCTTGACCGAAGGGCCACCCCTGGCCTCAGATGAGACAGGGTCCCCGTCGTACGCGGTTCCGCACCCCGTACGCGGCCGGGTCCCGTTCGGTCAGGGTCGCGTCAGGGCGGGAGGCGCGGTGAGACAGCGGCAGGCGATCCAAGGTGCGCGCCGGGCCCGGGAGTTCGAGGCGTTCGTCGCGGGCGCGGCAGGGCGGCTGCTGCATGCCGCCACGCTGCTCACGGCGGAGGCGCCGGACGACAACCCACGCGCGCGGCGCCTGCTGACGCTGTCCCTCGCGCACACGTACGCGTGCTGGGACCGGCTGCGCGGGGAGGACCCGTACGACCGCGCCCGCCAGTACCTGGCGACCCGCTTCGCGCGCGGGGCATGGCACCAGTACGGCGGTTTCGGGCGGGCCCGCCCGCATCCCGGCAGCCCGCTGGCCCGGCTGGCACCGCAGGAGCGCCTGATCCTGGTCCTCAGGCTGTACGAGGGAGTCGGCGAGGAGCAGACGGCGGCACTGCTCGGCCTGCCGACGGAACGCGTCCGCGCGATCTGCGAACGGGCCACGGCGACACTGCTGAATCCGCCACGAAACCCGACACCGGCAGTCGGCGGAGCGAAGGTGGCGCCGTCATGAGACGCACAGACGGAGAGGCACGCGCATGAACCGTGCCCAGCACAAGGCCGCCGCACAGCTGATCGCGGAACACCGCCGCACCAACAGCACACCAGCCACCGCGACACCACTGCATCCACCACGAAACCCCGCACCGGCAGTCGGCAGAGCGAAAGTGGCGCCGTCATGAGGCGCACAGGCGGAAGGGGACGCGCATGAACCGGGTTCAGCGTGAGGCCGCCGTGCGGCGGATGATGGAGCAGGTGCCGCCGCCGGTGCCGCCGGACCTGTACGGGGAGGTCGTGCGCCGCGGTGCCCGCAGTCTGCGCCGCAGGACGCTCGCCCGCCGGCTGATGTGGCTGCTGCTGTGTGCAGCGAGTGTGGCGTTCCTCGTGTGGGCCATGATGGCCCGCCCGTGGGTGGAGCCGCCCTCGCAGACGACTCCCCCGTACACGGGCTGGTGAGCGGGCGGGTCGGCTAGCCGAGCGCCTGCTGCAGGTCCTCCAGGAGGTCGTCGACGTTCTCGATGCCCACGGAGAGGCGTACGAGATCGGCGGGCACCTCGAGGGCCGAGCCGGCCACGGACGCGTGCGTCATCCGCCCGGGGTGCTCGATCAGCGACTCCACGCCACCCAGGGACTCGCCGAGCGTGAACACCTTGGCGCGGTTGCAGACCTCGACGGCCGCCTCCTCACCGCCCTCGACCTGGAAGGAGACCATGCCGCCGAATGCCTTCATCTGCTTGGCGGCGGCCTCGTGACCGGGGTGCTCGGGCAGGCCCGGGTACAGGACGCGCGTCACGCGTGCGTGCCGGGTGAGCATGTCGGCGACCCTGGTGGCGTTCTCGCTGTGCCGGTCCATGCGCACGGACAGCGTCTTCGCGCCGCGCAGCACCAGCCAGGAGTCGAAGGGCCCGGCGACCGCGCCCATCGCGTTCTGGTGGTACGCCAGCTCCTCGCCGAGCGCCTCGTCGGCGACGACCAGGGCACCGCCGACGACGTCGGAGTGGCCGCCCATGTACTTGGTCAGGGAGTGCACGACGACGTCCGCGCCGAGCGCCAGCGGCTGCTGGAGGTACGGCGTGGCGAAGGTGTTGTCGACGACGAGCTTCGCGCCCGCGTCCCGGGCGATCTGCGCGACCGCGGCGATGTCGGTGATGCCGAGCAGCGGGTTGGAGGGGGTCTCCACCCACACGGCCTTGGTCTTCGGGGTGATGGCGGCCCGTACGGACGACGGGTCACTGGTGTCGGCGACCGACCACTCCACCCCCCACCGGGCGACGACCTTCGCGAACAGACGGAACGTGCCGCCGTACGCGTCGTTGGGGATGACCACGTGGTCGCCGGGGCTGAGCAGCGTACGCAACAGGCAGTCCTCGGCCGCCAGTCCGGACGCGAACGCAAGGCCGCGACGGCCGCCCTCGAGGGCTGCGAGGTTCTCTTCCAGGGCGGTCCTGGTGGGGTTGGCGCTACGGCTGTACTCGTAGCCGCCGCGCAGCCCGCCGACGCCGTCCTGCTTGTAGGTCGAGACCTGGTAGATCGGCGGGACGACCGCGCCGGTGAGGGGATCGGCGGTGTTACCCGCGTGGATCGCGAGGGTCTCGAAGTGCTGACTGATGTGCCTGTCGCTCATGGGCACCGAGGGTAGTGCGCTCGCGGGGCGCGCGCCGGACGGCGAGGCACGGGAGGCCGTACTGCCGGGTTTTCCCTCGGTTCGGGTGCCAGGTTCACGGAGTTTTCCACAGGCCGCGGACCGGGTTCGCCAATTGTCACCGGCGTCTGGAACGCTTGAGGCATGGAATTTCTCTGGGTCCTGATCGCCGCCGTCATGCTGGGCTTCGTGCTGCTCCCCGTCCTGCGGCGCAGGCGGGGCATGATCGAGCAGGTCCCGGCCGGTCACCCGGACGCCGCCGACCCGGCGAACTACGGATTCGCGCGGGAGGAGGAGCTGGACGTCCGTATGCCCGGTCCGGACCAGGACCTGCTCGACGTCCTGGACCTGGTGCAGCGCACACAGGACCACCGGGCGGCCTCGCAGCTGCTGGCGGGCACGGAGTCGGAGGGCGAGCTGCGCTGGCAGCGTGTGCAGGCGTTCGCGGGTGCGGCGTCGCTGGAGTTGCAGCAGCGGCCCGGCGGGGTCAGCGAGACCCCGGGCGGTCAGTGGCTCAGGGTGTGGCGGGCCGAGCAGCCCAAGGACGCGGGCGGCGCAGCGGTGCACGCGGAGTTCCTGGTCCAGCAGGCGTGGCGGACGTCGACGCCGGGCACGGACGAGTTCCGGATCATCATGGAGGAGGCGAAGGCGGCGTGCGGCGACGCGGCGCTGCTCGCCCCCGGTGACCCGGTCCCGTACATCATCGAGCTGTCGGTGGCCCGCGGGCTCGCCTATCCCCAGCCGGAGTTCGAGGAGCTCTGGCTGAGGATCCTGGACCGCGCCCCGGCCCACATGGGCGCGCACCTGGCCGCCCTGCACTACTGGTGCGAGAAGTGGCACGGCTCGCGCGAGCTGGCGAACTCCTTCGCGGAGGCGGCAGCCGCGCGCGCACCGGAGGGGTCCCTCCTCGCCGCGCTGCCGCTGTTCGCGGTCTTCGAGCACCTGCCCGAGGTGAACCTGGTCAGCGGCTTCTACCGGAGCGAGGTCGTGACGAAGGCGATCCACGGAGCGCTGCACGCCGTCCACTCGGCCCGCCCCGACGACCCGATGCTCGCGCACGTACGCCATCTGCTGGTGTTCTTCCTGGTCCGCTCGGAGCGCTGGGCCGAGGCCATGAACCAGCTCATACACATCGACGGCCATGTCGGCGCGCTCCCCTGGACCCTGTCCGCCGACCCGGCAGCCGAGTTCGCGGTCTACCGGGCGCTGGCGGTGGCGGGCTACGAGGCGAACGG
Organism: Streptomyces sp. NPDC001157; assembly: GCF_053598255.1. Lineage (NCBI taxonomy): Bacteria > Bacillati > Actinomycetota > Actinomycetes > Kitasatosporales > Streptomycetaceae > Streptomyces > Streptomyces sp. NPDC001157. The sequence goes on from NZ_JBSFJW010000040.1 coordinate 29,931, forward strand.
CGGCAGCCCGGCGACGCTGCCGCACTGAGCAGGCGCCGGGGTGGGCTCAGCCCTCCGTGCGGGCGGGCAGCCGCCATCCCGGGCGGGGGAAGTGGCAGGTGTAGCCGTCGGGGTAACGCTGCAGGTAGTCCTGGTGCTCGGGCTCGGCCTCCCAGAAGGGGCCGACCGGCTCCACCTCGGTGACGACCTTGCCCGGCCACAGGCCCGAGGCGTCCACGTCCGCGATCGTGTCCTCGGCGATCCGCTTCTGCTCGTCGTCCACGTAGTAGATCGCCGAGCGGTAGCTGAGGCCGATGTCGTTGCCCTGGCGGTTCTTGGTGCTCGGGTCGTGGATCTGGAAGAAGAACTCCAGGAGCGCGCGGTAGTCGGTCTTCGCGGGGTCGAAGAGGATCTCGATGGCCTCCGCGTGCGTGCCGTGGTTGCGGTACGTCGCGTTCGGCACGTCACCCCCGGTGTATCCCACCCGGGTCGCCGTCACGCCGGGAAGTCGGCGGATCAGCTCTTCCATCCCCCAGAAGCATCCGCCCGCCAGCACGGCCCTCTGCGTCTGCGCAGCCATTGCAGCCTCCAAAATCTCTCAGCTCGGTCAGTCGGGCGACGCGGCTCGCACACCATCGGCATCCCGTGCCCACCCCCCTCAACGCGCGAGGGTTCCAGCCGATTCCAGGCCCGCCCGGCCGACCTCCGGCCGAAAATCGGTCGCAGCCCGGGCAGGCCGTCCTTCACGCTGCATGCCATGGAAGATCCACAGCACGGCATCCGCGCGCTCCACACAGAGTCGACGATCACCGTCTACCAGGCCTACCCACCGGAGATCGGCGGGCCCGCGGTCCGCAAGGGGCGGTTCCCCGCCGCGTGGAAGCGGGACCGGATGACGTGGATCAAGCCGTCGTTCCAGTGGATGATGTACCGCTGCGGCTGGGGCACCAAGGCCGGTCAGGAGACCGTGCTCGCGGTCGAGATCAGCCGCGACGGCTTCGAGTGGGCGTTGCGGCACGCGTGTCTGTCGAGCTACACGCCCCAGGTGCACGCCGACCGTGCGGCCTGGCAGCGTGAGTTGAAGAGGGCGCCGACTCGTGTGCAGTGGGACCCCGAGCGGGATCTGCGGCTGCGGCCGCTGCCGTACCGGTCGCTGCAGCTCGGCCTCTCCGGCGAGGCGGTACGGCGCTATGCGGACGAGTGGACGGTCGCGATCAGTGATGTGACCCCGCTGGCCCGGGAGGTACATGCGTACGTGGGCAGCGGCGACCTGGAGTCGGCGGCCCGGCTGCTTCCGCAGGAGCGGCCGTACCCGGTGGCGGACGAAGTCCTGGCCCACCTGCGTCCGTAGGCCGGATCCGGCCTTCCGCTCGACGGGTGACGGCGGAGGGCCGCAAATTCGGTTGCCGCGGCGCGTGCCGATGCGGGCTAATGCCACGCATGGCTGACATTCAGGGCTCGTACGACGGTCTGTTCACCGCGGTGCCCAACCGGCTGGCGGAGTTGCTGGACGCCGGGGACACGGGCGGCTCGGTGGCCGTCTTCGTGGACGGCGCGCCGGTGGTGGACGTGTGGGGCGGGTTCGCCGACGCCGAGCGCACCGTGCCGTGGGAGCGGGACACGATCGTCAACGTCTTCTCCGTCACCAAGACCATGACGGCGCTCACCGCGCTCGTCCTGGCCGACCGCGGCGAGCTCGACCTGGACGCGCCGGTGGCCCGGTACTGGCCGGAGTTCGCCGCAGCGGGCAAGGAAGGGGTCCTGGTCCGGCATCTGCTCTCGCACACCGCGGGCCTGCCCGACTGGGACGGGCCGGTCGAGGAGCTCTACGACTGGCCGGCCGCCACGGCACGGCTCGTCGCACAGGCTCCGCGGTGGGAGCCGGGCAGCGCGGCCGGGTACCACTCGCTCACCCAGGGGTTCCTCGTCGGCGAGGTGGTCCGGCGGGTCAGCGGGCGGAGCGTCGGGGAGTTCTTCGCGGAGGAGATCGCCGGGCCGCTGGGGGCCGACTTCCATATCGGGCTGGCGGCGGAGCACGACCGGCGCGTGGCGCTCACGGTGCCGCCGCCGGGACGGGACGAGGAGTACACCGCGAGTGCGCCCGGCAGGGGTGCGACCCCCTCCGCCGGGACCGCCATGCGGGTCCGGGACGGCAACAGCGTGGCCTGGCGCCGTGCGCAGATCCCCGCGGCGAGCGGCTTCGGCAATGCCCGCTCGGTCGCACTCGTGCAGTCGGTGATGGCCTGCTCAGGGGCGCTGCGTGGAGTGCGGCTGCTGTCGCAGGCGGGGTGCGAGCGCGCCTGGGAGGAGCAGTTCAGCGGCGACGACCGGGTGCTGGGCATGCCGGTGCGCTGGGGCCTGGGCTATGGGCTGTTCGGCAACACCTACGGGTGGGGCGGCTGGGGCGGGTCGATGGTGATGATCGAACCCGAGGCCCGGATGGTGGTGGCGTATGTGACCAACCAGATGCGCGAACCCGCCGACGACAACCGGGGGTTGGAGATCGTCATGTCCGCCTACGACGGTCTCGTGGGACTGCGGGCCTGAAGGTGGACGGAGACAACGTGGGGGCAGTCATGGGCAGCCGCAGCAGTCGTACGTTCCTGATCGGGGGCGGCTGGGACGCGGCGGCCGCGCATGCCGTCTACGGGCCGTTCCTGCGGGCGGCCACGGGGCCGCGCATCGGCTGCGTCGTGCTGGACGAGGGGGATGGCAGCGAGCAGTTCGGCCGGTACGACGCCGTGCTGCGGAAGGTCGCCGACTGCAGCCCCGTACCGCTGCTGGTGCCGCTCGGCGGGGAGTTCGCCCCGGACCGCCTCCAGGATCTGGACGGGCTTCTGGTCTGCGGGGGGCTGACGCCCGCGTATCAGGACGCGTTCGCCGGGTGCCTGGACCAACTGCGGTCCGCTCTGGCCGAGTTCGGCATCCCGTACGCCGGTTTCTCCGCCGGGGCCGCGGTCGCCGCCCGGCACGCTGTCGTCGGAGGGTGGCTCGACGACGGCGTACCCGTGTGCCACGAGGACACGGCCGAGGACCTGGAGGAGATCGAAGTGCGGGCCGGGCTCGGGCTGGTGCCCTTCTCCGTGGAGGTGCACGCCGCGCAGTGGGGGACGCTGCCGCGCATGATCGCCGCGGTCGCGAGGCACGGACTCCCGCACGGCGTCGCCATCGACGAGAACACGGTCGTGGAGATCCGCGCCGACGGACGCGCCCGGGTCTCGGGGCTCGGGCGCGCGCACTCCGTGCGACCGTCCGCCGACGGGAGTGTTCTCGTACGGTCCTACGGGGCCGACGAGTTCCTCCCTGCCGAGTGAACCGGCAGGTCAGCTCCCGCTGCCGTACGGCCTGGTGATGATCTCCAGGTTGTGGCCGTTGGGGTCGTCGAAGTACGCGCCCCGCCCGCCGTCGTTGTGGTTGATCTCGCCCCTGCGGTGGTGGTACGGGTCCGCCCAGTAGGTCAGTCCCGCGTCCTGGATGCGGCTGAAGATCGTGTCGAAGTCGTCCTCGGACACCAGGAACGCGTAGTGCTGCGGCGTGATGTCGCCGTCCGTCTCCATGTAGTCGAGGGTCACGCCGTTCGGGATCTGGACGGGAATGAAGGGACCGAACGGCGGGCTGGGCTCCAACCCCAGGATGTCGGCGAGGAACCGGGCCGACTCCTTCTTGTCATGAGCGGCGACGATGGTGTGGTTCAGCTGCACGTTCATCGTGTGGGCCTCCTCACGCCCAACATACTCCGCACAGGGAAAGGCCCCGGCGTCGCTTTACGCCGGGGCCGCACCTGTCGGACCTGTCAGCTCTCTGAGCCCTGTCAGCCTGTCCGACCTGTCAGATCGTCGCGACATCGATCACGAAGCGGTACCGGACGTCGCTCGCCACCACCCGGTCGTACGCCTCGTTGATCTGGTCCGCGCTGATCACCTCGATCTCGGCGCCGAAGCCGTGCTCGGCGCAGAAGTCCAGCATCTCCTGGGTCTCGGCGATACCGCCGATCATGGAGCCGGCGAGGGTCTTGCGGCCGGCGATCACCGAGAAGAGGTTGAGGGCGATCGGCTCCTCGGGGGCGCCGACGTTCACCAGCGCGCCGTCCCGCTTCAGCAGGGACAGGAACGCGCCGAAGTCGAGCGGGGCCGAGACCGTGGAGAGGATCAGGTCGAAGGAGCCCTGAAGGTCCTTGAAGGTCTGCTCGTCGCTGGTCGCGTAGTAGTGGTCGGCGCCCAGCTTGAGACCGTCGTCCTTCTTGCGCAGGGACTGCGAGAGGACCGTGACCTCGGCACCGAGCGCGTGGGCGATCTTGACGCCCATGTGGCCGAGGCCGCCCATGCCGAGGACCGCGACCTTCTTGCCGGGGCCGGCGTTCCAGTGCTTCAGCGGGGAGTAGGTGGTGATGCCCGCGCACAGCAGCGGTGCGGCCACGTCCAGCGACAGGGCGTCGGGGATACGGACGACGAAGTTCTCGTCGACGACGACCTTCTGCGAGTAGCCGCCGTAGGTGGGCTCGCCGTCCTTGCCGATGGAGTTGTACGTGCCGACGTTGCCGCCGGTGCAGTACTGCTCCTCGCCGGCCTTGCAGCTCTCGCACTCCCGGCAGGAGTCGACCAGGCAGCCGACGCCCACACGGTCGCCGACCTGGTGCTTGGTGACGCCCGCGCCGACCTCGGAGACGATGCCCGCGATCTCGTGACCGGGGACCATCGGGAAGATCGCCTCGCCCCAGCCCTCCTGTGCCTGGTGGATGTCGGAGTGGCAGATACCGGCGAACTTGATGTCGATCAGGACGTCGAACTCACCGACCTCACGGCGTTCGATGGTGGTGCGCTCCAGCGGAGCCTTCGCGGCGGGGACGGCGTAAGCGGCAACAGTGGTCATGCCGGGGGTCTCCTAGCTGTGGTTACGCGCCCGGCTGCCTTCTGACCGGGCATGTCGGTCAGCATGCCGGACCTCAGAGCCTTCACCCAGCCCACGCTTCTGCGTACGTCCGCTGTGCCTACCACTGGCGGGGTCAGGATGGTGGACGTACGACAGTGAATACTTGAGACATGGACGAACAGCCCGATGCCGTACCCGAGCCCGCCGGGGCTCTGGACCGTCGTGCCGAGCTCAGCGAGTTCCTGCGCACCCGGCGCGCCCGACTGAAGCCGGAGGACGTCGGGCTTCCGGACTTCGGCCGGCACCGGCGGGTGCCCGGGCTGCGCCGCGAGGAGCTGGCCCAGCTGGCGGGCGTCTCGGTGGCGTACTACACGCGCCTGGAGCAGGGCAACGGGCGAAACGTGTCGGCGGAGGTGCTCGACTCGATCGCGCGGGCGCTGCGGTTGACCGACGCGGAGCACAACCACCTCACGCATCTCGCGAAGCCTAAGCAGCACAAGAAGAAACCGGTGACGCGGTCGCAGCAGGTGCGGAGTTCACTGCGGCAGCTGCTGGACACGATGGACTCGGTGCCGGCGTACATCGGGGGCCGCTACTCGGACATCCTCGCCTGGAACCGGATGGCCGCGGCCGTCTTCGGCGACTGGGGGGAGCTGGCGCCGCAGGAGCGGAACTGGGCCCGGCTGGTGTTCCTGAATCCCGCCTACCGCGATCTGTTCGTGGCGTGGGAGGAGAAGGCGTCCGACGTCGTCGCCCTGCTGCGCATGCAGGCGGGCTGCTATCCGGACGATCCGCGGCTGTCCGCCCTGGTCGGCGAACTCTCCGTCAAGAGCGAGGAGTTCAGGCGGCTGTGGGCTATGCACGACGTCAAGGAGAAGAGCCACGGCGTCAAGCACCTGCACCACCCGCTGGTCGGCGACCTGATGCTGAACTTCGAGTCGTTCCCCGTGACCGACGGCAGCGATCAGGGCCTGATCGTCTACCACACGGAACCCGGCTCGCCCTCGGCGGAGGCGTTGCGGCTGCTGGCCAGTTGGGGGGCGGACGCCACTCGGGCGGGGCAGTCGGCGACGTCTTCCTGAGCCATGCCCGGCGGTTCGTGCGCCGCTGCTGGGGGCTGCCGCCCTCAGGCCCCCGCTTTCGGCCTGAACGGCCTCGTCCTCAAACGCCGGACGGGCTGGATTCACCGACCGGCGCTGAAAGACGTCACCCCTGGTACGGCGGCATCGTCCCCCACGTCCACCGCGGCACCGGCTGCTCCGCCGGCGGCTTTGCGTCCGGGCTGGAGAAGTAGACGGCGAGTCGCGTGCCCCACTCCACGTACGCCACGAACGCCGACCGGAACTCGGCATCCGTCGGGAGTCCTGCGTCGTCCGCCGCGTCCTGGATCAGATTCACCCAGCGGCGGCGCTGGGGCTCGGTGATGTGCTTGCCGAAGTGCTTGGCGACCATGTGGCCGTGGCCGCCCTGGGTCAGGGAGTAGGTGGCGGGGCCGCCGAAGACCTCGCCGAGCCACAGCGCGACATGCTCGGCGTGGTCGGGGGCGAGGTCGGCGAAGAGGGGGGCGAGGAGGTCGTCCTTGAGGACCTTGTCGTAGAAGACCGACGTCAGACGGGAGAAGGCGGCGGCGCCCCCGGCCCAGTCGTACAGCGTCGGCACGGAGGACCCCGTGCCGCGCACCGTCGTCGGCTTGTAGTGGCGCATCTCCTCGATGTTCTCGACGTACGGGCGGATCTCCGCGAGGAAGTCCGGGAACAGCTCGGACCTGCGAAAGCCCTCCATGTGGTCCTCGGTCGACGTCCAGGTGATGCGCAGGACGTAGTGCTCGAAGTCCTCCTCGCAGCGCGCCAGTTCGTAGTTCACGCACTGGGGTGCCGCCGCCAGGCGGACCGCGGCCCGCGTGTAGGCGGCGAGGAATTCCGCCGAGCGGTCTTCCGGGATGCGGTAGCGGATGTACTCGACGGTCTGTGTGGTCATGCGCCCACGGAAACACGGACCGCCCGCCGGAAGCTGCACTTCCGGCGGGCGGCTGCTCAGCGCTCAGCGAACCTGCGGCTCACTTGGCGTAGTACGCGTTGTAGATCGAGATCGTCGACTTGTTGTTCTGCTTGTCGGTGATCTTGGCGTGGAAGGAGATGGCCTTCCCCTTCTCCGGGTTCTTCACCTTGATCTTGCCGCCCACGACGTCGAGCTTCGTCCAGGTCTGGCCGTAGTCGTACGACACGTACACGGACAGCGACTTGAGGTTGCTGCCCTTGGCGGCGCCCTCGACGGTGACCGGGATCGACACCGTCTTGCCGGCCTCCACCTTGTTGTCCAGGCCGGTGGCCGCGTTGAAGCGGACCGTGGACGCGGGCAGGGTGGTCAGGTCGGACGTCTTCTTCGAGCGGAACGTCCAGCTGGCGTCGATGCGGGTGGAGGCCTCGGCGACCAGGACGCTGCGCTTGACGGAGGTCGTCAGCTTGTAGTCGGCCTCGCCGGACGGGACCTTGAACTCCTTGCCGAAGAGCGGGTCGTCGTTGGAGCCGACCTTGGTGCCGTTGCGGTACAGGGTCGTGGCGACCGCGGTGAGGTCCGAGGAGCCGGCGTGGCCCGCCCCGTCGGTGAACAGCGGCAGGGAGCCGTAGATGCTGTTGCCCTCGCGGAAGAGCCCGAAGTCCCTGTTCAGATGGGGCCCGAAGACCGCCGTGTTGAAGGTCTTCGTGTACTTCCGGCCCGCCTTGAAGGTCTGCGGGTTGCCGAGCGTGGAGGACGCCTCCGGGATCGGGATGCCGTTCGCGTCATGGCCCTTGATCTGAAGGAAGTCCCACGTCCACTGGATCTTGTCGGAGGTCGACAGGTACAGCGTGCGTGCTCCCGGCAGCTTCTGCTCGATGCCGTTCGCGAAGACGGCGTCGTCCGGGAACACCCCGATGGGCTGCAGGGCACCGGTCTTGCCGGGGGCTCCCGAACCGAGGTTGTTCTTCACCGTGGCGAGGTCGCTCGCCTTGAAGTGGCGGACCTTGTCGCCCTGGATCTTCTTGACCTTGGCGGTGGTGGCCACGTCGTACTCGGCGTCGTCACCCTTGGTCCACTGGCCGTTCCACGTCTGCTGCAGGCCCGAGACCTCGCCGCCCAGCGGCGCCATGCGGATGTCGGCGAAGGACTTCGCGTCGAAGCTGCCGCCGCCGCCCGCGGGGTCATAGCTGTAGCTGATCGTCGCCAGCTGCTGCTTCGCGTGCGCGTCCGGCACCGTGATGTCGGCCGCCCTGGTCCTGCGGGCGTCGATCGTCACCGTGGTGTTCTTGGTGACGCTCAGCTTCGGCTGGACCAGCCAGTCGAGGCCGCCCTCGAAGTGCACCAAGTCCTTCGCGATCCAGGCGTCCAGCAGGTAGTCGCCCTTGGGCAGGCGCATCGTCGTCGTACCGGAGTCCGAGACGGTCACCGGGTACGCGCGGCCCTCGGCCAGGCCCGAGTAGCCGGACAGGATGTCGTTGTAGTTCCCGGTCGGCTGCCCGTCACGCCCGATGTGCTTGAACGTGACGCTGTACGACTGGATCTCGCGCTGCACGCCGGCCGCGGTCCGCACCGTCTGGCCGCCGCCCGTCGCCGTCACGTACGCGGAGTACGCGCCGTCGAGCGTGCCGCCCAGCTTGGTGTTGACGGTGAGGTTGACGGAGGCCTTGCCGCCCGCCGGGACGGTCACCTTCGTCGCGCCGAGCTTGAAGAAGCCCGCGGGGGCCGCCTGGCCCTTGGGGTTCGTGCCGGCGGCGGACAGGCCGAGCGTGACGTCCTTCGTACCGAGGTTGCGGTACGTCAGCTGCTTGGTGACCGGCTTGTCGTCGGTGTGCGGCCACTGTTGCACACCGAAGCTCACCGACACCGGGTCGGCGATCACCGTCTGCTTGATGGCCTTGTCGACGGCGATACGGCCCGCGCCCTGCTGGAACGCGGTGTACTTGCCGCCCTTCGCGGAGCCGGTCAGCGCGCCCTTGAGCTCGGAGAACTTCCAGTCCGGGTGCTGCTGCTTCAGGATCGCCGCGGCGCCCGCCACATGCGGCGTCGCCATCGACGTACCCGAGATGGTCAGGTAGCCGGGCGGGTTCTCGCCGACCTCCTGGTCGATGACGCTGCCCTTGGCCGCGGCCGCCGTGATGTCCACGCCGGGCGCGGTGACGTCCGGCTTGACGGTGCCGTCGACGGTCGGGCCGGTCGAGGAGAAGTCGGCCAGCTTGTCGTGGTCGTCGACCGCGCCGACGGTGAGCGCGTCCTCGGCGCTGCCGGGCGAACCGACCGACTCCGGACCGGAGTTGCCCGCGGCGATCGCGAAGAGGATGCCCTTCTCCTCGGACAGCTTGTTGACCTCGGCCTCGAGCGGGTCGATGCCGGGCCCGTCCTGGGCGCCGAGGCTCAGGTTCACGACGTCGGCGCCCTGCTGGGCGGCCCACTCCATGCCGGCGAGGATGCCGGAGTCGTCACCGGAGCCGGTGTCGTCGAGGACCTTGCCGTTGAGGATCTTCGCGCCGGGCGCGACACCCTTGTACTTGCCGCCCGACTTGGCGCCGGTGCCCGCCGCGATCGACGCGACGTGCGTGCCGTGCCCGAAGTGGTCGGTGGCGTCGGCGGCGGTGGAGAAGTTCTTGGACTCGATGACCTGGGTCGCCAGGTCCGGGTGGGTCGCGTCGACACCGGTGTCCAGTACGGCGATCTTGACGCCCTTGCCGTCGTAGCCGGCGGCCCAGGCCTTCGGTGCGCCGATCTGCGGTACGGACTTGTCGAGGCTGGCCTTGCGGGTGCCGTCGAGCCAGACGTGCGCGATGCCCGAGGCGGTCCGGCCGCCGCTGGTGACGGCGTCCCAGAGCTCGGGCGTTTCCTTCTGCGGGGTCTGAACGGCGTCCGCATTCAGGGACTTGAGGCTCCTGCGGAGGGTGCCGGCGTCACGGACGTCGGCCTTCGCGCCGGTGGCGGCGCCCTGGTAGCCGACGATGACCTTCAGCCCCTCGGCCTGGGACTTGCGGGTCGCGGACTTGTTGAGCTCGGTGATGTCGAACAGCCGCTGGTCCAGCTTGCCGGTGGCGACCAGCCGGGCCGCGTCCGCCGGTACGACGAGCGTGTGCCCGCCGGCCTTGCGGAACTGAACGGGTATGTGCTCGCGCCCCTTGGCCCGTTCCAGGCCTACGACACGGCCCTTGGAGTCGACGACCACACGGTCGCCGGTGATCAGGGTGATGCGGTGCTTGGACGTGAGCTGAGTCTGCGGAGCGGTCGTCGACTGCTCCGGCTTCGCGGACGCCGGGCCGGTCATGCCCGCCGCAAGGGCCACGGCGGCCGCCGTGGCAACGGTTGCCGCGCATGCTCTCTTCACTTGTCTGCGCAAGTCTCCCCCTGGAGATGAAGTACCGGGTGCTTTCCCCTGTCACCCGGCCGGGGGCGGTCCCGCACACATGAACGCGTGCACCCCCCGGAATGCGCAGTATGCCGGGGGGTGATCAGGCACCTCAATAGATGAGAAGAAGGTAAGAGACGGGCCGGAGTTCTGTTACGCGCCGGCCCCAAAGCCGTTACCGTTCCGCGCAGTTACGCGCCCGCGCTCTCCTTGACGGTGAGCTTGCCCTTGCGGATCGTCGCCAGCCGCGGGGCCTTCCTCGCGATCGCGGAGTCGTGCGTGACCATGATGAAGGTCAGCCCGAGCTCCTTCCACATGCGCTCCAGCACCTCCATGATCTCGTCGCGCATCGACTCGTCGAGATTTCCGGTGGGTTCGTCGGCGAGCAGCACCTTCGGCTGCTTGACGAGTGCTCTGGCTATGGCGACGCGCTGCTGCTGTCCTCCGGACATCTCGCCGGGGAGGTGGCTGAGCCGTTCGCCGAGACCGACCGAGGTCAGCGCTTCGGCTGCGCGCTCCCGTCGTTCGCTGGTCTTCACTCCGAGGGGTACGAGGGCGGTCTCGACGTTCTCCTGGGCGGTGAGGGTCGGGATGAGGTTGAAGGACTGGAAGACGAAGCCGATGTTCTCGCTGCGGACCTTGGTGAGCTTGGCCTCGGAGAGGCCGGCCAGGTCGGTGCCGTCGAGGACGACTTCGCCGGAGGTGGGGCGGTCCAGACCGCCGAGCATCTGGAGGAGGGTGGACTTGCCGCCGCCGGTGGGGCCTTGGATGACCAGGCGGTCGCCGTCGGCGATGGAGAGGTCTACTCCGTCGAGGGCGTGGACGGTGTCCTTGCCTCGGGTGTAGCGCTTGGTGAGGTTTCTCAGTTCGTACATTTTGGTCTCCTGGGAGGGTTCGGGGGTGGTGCGGGTCGTGTTTTGGCCGCGGGTGAGTGGGGGCTGGTCGCGCAGTTCCCCGCGCCCCTTGAAGGCCGCCCTAGCTGCGGGCAGTCGTGCCGCTGGGGCGGCACGGGTGGGCGCAGCGGCACCCCGCCAGCGCGGGCGAGCACACCCGTCCTTGCCCAGCCGCAGCCGACGTTCAGCTACTCGACGCGGCGAAGTGCATCCGCCGGACGGAGCCGTGACGCCCGCCAGCCGCCGAACGCCCCCGCGATCAAACCGCCGGCCACCGCAAGAGCCACCGCCAGCACGATCGTCGTCACACTGACCGGCGCCGTCAGCGCAACCTCCAGCGTCTTCGCCGCCCGCCGACCGGGCCCACCGAAACCGCCCCCGCTCCCCAACTGCGCCTGCAGCGTGGGGCTGACGCTGGTCACGACATACGCCCCTGCCAGACCGAGGCCGATCCCCAGCGCCCCGCCCAACAGCCCGTTGACCATCGCCTCACCCACGACCTGCCGGGTCACCCGCCCCGACTTCCACCCCAGCGCCTTCAGCGTGCCGAACTCCCGCACCCGCCGCGAAACGGCAGAGGACGTCAGCAGCCCCGCCACCAGGAACGCGGCCACCAGCACAGCGATCGACAGCCACTTGCCGACGTTGGTCGCCAGGGACGACGCCGTGGACAGCGACCCGGAGACCGTCTTCGCAAGGTCGGCCGAGGTCGTGACCGTCGTACCCGAGACGTTCTTCTGGATGGTCGACTTGACGGAGTCGATCTGCTGGGAGTCGGTCGCCTTGACATAGACCGTGGTGACCTTGTTCTTCTCGCCGGCCAGCGTCTGCGCCTGCTGCAGCGGGATGTACAGGTCGGCCGCCGCGTCCCCGCTGTCCGCGGTCGCGATGCCGATCACCTTGAACTTGACGCTCTTGATGGTGACGGTCGAACCGACCTTGTACTTCTTCTCCTTGGCGTACGCGGAGTCCGCCACGACGACCTTTGCGTCGGTCTCGATCGCCTTGAAGGTACGACCGCTGGTGATCTTCGACGAGGTCAGCGGGCCGAGCGCGGTCTTCGTGACGTCGGTGCCGTACACCGTGTACTGGTTGATGTCGAAGTCGGCGCCGCCGCCCTGTACTTCACCCTGCGGCTGCCCGGTGCCGCCGCCCGCGCCACGCCCGCCCTGGCTGCCCGCGGAGTTCTGGTTCTGCCGGAACTGCCCGCGGGTGAACTGGCCGTCGACCTTCACCACGTTGAGGCTCAGTCCACCCACCGCGGACGAGACGCCCTTCTGCTCCCCGACCTTGGTGACGGTGGAGGAGGCCAGGGTCGTGAAGCCCTGCACCAGGACCCGGTCGCTGCTCTGCGTCGAGTCGTCGTCGTTGTTCCGCGCGTCGAACTGGAAGCGCGGACGCTGGGAGTTGTCCGCCGTCGGCGTCGCCGCCTTGGTGACCGTCATGTCGGTGCCCAGCCCGTACAGCGACTGGAGGACCTTGTCCTGCGCCCTGCCCATGCCGGACGACACGGAGCTGACCACGATGACGAGCGCGATGCCGAGGGCAAGACCGGAGGCGACGACGAGGGCCGCCTTTCTGCGGCGGCGCAGTTCGCGCCTCAGGTAGGTGAAGAACATGCGCCGCAAGCTAGGGACGCCCCGTGATGACTCGATAAGGCCCCGATAAGAGATGCATGAGAAGGCTGCAGCGGCCCGGGAAAGGGCTCGGAAACACCGATGCCGCCCCTGGGGGCGGCATCGGAAAGCTGTGGACCGACGGTGGGTCAGACGGCCGAACCGGCCTTCCAGTCCGCCCAGCTGAGGTTCCAGCCGTTGAGGCCGTTGTCCGGCTGGACCGTCTTGTCGCCGGTGTTGGAGATGACCACGACGTCACCGACGATCGAGTGGGTGTACATCCAGTAGCCGGCCGTGCCCGTGTCGTTGGCGCCCTTGGTGTCCGAGAGGCCCACGCAGCCGTGGCTGGTGTTCACCGAGCCGAAGATGGACTTCGCACCCCAGTAGTTGCCGTGCATGAAGGTGCCGGAGTTGGTGAGGCGGATGGCGTGCGGCACGTCCTTGATGTCGTACTCGGCCTTGCCGTCGTTGTCCGTGAAGCCGACCGTCGTGCCGTTCATACGCGTCTGCTTGTACTTCTCGGACATCACCATGACGCCGTTGTACGTCGTGTGCTCCGGCGAACCGGCCGAGATCGGGATGGTCTTGATCGTCCTGCCGTCCTGCGTGACCTTCATCTGCTTGGTCTTGGCGTCGACGTACGAGACCTGGTTGCGGCCGATGTGGAAGGTGACCGTCTTCTGCTGCACGCCGTAGACACCGGAGGCACCCTCGACACCGTCGAGCGCGAGCTTCAGCGTGACGGTGGAGTTCTCCTTCCAGTAGTTCTCCGGGCGGAAGTCGAGGCGGTTGGCGCCGAACCAGTGTCCGACGACCTCCTGGCCGCTGCTGGAGGAGACCGTGATGCCCTTCTGGACCGCGGCCTTGTTGGCGATCGCCTTGTCGAAGTTGATCGACACCGGCATGCCCACACCGACGGTGGAGCCGTTGTCCGGCGTGAAGGTGCCTATGAAGCTGTTGGCCGGAGCGACCGTGGTGAACGAGGCGTTCTCGTGCGCGACGCGACCGGCGGAGTCCTTCGCCACCGCCGCGACCTTGTAGGTGGTCGAGCGCTCCAGCTGGGCGTTCGGCTTCCAGCTGGTCTTGTCGGCGGAGAGCGTGCCGGCGACGGGGGTGCCGCTCTCGGTCGTCATGGTCACGCCCGTGAGCGTGCCCTTGCTGACGGTGACGGCCGCGGAGTTGTTGATGGAGGCGTTGTCGGAGCCGTCCTTGGGCGTGATCCTGATGTCCGCCTCGGACGGCTTCTTGGCGGACACCTCGTCGGCCTTGGCCTGCGAGGTGTCCTTGCCCTTGCCGCCGGAGGCGTCGTCGCCACCACCGCCGGAACACGCCGAGAGCACCAGAACCCCGCCGAGCAGTGCGGACGCGACCGTCAGGCCCCTGCGCCGCTTACTGTTCGTCATCACACGCTTCTCCATTGTTGCCGTATCCCCAAAAAGCCCCGAGCGTCCCCGTTAACGAACTTCAACGCTACGGCCGGTTCGTCCCGTTCCACATATCCCGTAGGTGTGGGGCACGCCACGTCTGCCGGGGCGGATGGTGCGGCCGAGTGCCCTGCGGAAGACAAAGAAAAACCCCGGACGGCGATCGCCACCCGGGGTCATGTTTTCCCAAGCCGCTCAGGAGACGCCGTAGGCCCCCTCGTCTTCGTCGTCGTCGACATCTTCCTCGTCCAGGTCCCAATCCGGCGAATCGGGGTCGTAGTCGATGGGCTCGCTCGACCAGGAGGCCTGCGCGAGATCGACTCCCGGCACCTCGCTCACCAGGTCGAACGGGTCGATGAGGGAGGCGAGTGCCTCCGAGGTGTCTTCCGTCACAGCGCCCTCGGCGTGCGCCCGCTCGTCGGCCGGCAGGTCGGTGTCGGCGGCGAGGCGCCGCAGCGCCTCCTTGGTGAGTTCGCCGGGGTCCTCGATTTCGAGGACGAGTTCCACCCGAAGGCGGACAAAACGTGATGTCTCTTCAGTGTTCATGCCCGGAGCGTAAGGCCCGGGGCTCCCGTGACTTTCCTGTGACCCGCGCCTTTCACTAACATCGCCCCACACGGCCAATTCGCCAGCGCCACAAGGGGATCGATATTCCGTGTCATCCGCTCGTCGTCCGTTGCTGACCGCCACCGCCGCAGGCACCGTCCTGTGCGCCCTGTGGTTCGTTCCCTCCGCCAAGGCGACGGGGGAAGAGCCGGCGAGAACAGCGTCGTCTGCGGCCCCGACCTCGCAGGTCACAGCGCAGGCGCGGGCCGTCTCGGAGACCACGGACAGCTCCGGCACCGAGACCCAACTCGCCGACACGGGAAGCCCCGACACCACTCCCTACGTCGTCGGCGGCACTCTCTTCCTCGGAATCGGCGCCGGTTTCGTGGCGTATTCGGTGCGCCGGGAGCGCCTCGGGTTCTGAGTGCGCTTGACGCTTCCTTGACCCGGCCCTCATAGTCCGCCCATGAAGAGATCATCGAGGGTGCGTGCGAGCGCCACGGTTGCCGTGAGCGTGCTGTCGCTCGCCCTCATCACGGGTTGCGGCGGGAGTTCCGACGACTCCAAGGAATCCGGCTCCACGAACTCGTCCTCCTCGTCGACTGCGGCCGCGAAGGCGCTCAGCTCGGCCGAGCTGAGGAAGCTCATCATCAGCGGGGCGGACCTCGACGGCTACGACGTCAAGTCCGCGGACACCGGCGGCAAGTTCGCCGCGTCCAAGGACCAGGTGACGGTGGCCGACGCGAAGTGCGCGCCGCTCGCCTACGTCCTCACCGGGTTCGCGCCGGGCGACACCAGCGCGTACGTCAACCGGATGGCCACGGAGAAGAGCGACAAGCCCACGCCCACGGGCACCTCGGACAAGGACCTGGACGCCGCGATGAACGGCCTCCAGGACGTCCTGGAGTCCAAGTTGACGATCGTCTCGCTGTCCTCGTACGACGGCGGGGGCGCCCAGGACACGATGAAGTCCGTGTCGGACGCGGTGAGCGGCTGCGCGAACGGCTTCACGATCGCGGCCAAGGGCCAGGACACGCAGAAGTTCACGAAGGTCGCCGAGGAGAAGTCCTCCGGAAGCGGCGACGAGTCGGTGGCGTTCGCCGTGACCGGCAAGGTCGAGGGCGGCACGACGACGACGCACGTCGAGGTCGCGCGCCACGGCTCCACGGTCGCCACGTACTACTCGATCAGCCTGGCGGCCCTGGCCGGCAAGCAGGACAAGTACGGCGTCCCCGCCGAGATCGTCAAGGTACAGACGGCCAAGCTCGCGCAGGGCTGACGTGCGGGGAGGGCCGCCGCCGGGGGGAGACAGCGGCGGCCCTCGTACCTACAGAGCGGTCAGGCGAGCGGTCCCGTCACACGCTCCACCGCGGCGACCAGGTGCCCGTCGCGCACGAACGCGTCCGCGGCGGCCAGGTCGGGCGCGAGGAACCGGTCCGGACCGGGACCCTGGACCCCCGCCGCCCGGGCAGCCGTGATGGCGGCCTGCGAGGCGGGCGCCGGGGCCAGGCCCTCGCGCAGTTCGATCGCGCGGGTGGCGGCGTACAGCTCGATGGCGATCACCCGCGTGAGGTTGTCGACGGCCGTACGCAGCTTGCGGGCGGCCGACCAGCCCATCGAGACGTGGTCCTCCTGCATGGCGGAGGAGGGGATCGAGTCCGCGGACGCCGGTACGGCCAGCCGCTTCATCTCGCTGACCAGCGCCGCCTGCGTGTACTGGGCGATCATCAGCCCCGAGTCGACACCCGCGTCGTCGGCCAGGAACGGCGGCAGACCGTGGCTGCGGTTCTTGTCGAGCAGCCGGTCGGTGCGCCGCTCGGCGATCGAGGCGAGGTCCGCGGCGACGATGGCGAGGAAGTCCAGGACGTACGCCACCGGGGCGCCGTGGAAGTTGCCGTTGGACTCGACGCGCCCGTCGGGCAGGACGACGGGGTTGTCCACGGCCGACGCCAGCTCGCGCTCGGCGACGAGCCGGGCGTGCGCCAGGGTGTCCCGTCCGGCGCCGGCGACCTGCGGGGCGCAGCGCACCGAGTAGGCGTCCTGGACACGCGGCGCGCCGTCCTGGTGGTGCCCGGTGAGCTCCGAACCCTTCAGCACGGCCAGCATGTTGGCGGCGGAGGCACCCTGCCCCGGGTGCGGGCGGATGGCGTGCAGCTCGGGGGCGAGGACCTTGTCCGTGCCGAGCAGCGCCTCCAGCGACAGGGCGGCCGTGATGTCGGCCGACTTGTAGAGGGCGTCCAGGTCGGCGAGTGCCATGACCAGCATGCCGAGCATGCCGTCGGTGCCGTTGAGAAGGGCGAGGCCCTCCTTCTCACGCAGTTCGACGGGAGCGATCCCGTGCTCGGCGAGCAGCTCACCGGCAGGGCGGACGGCTCCGTCCGGTCCTTCCGCCTCCCCCTCACCCATGAGCGTGAGGGCGCAGTGGGACAAGGGAGCGAGGTCGCCGGAGCAGCCGAGCGAGCCGTACTCGTGGACGACGGGCGTGATCCCGGCGTTGAGCACGTCGGCCATGGTCTGCGCCACCTCGGGCCGTACGCCCGTGTGCCCCGAGCAGACGGTCTTGAGCCGCAGGAACATCAGGGCCCGTACGACTTCCCGCTCCACCCGCGGTCCGAGGCCGGCGGCGTGCGAGCGGACGATGTTGCGCTGCAGCTGAGCGCGGAGTTCCGGGCTGATGTGCCGGGTCGCCAGGGCGCCGAAGCCGGTGCTGACGCCGTAGACGGGCTCGGGCTTGGCCGCCAGCGCATCCACTATCTCGCGCGCGGCGGCGAGAGCCGCCACCGCCTCCGCGGAGAGCTCGACCCGGGCACCGCCGCGCGCCACGGCAAGAACGTCGGACGCGGTCACCCCGGACGTCCCCACCACCACAGTGTGCATATCCATATTCAGGAGCGTACGCAGTGAAGACGAAGATGTCACTACCGGGTTGCGGGAAAGCCCCTTACACCGCCGGTAGGTGAAATCCAGCCCGTCCGGCGTTTGAGGACGAGGCCGTTCAGGCCGATACGGGGGCCTGGGGGAGGAGCCCCAGCACGTCAGCCGGACCGCCCCCGGAACCGCCGCCGCTCGGCCGCAGCCTGCGGAGAGGGCGCATCGGCCAGCCGTACGACCGGATCGTCGGGACCCTCCCGCCCGGCCACCACCGGCTGCCCCAAGCGGAGCGCCTTCGCCCGGTACTGGGCCGCGTCCGCCAGCCGGAACAGCCGCCGGGCGGACCGCACCGGCCCGATGGGATCCTCCGTGGAAGCGACCCCGCAGGCGACCCCGTCGCCGAGCTCCAACTCGGCGGCGCGGCGGCAGAGTTCGTCGGCCGCCTTGACGGCCTCGTCGGCGGACGGGCCGACGGAGAGCAGACAGAACTCGTCACCGCCGAGGCGGGCGGCGAGCGTGCCGGGGAGCATCGCGCCGCACAGGGAGAGGACGGAGCCGAAACGCTCCAGGAGGCGGTCGCCGACGGCGTGCCCCTGGGTGTCGTTGACGCGCTTGAGGCCGTTCAGGTCGCAGACGACGAGGCTGACCACCGTGCCGTCCTCGCGGTGCCGCTCGACGGCCTCGTCCAGCTTCGCATCGACGGCGCGGCGGTTGGCGAGGCCGGTGAGGGCGTCGGTGTAGGCGAGCCGCCTCACCTCCTCCAGCCGCTCCGCCTGGGCGATCCCGGCGGCGACGACGGCGGCCAGCACGGTCGCGAAGTCTGCGTCACCCCGGTCGAAGACGGGGGCGCCTGCGGGACGGGCGACGTAGAGCTCGCCCCACGCGCGCCCGTGCAGCACGATCGGGGCGACTACGCAGCAGCCCCGGCCCCGGCGGCGCAGGGCGGCGACGCGCTGGTGGAGGTATCCGGGGCGGCCGCCCGCCGTGGGCCCGTGCGCCGTCTCGACCCATGCGTCGGGCTCGCCGCCGCCGGCCCACCGCTCATGGAGGAACTCGGTGATCTCGGGGAACTGATGCACGGGATACGACTCGTCCTCCGGGAACTCCTCCTCCCCCTCGGCCCGCTCCCCCACGTTCGCGAGAACCCGCAGCCGCCCGAGCTCCCGCTCCCACACCGACAACGCGGCGAAGCTCCCGCCGAGCGCACGGCACCCTCCGGCCGCCGCCGCCCGCCACGCCTCGCGCGAGCCGTGGGCCGCGGCCATGCCCTGCGCCAGCGCGACGACCGCTGCGAGACGTTTGTCCTCACCCATTACTCCAGGTTAGGGATGTTTCCAGCGGTTTGTTCTATTGATACGGCGGTGGGGTGACCGGCCCCTGGGGGCCCTGCCCCCAGACCCCCGTTTCGGCCTGAACGGCCTCGTCCTCACACGCCGGACAGGCTGAGTGATGCCGACCGGCGCCCAGAAGGCGCTCCCCGGTTTCACTCCCCCGGCCACTCCGGCTTCCGCTTCTCGTTGAACGCCGCCACCCCCTCCGCCCGGTCCCCCGAGAAGGCCACCGACCGCCAGGCCGCATCCTCGACCTCCAGACCGGCCCGCAGGTCGAGCCCGTGGCCGAGACGCAGCGCCCGCTTGGCGGCCCGCAGGCCGACCGGTGAGTTCGCGGCGATGCGTGCGGCCAGGTCCAGTGCCGCCTCGCGGTCCCGGCCCTCCTCCACCAGCTCGTCCACGAGCCCCAACTCCCGCGCCTCAGCGGCCTGCAGACGCCGTGCGGTGAAGATGAGCTCGGCCGCCCGGGCGGCCCCCACCCGCCGCGGCAGCAGCTGCGTACCGCCGCCGCCCGGGATGACGCCCACGGACACCTCCGGCAGCCCCACCACCGCCGTACGGTCGGCCACGATCAGGTCGCACGACAGCGCCAGCTCGAAGCCCCCGCCCAGGGCGAACCCGTGCACCGCCGCGATCGTCGGCACCGGCAGCTCCAGGACCCCGGTGTAGGCGGCCCGCGCGACCGGCCGCTGCCGGAGCAGATCGGCGTCGGTGAAGGAGTTCCGCTCCTTGAGGTCCGCCCCGACGCAGAACGCCCGCTCGTGCGTGGACGTCACCACGACCACCCGTACGTCACGGTCCGCGCCGAGTGCCGCGCAGGCCGCGGCGATCGACCGCGCCATCTCGCTCGACACGGCGTTCATGGCCTTGGGCCGGTCGAGGACGAGCTCCGCGACACGCCCGACGTCCCCTTCGCCGTGCCGCCGCACCACCACGAACTCCCCGAACCGCTCCTCGCCCATGACACCCTCCGGTTAACGCGGGTTAACAACCGTCGGCCCGATCATTGCAGGGTTTCTTTCCGTTGTCCCCGTTCGGGTGACATCCCGCCCAACTCCCGCCACACCGCCCACGGGAGCGCATACGGTGCGTTCGCCACGGCGCACAGGGGGGCGCGGGCGCAAGGGGGAGGGACATGATGACGGTGACGGCGGAGACATCGGTGAGGCGCGGCCGCCATCGCAGGCCCCGCCCCCGCAAACTGCTGTTCGCCGTCAGCGGGCTGGCACTGGCCGCGGGCGCGCTGAGCCTCGTACGGATGGCCCCGGATACGGGAAGCGCCGGCCTGGGAACCACGGAGGCGGACCCCCGGCAGGACCCGGCCACCGACACCGACCAGTCGAGCACCACCGTCGCCGCCGCAGAGACCGCACCCCGGGTGAGCCCGTCGGCGACCTACGCAATGGGCAACGCGAGCACGACACCGACGGCGCCCTCAAGCCTCGTACCCCTGCAAACGGCACCCCCGTCACCGAGTGTGGCGCCCGCTCCGGGAACCACAACCATCCCGGTCACACCGGGCACCCCGGCGCCCACGACGACTCAGCATCCGCCTGCGACACAGGCTCCCGCCCCACGCCCGACTCCCGACCGGACCACACCCCCGCCCGCCCCACAGCCGGGCGAGACGGACGAGCCGGGCCTGTGCGTACCGGTCATCGGCCTGTGCGTGGAGTCGTCGGCCGACGGCTGAGGACCGCGCCCCATGGGGGCGCGGGGCTGTATCAATATGCGGCTCCGCCGCGTGGGCGCGATCAGCCACAACCAAGCCGCAGCCGGAAGACAGCCCACCGCCCTGCGGCGAAGTCGTAAATCGGCATGCCCCGGCGAGAGGCCTAGCCCCGCCGGGTGAGCAGCCAGGGCTCGACCACACCAAGCCCCCGCACCGGCCGCTGCCACATCGGCTGCAGCGCAAACCGGTACACCGGGGGCTCCTCCCCCTCCTTCTCCGCCGCGGCAGCGGCTTCCGCCGCCTCGGCCTCGGAGGCCGGTGCCTCCCCGGTGCGGATGAGCTCCTGGGCGAAGTCGGCGTCGACCAGGACGGCGTCACGCGGGGCTATGGACGTCAGCCGGGAGGCGAGGTTCACCGTCGTACCGAAGACATCGCCCATACGAGTGGTCACCGTGCCGAAGGCGATGCCGACGCGCAGTTCGGGCATCGTCTCGTCGTTCGCCATGGTCTCTATGAGACGCAGCGCGATCTCGGCGGCGATCCCGGCGTCGTCGGCCGCGTAGAGCACCTCGTCGCCCAGCGTCTTCACCAGCCGGCCGCCGTGCGCGGCGACCAGGTCGGCGGCGGTGGTCTCGAAGGCCTCGACGAGTTCGCCGAGTTCCTCCTCCTCCATACGGCGGGTCAGACGGGTGAAGCCGACCAGGTCCGCGAAGCCGACGGCCAGTCGCCGGTCGACCATCTCCTCGTCGTCGGCGGCCTGCACGACCCGTCCGGCCGAGGCGGCGAGCTGACGCCGCCAGACGTAGACGAGGAACTCCTCCAGCTCGGGCAGGAGCAGTTCGACGATCGGGTACGTCACCTCGGTGCGCGTCATCCCGGGTTCCGGGGGCTCGGTCAGGCCCTCCAGGAACGAGTCGATCTGCCACTCGGCGAGCCGGGCGGTGGTCTGCCCGGTGGAGCGGGCCACCTGCACGGCCATGGCCTCGCTCAGCAGCCCGGCCTCGACGAGGCCGGACAGGCGGCGCAGCGCCAGTACGTCGGCCTCGGTGAGCGCCTTGGCCTGTCCGATGTCGGCGAAGCCCATGGCCCGCCAGAAGCGGGTGGCCAGCTCCACGGAGACGCCGGCACTGCGGGCCGCCTGAAAGGGGGTGTAGCGTCGCTCCGCGCCGAGGATCAGGTGTTCCAGACGCAGGGCGAGCGGGTCCTCGCCGGGCTCGGCGGCATGGGGGTCCACCCGGCCGTCCGCGCCCGTGCCGGAGCCCGTGTCGTCGACGGTCACGCCTGCTGCCCTTCCGATCTGCCACGGTCAGGTATCGACCGGCCTCAACTGTACGGCAGGTGTGCCCTAGCTCACTCCCGGGAGTCGTGCACAGCTGCAGGCAGCCGTGCATCCGCCCTCCGTCAGGCAGGCCTCAGGTGCACGATGTCACCGGCCCCGACCGGTTCCTGTACTCCCTCCTCAGTTGCGATCACCAGCCTTCCGTCCCCGTCCACCGCCACCGCCTCCCCGGTGATCGACCGGTCGCCCGGCAGCTCGGCCCGCACCGTCCTGCCCAGCGTCGCGCAGCCCGCCGCGTACGTCTCCTGCAGACCGCTCTCCGACGGATCGCCGCCCGCGTCGCGCCAACGCCCGTACCACTCCTCCAGGGACCGCAGGATCGCCCTGAGCAGCGGATCCCGGTCGGTGCTCACCGCGCCTGCCAGCGCAAGCGAACCGGCCGTCGGCACCGGCAGCTCGCCCTCCCGCAGGGTGACGTTGATGCCGACCCCGATGACGACGCCGTCGTCCCCCGCCCGCTCGGCGAGGATGCCGCCGGCCTTGCGTTCCTCGCCACCGATGGAAACCAGCAGGTCGTTGGGCCACTTGAGTGCCGTGTCGACGCCCGCGGAGCGGGACAGCCCGGTCGCCACGGCGACCCCGGTGAGCAGCGGCAGCCAGCCCCAGCGGGCGACCGGCACCTCGCTCGGGCTGAGCAGCACGGAGAAGAAGAGGCCGGAGCGGGCCGGTGCCGTCCACTGGCGGTCCAGGCGCCCCCGCCCGGAGGTCTGCTCCTCGGCGACCAGGACGTACCCCTCGCCCGCCTTGCCCGCGCCCGCCAGGGCGACCAGGTCGGAGTTGGTGGAGCCGGTGCTGCGCACCACCTCCACCTCGCGCCACAGCCCGCCCTCCTGCACGAGCCCGCGCCGCAGCGCGGCGGCATTGAGCGGAGGCCGGTCCAGATCGGACCAGCGGCTGTCGTCGTCTGAAGCATCTCGCGGCGTCATGCAAGCCACCCTAGGTGTGTGAAACGCCGCACTGCTGATTCGTAGCGCCACCACTACTCTACGGATGAGTAACCGTCCCCCCTTTTGAGCAGGCAGGGAGCCGCGATCCCGATGTCCGAGCCGGAAGAGATCGATATCCACACCACCGCGGGCAAGCTCGCGGATCTCCAGCGTCGTATCGAGGAAGCGACGCACGCCGGCTCCGCACGCGCCGTCGAAAAACAGCACGCCAAGGGCAAGTTGACGGCCCGTGAGCGGATCGAGCTCCTCCTCGACGAGGGCTCCTTCGTCGAGCTGGACGAGTTCGCCCGGCACCGCTCGACGAACTTCGGTCTGGAGAACAACCGCCCGTACGGGGACGGCGTGGTGAC
This sequence comes from Streptomyces sp. NPDC001157, assembly GCF_053598255.1. Lineage (NCBI taxonomy): Bacteria > Bacillati > Actinomycetota > Actinomycetes > Kitasatosporales > Streptomycetaceae > Streptomyces > Streptomyces sp. NPDC001157. Next base: position 53,133 of record NZ_JBSFJW010000040.1, read on the forward strand.
CGGTTACGGCACCGTCGACGGCCGCCCCGTCGCGGTCTTCTCCCAGGACTTCACCGTCTTCGGCGGCGCGCTGGGCGAGGTCTACGGCCAGAAGATCGTCAAGGTGATGGACTTCGCGCTGAAGACCGGCTGTCCGGTCATCGGCATCAACGACTCCGGCGGCGCCCGCATCCAGGAGGGGGTGGCCTCCCTCGGCGCGTACGGCGAGATCTTCCGCCGCAACACCCACGCCAGCGGTGTCATCCCGCAGATCAGCCTGGTCGTCGGCCCCTGCGCGGGCGGCGCGGTCTACTCCCCCGCGATCACCGACTTCACGGTGATGGTCGACCAGACCTCGCACATGTTCATCACCGGCCCGGACGTCATCAAGACCGTCACCGGCGAGGACGTCGGCTTCGAGGAGCTGGGCGGCGCCCGCACCCACAACTCCACCTCCGGCGTGGCCCACCACATGGCGGGTGACGAGAAGGACGCGATCGAGTACGTCAAGCAGCTCCTGTCCTACCTCCCCTCCAACAACCTCTCCGAGGCCCCCGTCTTCCCCGAGGAGGCGGACCTGGCGACCACCGCCGAGGACCTCGAGCTGGACACGATCGTCCCGGACAGCGCGAACCAGCCGTACGACATGCACACGGTGATCGAACACGTCCTGGACGACGCCGAGTTCTTCGAGACGCAGCCGCTGTTCGCGCCGAACATCCTCACCGGGTTCGGACGGGTGGAGGGCCACCCGGTCGGCATCGTCGCCAACCAGCCGATGCAGTTCGCGGGCTGCCTCGACATCGACGCGAGCGAGAAGGCCGCGCGCTTCGTGCGCACCTGCGACGCCTTCAACATCCCCGTCATCACCTTCGTCGACGTGCCGGGCTTCCTCCCCGGCGTCGACCAGGAGCACACCGGCATCATCCGCCGCGGCGCCAAGCTGATCTACGCCTACGCCGAGGCGACCGTCCCGCTGATCACGGTCATCACCCGCAAGGCCTTCGGCGGCGCCTACGACGTCATGGGCTCCAAGCACCTCGGCGCGGACATCAACCTCGCCTGGCCGACCGCCCAGATCGCCGTCATGGGCGCCCAGGGCGCGGTCAACATCCTGCACCGCCGCACCATCGCGGAGGCGGAGGCCGCCGGAGACGTGGAGGCGACCCGCGCCCGACTGATCCAGGAGTACGAGGACGCCCTCCTCAACCCCTACATCGCGGCCGAGCGCGGCTACATCGACTCGGTGATCATGCCGTCCGAGACCCGTCGGCACGTCGTACGCGGCCTGCGTCAGCTGCGCACCAAGCGGGAATCCCTGCCTCCGAAGAAGCACGGCAACATCCCCCTCTAGGAGCCGCCATGACGATCAAGGTCGTACGGGGCAACCCGACCCCGGAGGAGCTGGCCGCCGCCCTGGCGGTGGTCCGCGCCCGCGCCGCGGCGGAGGCCTCCGTCCCGCCCGGCGCAACCCGAGACAGGGACTCCTGGTCGGACCCGGCAAGGATCGCCTCCCACCGCCTGCCGAAGCCGGGCCCATCGGCGTGGACCCGCACCTACTGGCCGGGGTAACGGCTTTTTGCTTTTAGGACCGCGGGGACCCGCGCATCTCCTGGGACCGCGGGGGCCCGCGCAGTCTCTCAGGGGCGCGGGGAACTGGGCATCTTTCAGGGGCGCGGGGAACTGCGCAATCTTTTAGGGGCGCGGGGAACTGCGCGACAAGCCCCCACCGGGCCCGCAGCCAACAACAAACCGCTGCGGGCCCCCAACTTGAGTACGCGTACTCAGGCGCCCACCCCCGCCCCAGCCCCACGCTAGTGGCATGCTGTGGTCCGACCCTGAGAACGAGCCGCCCAAAGAACTCCGCGACATGCAGGAGATGTTGCGGCGGCTCGGCCTCCTCATGGCGTTGGCCATGATCCTCGCGATGATCGTGATCGGCCTGAGGTAACCCCCGTCACCGCATCGATGTGCGGCTCCGCCGCGTGGGCCACGCGGCTACGCTGACCGCATGACAGACGCGCCCCGCCGCCGCCTCATCCTCGCCTCCCAGTCCCCCGCCCGGCTGAACCTCCTGCGCCAGGCAGGCCTCACACCGGAGGTGATCGTCAGCGGCGTGGACGAGGACGCCGTGACCGCCCCCACCCCGGCCGAACTCGCCCTCGCCCTGGCAGAGGCCAAGGCTTCCGTGGTCGCCGCCAGGCCGGAGGTGCACGGCGCTCTGGTGATCGGCTGTGACTCCGTGCTGGAGCTGGACGGCGAGGCCCTGGGCAAGCCCGCGGACGCCGAGGAGGCGACGGCTCGCTGGAAGTCGATGCGTGGCCGGGCGGGCGTCCTGCAGACGGGGCACTGCGTCTGGGACACGGCGAACAAGCGGTACGCGTCCGGCACCGCCTCCACCGTCGTCCGCTTCGGCGACCCCTCCGACGAGGAGGTCGCCGCCTACGTGGCCTCCGGTGAACCCCTCCACGTCGCGGGTGCGTTCACGCTCGACGGCCGCAGCGCGCCGTTCATCGAGGGCATCGACGGCGACCACGGCAATGTGATCGGCATCAGCCTGCCCCTCGTCCGCCGACTCCTCGCCCAGCTGGGCGTCGGCATCACGGAGTTGTGGGCGCCGGCGGAGCGGTGACGGGGGAGTCTCCCCCGTCCTTGCCCCCTTGGTCGGTGGGTTCGGCCGGGCTGTCGTACGTCATCAGGAGCAGCACGATGAGGGCGAGCACGACCACCATGAACAGGAACGCGGTCCAGCCCACCAGCCCCCACACGAACGCCCCCAGCAGCCCGTGCACGACCGCGGCGCTGATCAGCAGGATGCGCCCGAAGCCGGCCGGCGGGCGGTTGCGGACCGCCACGAGGAGCGCGACCAGGCCGCACAGGGCGAAGTAGAGGCCGAAGACGATGCCGCCGATCTTCGAGGACAGCGACATCATGTCGGGGTCGAGACCGGCCAGCGACATGTCCTGCCGGTCGACGACGATCCCCAGGAACCAGTTCAGCGCCGCGACGCCGAACGCCTCCGCGAAGAGCACGACCGCCACGACCCACGCCACCGGTCTGCGTACCACCGGTCCCACCCACTTTCGACTGCCGCCCGAGCGGGTCGGCCAAGGCTGTAGTTACCTCAAGTACGTACGAGACATCGCGAACGCTACTAACGGGTAAACCCCGGGACAAGGGTTCTGCGCGCGGCAAAGATTCGTTGGGCCATTCGTAGGGACTCCACAAAGAAACCGAGTGGCCCGCAGCACGCTCTCACAGAGACCTTGACCACATGGGAGAGCTAGGGTTTTCGGGAGGAGTCCTGCGTACCGAGGTGCGACAAGGGATTTCGCGGGTCGAGCAAGCCTGGCATCACGCTCCGTGTGGGCAAGCTCACCACTGGGGACGGGTCGTAGTGCCGTGTAGCCAGTCCCTAAACTCGGCTTGTTTCAAGGAGGGAGCCTCAATCGTGCGCAAGGTGCTCATCGCCAACCGTGGCGAAATCGCTGTCCGCGTGGCCCGGGCCTGCCGGGATGCCGGGATCGCGAGCGTGGCCGTCTACGCGGACCCGGACCGCGACGCTCTGCATGTCCGCGCCGCGGACGAGGCGTTCGCCCTGGGCGGTGACACCCCGGCGACCAGCTACCTGATGATCGACAAGATCCTGAACGCGGCGAGCGAGTCCGGCGCGGACGCCATCCACCCCGGATACGGCTTCCTCTCCGAGAACGCCGACTTCGCGCAGGCCGTTCTGGACGCCGGGCTGATCTGGATCGGCCCGCCGCCGCAGGCCATCCGCGACCTGGGTGACAAGGTGGCCGCCCGGCACATCGCCCAGCGGGCGGGCGCCCCGCTCGTGGCGGGCACGCCCGACCCGGTCTCCGGTGCGGACGAGGTCGTCGCCTTCGCCGAGGAGCACGGCCTGCCGATCGCCATCAAGGCCGCCTTCGGCGGTGGCGGCCGCGGCCTGAAGGTCGCCCGCACCCTCGAAGAGGTGCCCGAGCTCTACGAGTCCGCGGTCCGCGAGGCCGTGGCCGCCTTCGGCCGCGGCGAGTGCTTCGTCGAGCGCTACCTGGACAAGCCGCGGCACGTCGAGACCCAGTGCCTCGCCGACCAGCACGGCAATGTGGTCGTCGTCTCGACCCGTGACTGCTCGCTGCAGCGCCGCCACCAGAAGCTGGTCGAGGAGGCCCCCGCGCCGTTCCTCTCCGACGAGCAGGTCGCCGAGCTGTACTCGTCCTCCAAGGCCATCCTCAAGGAGGCCGGCTACGTCGGCGCCGGCACCGTGGAGTTCCTCGTCGGAGCCGACGGCACGATCTCCTTCCTGGAGGTCAACACCCGCCTGCAGGTCGAGCACCCGGTGACCGAGGAGGTCGCGGGCATCGACCTGGTCCGCGAGATGTTCCGCATCGCCGACGGCGAGGAACTCGGCTACGGCGACCCCGAGCTGCGCGGCCACTCCTTCGAGTTCCGCATCAACGGCGAGGACCCGGGCCGCAACTTCCTCCCGGCCCCCGGCACCGTCACCACCTTCGCCCCGCCCACCGGCCCGGGCGTCCGTCTGGACGCGGGCGTCGAGTCCGGCTCGGTCATCGGCCCGGCCTGGGACTCCCTGCTCGCCAAGCTGATCATCACCGGCGCCACCCGCGAGCAGGCCCTGCAGCGGGCGGCCCGCGCCCTGGAGGAGTTCCAGGTCGAGGGCATGGCCACGGCCATCCCCTTCCACCGCGCGGTGGTCAAGGACCCGGCCTTCGCCCCCGAACTCACCGGCTCCGCCGAGCCGTTCACGGTCCACACCCGCTGGATCGAGACCGAGTTCGTCAACGAGATCCCCGCGTTCGCCGCCCCGGCCGAGGCCGAGGCCGAGGAGGACTCGGACCGCGAGACGATCGTCGTCGAGGTCGGCGGCAAGCGCCTGGAAGTCTCCCTGCCGTCCTCGCTGGGCATGTCCCTGGCCCGCACCGGCCTCGCGGCCGGCGCCAAGCCGAAGCGCCGCGCCGCCAAGAAGTCCGGCCCGGTCGCCTCGGGCGACACCCTCGCCTCGCCGATGCAGGGCACCATCGTCAAGGTCGCCGTCGAGGAGGGCCAGGAGGTCAAGGAGGGCGACCTGGTCGTCGTCCTGGAGGCGATGAAGATGGAACAGCCGCTGAACGCCCACAAGTCCGGCACCATCAAGGGCCTGTCCGCCGACGTCGGCGCGTCCATCAGCTCCGGCGCCGCGATCTGCGAGATCAAGGACTGACACGACACGGTCGTTGACACGACACGGTCGTTGCTACGACATCCCGAGGCGCCCGGCGGACTGGAGCAGTCAGTCCACCGGGCGCCTCGTTTTCCGCCCGTTCCCCCCGGCTCGATGGCACGCACCGCCGATGTCCCTCGCCATCCCCCGGCGCCCGTCCTCGATGGCATGCTGGAGGCAGACGGGGGCGCACGAGAGGGCAGGTGGGAGGCATGGTGGGCGCAACGTCGGCGGGGACTGCGGCGAACGGCGGCACAGAGATGACGCCGGCGCCCCAGCGCGTCATGCGTGCCGACGCCCGCCGCAACTACGAGCGGCTGCTCACCGAGGCCCGCGCGGCCTTCGCCGCGCACGGCACGGACGCGTCCCTGGAGGACGTGGCCCGGCGCGCAGGCGTCGGCATCGGCACCCTGTACCGTCACTTCCCCAACCGTCACGCCCTGTTGAGCGCCGTCTTCGAGGAGGCGGTGAGCGACCTCCTGGACCGCTCCCACGAACTCCTGGGCGCCCCGGAGCCGTGCACCGCCCTGGTGACCTGGCTCCGCGAGATCGTCACCCACGCCGGCGAGTACCGCGGCCTGGCCCTGGCCCTGATGTCCGTGACCTCCGACACCACCTCGGCCCTGGCCAGTTGCAGCACGCCGATGCACGAGGCGGGCACCGCCCTGCTGGAACGCGCACAGCAAGCAGGCAAGGTCCGCGAGGACGTCACCATCACCGACCTCCTCCAACTCACCAACGCAATCGCCTTGGCGGCGGAAGAGTCCCCGGGAGACCCGAACCTGGCGGACCGTTTGCTGACCCTCACCCTGCGGGGCTTGAAAGCAACGTGACGGCAGCGGCTTTAAGGGGCGCGGGGCTGTATCGATATGCGGCTCCGCCGCGTGGGCGCGAGCAACCACGAACCACCCGCAGTCGCCCGACAACACAACCCCTACGGCGAATAGGCAAACAACCTACCGCCGCCGCAAATCCGCAACCCGAGCCCGCTCCCGCTCTCCCCCGGAGGGATCAAGTACCGCCGCCGTCCGAAGGCCGGCCCCCGGCTGCCCGCGCCGCGGCCCCGGCAGGGCGACGTCCCGACGCGGCCCCCGCGGGGGGACGGAATCACCGCCCGCATTCCCGGAGGCGCCGGCCACGGCGATCTGCACACCCTGATCGGCGAGAGCCTGCAACTCGGTGGCGGCCCGGTCGTCGTGCGGCGGCGGCTCATCGGTCACCAGCCGGGTGATCACATCCGTCGGCACGGTCTGGAACATCGTGTCCGTACCGAGCTTGGTGTGATCGGCGAGCACGACGACCTCCGCGGCCGCCTGCACCAGCGCCCGGTCCACCGACGCCGACAGCATGTTGGACGTGGACAGCCCGCGCTCGGCGGTGAGCCCGCTCCCGGACAGGAACGCACGGGACACCCTGAGCCCCTGCAGGGACTGCTCGGCACCGCTGCCCACGAGGGCGTAGTTGGAGCCGCGCAGGGTGCCACCGGTCATCACGACCTCCACGCGGTTGGCATGGGCCAACGCCTGGGCGACCAGCAGGGAGTTGGTGACGACGGTCAGCCCGGGGATCCGGGCGAGCCGGCGGGCCAACTCCTGTGTGGTGGTACCCGCCCCGACCACGATGGCCTCGCCCTCTTCCACGAAGTTGGCGGCGAGGTCGGCGATGGCCGTCTTCTCGGCGGTCGCGAGATGTGACTTCTGCGGAAAGCCGGACTCCCGCGTGAACCCGCCCGGCAGTACCGCACCGCCGTGCCGGCGGTCGAGGAGTCCTTCTGCCTCCAGTGCGCGCACGTCCCGCCGTACGGTCACTTCGGAGGTCTGGACGACGCGGGCGAGCTCACGGAGCGACACGGCCCCGTTCGCTCGCACCATTTCGAGGATCAATTGGCGACGTTCTGCAGCGAACACGAAACTGACAGTAACCCCAACGACCGTCTGCTTTCAGCTGTTTGCGCCGAATAGCAGAAGTTGTTCGCACAGGAGGGCGGGAAGTGGTATAGGGCCTACCCGCCCCGACTATGCCGTACGCATGCTCGACAACTCCCCGTGACCAGCGAGGAGTCGGTTTCGGCCGTCAGACCTCGCCGCCGGTCTTGCGCGTGTGGAGCTGCCGGGCGACCTCCGCGATCGACCCCGAAAGGGAGGGGTACACGGTGAACGCGTTCGCGATCTGTTCGACCGTCAGATTGTTGTCGACGGCGATCGAGATCGGATGGATCAGTTCCGATGCGCGCGGGGACACGACCACACCGCCGACCACGATGCCCGTGCCCGGGCGGCAGAAGAGCTTCACGAAGCCGTCGCGGATGCCCTGCATCTTGGCGCGCGGGTTGCGCAGGAGCGGGAGTTTGACCACTCGGGCGTCGATCTTGCCCGCGTCGACGTCGGCCTGGGTGTAGCCGACGGTCGCGATCTCCGGGTCGGTGAAGACGTTGGACGAGACGGTCTTCAGATTCAGCGGGGCCACCGCGTCGCCGAGGAAGTGGTACATGGCGATACGTCCCTGCATGGCGGCGACGGAGGCGAGGGCGAAGACGCCCGTCACGTCACCGGCGGCGTACACACCGGGAGCGGTCGTCCGCGAGACCTTGTCGGTCCAGATGTGCCCGGACTCGCGCAGCTTGACGCCCGCTTCCTCCAGGCCCATGCCCTCGCTGTTGGGGATGGCGCCGACCGCCATCAGGCAGTGGGTGCCGGTGATGACCCGGCCGTCGGAGAGGGTGACCTCGACGCGGTCGCCGACCCGCTTGGCGGCGGCGGCGCGGGAGCGGGCCATGACGTTCATGCCGCGGCGCCGGAAGACGTCCTCCAGCACGGCGGCGGCGTCCGGGTCCTCACCCGGCAGCACGCGGTCCCGGGAGGAGACCAGGGTGACCTTCGACCCCAGCGCCTGGTAGGCACCGGCGAACTCGGCGCCGGTCACACCGGAACCGACCACGATGAGCTCCTCGGGAAGCTCGTTCAGGTCGTACACCTGGGTCCAGTTGAGGATGCGCTCGCCGTCGGGCTGGGCGTCGGGCACCTCACGCGGGTGGCCGCCGGTCGCGATCAGCACGGCGTCGGCGACGAGAGTCTCCTCGGTGCCGTCGGCCGCGCTGACGATCACCTTGCGGGAACCGTCGAGGGCCTGCATGCCCTCCAGCCGGCCGCGGCCGCGCATGACCCGGGCACCGGCCCGCGTGACGGAGGCGGTGATGTCATGGGACTGGGCGAGGGCGAGCCGCTTCACACGGCGGTTGACCTTCCCCAGATCGACCCCCACCACCCGGGCCGCCTGCTCCAGCGGCGGGGTGTCGTCGGCGACGATGATGCCGAGCTCCTCGTACGACGAGTCGAAGGTGGTCATCACCTCGGCCGTAGCGATAAGGGTCTTCGACGGTACGCAGTCGGTCAGCACCGACGCCCCGCCCAGACCGTCGCAGTCGACGACGGTCACCTCCGCGCCGAGCTGGGCGGCCACCAGGGCCGCCTCGTATCCGCCGGGTCCGCCACCGATGATCACGATCCGAGTCACGTACCCCATTGTCCCGCACCGTTCAAGGTGCTACTGCCCGGGGGCGGGGCAATGGGTTGGCAAGGTGCCCTTGATACGTCAGGGGCGTGTGGGTCGGCTGCCGTACTCTCGACCCATGTCGCTCTACGCCGCGTACGCCGGCAACCTCGACGCGCGGCTGATGACCCGCCGCGCCCCGCACTCGCCGATGCGCGCCACGGGCTGGCTGAACGGCTGGCGGCTGACGTTCGGGGGCGAGCACATGGGCTGGGAAGGCGCTCTGGCGACGATCGTCGAGGACCCGTTCTCACAGGTCTTCGTCGCGCTGTACGACATCGCGCCGCCGGACGAGGAGTCCATGGACCGCTGGGAGGGCGTCGGCCTCAATGTCTACCGCCGGATGCGGGTGCGGGTGCACACGCTGGAGGGCGAGGAGTCGGCGTGGACATATGTCCTCGACGGCTACGAGGGCGGTCTGCCCTCCGCGCGGTATCTGGGCGAGATCGCCGATGCCGCGGAGTCCGCGGGCGCGCCGCACGACTATGTGATGGAGCTGCGGAAACGCCCCTGCTGAGGCGTGACAGGTTCACAGTTGAACCACAGGGGCCACAAAGGTCCCGTTGCGTCACAGGCTTCGTTGGAAACGACAAGACAACGATCGCCAACCCGTGAGCTCTGTCATCTACGCGCGTAGGCCCAGAGCGGCTACTCTCGACGCGTGAACGCATCTCTTCTTCCGGACGACATCCAGGGCGATCCCCACGCCGCCGCCGACGCCGCCGCCGCGCGCCTGCGCGAACTGACCGGCGCCGAGACCCACGACGTCGCCCTCGTGATGGGCTCCGGCTGGGCACCGGCCGTGGACGCCCTCGGCGCACCCGACGCCGAGCTCCAGGTCACCGACCTGCCCGGTTTCCCGCCGCCGGCGGTGGAGGGGCACGGCGGCAAGATCCGCTCGTACAAGATCGGTGAGAAGCGGGCCCTGGTCTTCCTGGGCCGTACGCACTACTACGAGGGCCGCGGGGTCGCCGCCGTCGCGCACGGCGTCCGTACCGCCGTCGCCGCCGGCTGCAAGACCGTCGTGCTCACCAACGGCTGCGGAGGCCTCCGCGAGGGCATGCGCCCCGGCCAGCCGGTCCTGATCAGCGACCACATCAACCTGACGGCGACGTCCCCGATCATCGGCGCGAACTTCGTCGACCTGACGGACCTCTACTCCCCTCGCCTCCGCGCCCTGTGCAAGGAGATCGACCCCAGCCTGGAGGAGGGCGTCTACGCCCAGTTCCCCGGCCCGCACTACGAGACGCCGGCCGAGATCCGGATGGCCCGGGTGATCGGGGCGGACCTGGTGGGCATGTCGACGGTGCTGGAGGCCATCGCGGCGCGTGAGGCGGGTGCGGAGGTGCTGGGTATTTCTCTCGTCACCAACCTCGCCGCGGGGATGACCGGCGAACCGCTGAACCACGAGGAGGTCCTCCAGGCGGGCCGCGACTCGGCGACGCGGATGGGCTCGCTGCTGACGCAGGTGCTTGGGCGGATCTGAACGCCTCAGGGGGTGCCGCGGAATGTCGTAGCGCGACTGCGGACCGGTCGTGGCTGGTCGCGCAGTTCCCCGCGCCCCTGGGAGGCTGCAGTCGCCCATGGCGGACACGCGCCCCTTGGGAGGCTGCAGTCACCCGTGGCGGACACGCGACGGCTGTAGTCGCCCACGGCGAGGAGGGGACGTGGCGGGGGGTGTCCGCCCGCAGCGGCGGGCGTCCACCACCGAGCACGGCCCCACCCGACACCAACCGCCCGACCGAGGACGGACACCCCCCCGGCGCAGCCCCGACCCACAATCGAACCGCAGGCGCCACCCGCACCCCCACCGAACCCGCGGATGCGCCGCAGGCATCCCCCTCAGACCACACGAGAGGCTGGACCGACCGTGCACGACGACCTCATCGCCCGCGCCAACGCGTGGCTCGCCGAGGACCCGGACCCCGAGACCCGCGACGAGCTCGCCAAGCTCATCGAGGCCGGTGACGTCACAGAACTCACCGACCGCTTCAGCGGCACCCTCCAGTTCGGCACCGCCGGCCTGCGCGGTGAGCTCGGCGCAGGCCCCATGCGCATGAACCGTTCGGTCGTCATCCGGGCCGCCGCCGGACTCGCCGCGTACCTCAACGCCAAGGGACAGCTCGGCGGGCTCGTCGTCATCGGCTACGACGCCCGGCACAAGTCCGCGGACTTCGCGCGCGACACGGCGGCCGTGATGACGGGCGCGGGCTTCCGGGCCGCGGTGCTCCCCCGCCCGCTCCCCACCCCCGTGCTCGCCTACGCGATAAGGCACCTCGGCGCGGTCGCGGGCGTGGAGGTCACCGCCAGCCACAACCCGCCCCGCGACAACGGCTACAAGGTCTACCTCGGGGACGGTTCGCAGATCGTGCCGCCGGCCGACGCGGAGATCGCCGCCGAGATCGACGCGATCGTCGCCCTGGACGACGTACCGCGTCCGGAAGCCGGCTGGGAGACCCTCGACGACAGCGTCCTGAACGCCTACCTGGCCCGCACGGACGCGGTGCTCGCCGCCGGTTCCCCGCGCACCGCCCGCACCGTCTACACCGCGATGCACGGCGTCGGCAAGGACGTCCTGCTCGCCGCGTTCGCCCGGGCCGGTTTCCCCGAGCCCGTCCTGGTCGCCGAACAGGCCGAGCCCGACCCGGACTTCCCCACCGTCGCCTTCCCCAACCCGGAAGAGCCGGGCGCCATGGACCTCGCCTTCGCGAAGGCCCGCGCGACCGACCCGGACCTGATCATCGCCAACGACCCCGACGCGGACCGCTGCGCCGTGGCGGTCAAGGACGCCGGCGACTGGCGGATGCTGCGCGGCGACGAGGTCGGCGCCCTGCTCGCCGCCCACCTGGTCAGGCGCGGAGCACAGGGCACCTTCGCCGAGTCGATCGTCTCGTCCTCCCTCCTCGGCCGTATCGCCGAGAAGGCGGGGCTGCCGTATGAGGAGACCCTCACCGGCTTCAAGTGGATCGCCCGCGTCGAGGGCCTGCGCTACGGCTACGAGGAGGCCCTCGGCTACTGCGTGGACCCGGACGGGGTGCGCGACAAGGACGGCATCACCGCCGCGCTGCTGATCACCGAGCTGGCGTCCGAGCTCAAGGAGGAGGGGCGGACCCTGCCGGACCTCCTCGACGACCTCGCCGTGGAGCACGGGCTGCACGCCACCGACCAGCTCTCGGTCCGGGTGGAGGACCTGTCGGTCATCGCCCGCGCCATGCAGCAGCTGCGCGAGCAGCCGCCGACCGAGCTCGCGGGCCTCGCCGTCACCAGGGCCGAGGACCTCACCCGGGGCACCGACAGGCTGCCGCCCACCGACGGGCTGCGCTACACGCTCGACGGCGCCCGCGTCATCGTCCGCCCGAGCGGCACGGAGCCCAAGCTGAAGTGCTACCTGGAGGTAGTGCTCCCCGTCGCCACGCACGCCGACCTCCCGGCGGCCCACGCCACCGCGAACGACCTCCTCGCGGCGATCAAGCGGGACCTGTCGGCGGCGGCCGGCATCTGAGCCGTACCGCTCGAACCAGCGTCACCTCGGAGGGGCGCCCTCGGCCACCGGCCCACGGGCACCCCTCCCGCTGATCCACCCAGCGCCGTCGACCCGGCCACCACACCCCACCGCGGCACCCCGGCAACGGGTGGACCGACCGGAACCGCACCACCCAGCCCGCCGATCACCCTGGGCAGCGGCGACGCCCGCTTCCCAAGCGCCCACTTCCCCCGCCGGGCTTTCCCACTCCCGCCACACTCGACCCGCGCCTCCGGCGGCCTGCCCGTCTGCACCCCGAAGTCGGCGAGCCCGCAGGCGGCGAGCAGGGCGCACAGGTCCACCAGCAGGATCACGCTTGGGCACCCGCACCCGCACCCGCACCCGCACCCGCACCCAGCGCGGCGCCGACGCCTACGTCCAGCGGCGCGTGTGTGCATGCCTCCCAGGGCGGGCAGCCGTCGGGGATCGCGGCAGCGGGCAGCTGCCGGGGCGTCGTACTCCTGGTTTCCCAGACACTCAGGCCACCGAGGTGGCAGCGGTCCCCGGTTCCGTGCGGGTGGGGGGGTTGGCCGTCGTGGCCAGGTGTGAGCCGAGCATGCCGAAGGAAACCGTGCAGCGGTAGCCCGGAGATCACCCCGGCCCCGTCCGCGCTCCGGACCGGGACCCGCCCGGCGGATCAGGCGCGGCTCAGCCCATCGCCGCCAGAATCGCCAGCAGCACCGCCCCGGCCACCGCCGGACCCGCGATCTCGTACGCCCAGCGCACCGTCACCTCACCCTGACCCTGCGCCGTCCCCGTCCGCTCATGGGTCTTGAGCAGCTCGCGCAGGTCGTCCATGACCTTGTCGCTCTCGGCGCGCGTGGGCCCCTCCGGGACGGCGGCGGCGCCGCCCGAGGGGGCGCTGGGACCGAAGGCACCGCCCAGTCGGCCGCGCCGCCCCTGACCGCTCGCGCCTGCCGTGGCCCTGGCCTCCTGCCGCGCCGCCTTCTTCCGGGCGCGCAGCGAGACGGGGACGGCCCACAGCTGGTACTTGCCGCCGGACTTCACGACCACCTCGTTGGAGTAGCCGGACCGCAGCAGGACGACCTCGCCCCAGGGCACCACGACGATGCGGAAGGGGTTGCGGATGCGCAGCCGCTGCTCGTTGGCGTGGACGGCGGGGCGCAGCGTGAAGGCGACGATCAGCGGCACGACGAGGATCAGCGTGGCGAGCGCCAGCCACGGGGTGTGGCCGTGCCCGGAGACGATCGCGTCGATGCCCAGCCAGCCCGCGATGGCAAGCAGCAGGACGCCGCCGGCGATGCCCCCGGACGACCGGTAGACCCGGTCCTTGTACTCGGAGGCGGGGGGCTGCGGTGCTGCTGACTCGTGGTCCGGGGTCGTCATACTGCGATTCTGCCCGACGGCCACGGCGATGCTCGTACGTGGTGGGTGCGCACTCGATGAGCAGCCGGGGGTGTACAGCCGCTACGCGCGTAGATATGCTCGTCTGGTGACCATGCCCACCACTGCACCCACAGCTCATGCTCTCGCTGACGTCACCGCGTCCGACAGCACGCTGCGCCGCTTCCTCCACGGGCTGCCCGGCGTCGACGCGGTCGGCCTGGAGGCGCGCGCCGCCTCGCTCGGCACCCGTTCCATCAAGACGACCGCGAAGGCGTACGCCATCGACCTCGCCATCTCGATGGTCGACCTGACGACGCTGGAAGGCGCGGACACCCCGGGCAAGGTCCGGGCGCTCGGCGCCAAGGCGGTCCACCCCGACCCCACGGACCGTACGACCCCCGCGACCGCGGCCGTCTGCGTCTACCCCGACATGGTGCCCGCCGCGAAGGAGGCCGTCGCCGGCTCCTCCGTGAAGGTCGCCTCGGTCGCCACCGCCTTCCCGGCGGGCCGCGCGCCGATCGCCGTGAAGCTGGCGGACGTCCGCGAGGCCGTCGCCGCGGGCGCGGACGAGATCGACATGGTCATCGACCGCGGAGCGTTCCTCGCGGGCCACTTCCTGAAGGTGTACGACGAGATCGTCGCCGTGAAGGAGGCCTGCGGAGCCTCCGCCCGCCTCAAGGTCATCTTCGAGACGGGCGAGCTGTCCACGTACGACAACATCCGCCGCGCGAGCTGGCTCGGCATGCTGGCGGGCGCGGACTTCATCAAGACGTCCACGGGCAAGGTCGCGGTCAACGCCACCCCCGCCAACACCCTGCTGATGCTGGAGGCCGTGCGCGACTTCCGCGCGCAGACCGGGGTACAGGTGGGCGTGAAGCCCGCCGGCGGCATCCGCACCTCCAAGGACGCGATCAAGTTCCTCGTCCTGGTCAACGAGACCGCGGGCGAGGACTGGCTGGACAACCACTGGTTCCGCTTCGGCGCCTCCTCGCTTCTGAACGATCTGCTGATGCAGCGCCAGAAGCTGGCCACCGGCCGCTACTCCGGCCCCGACTACGTGACGGTGGACTGATCACCATGGCATCCGCATTCGAATACGCGCCGGCGCCCGAGTCCCGCTCGATCGTCGACATCGCCCCCTCCTACGGCCTGTTCATCGACGGCGAGTTCGTGGACGCGGCCGACGGCAAGGTCTTCAAGACGGTCTCCCCGAGCACCGAGGAGGTGCTGTCGGAGGTCGCCCAGGCCGGTTCCGAGGACGTCGACCGAGCGGTGAAGGCCGCCCGCAAGGCCTTCGAGAAGTGGTCGGCGCTGCCCGGCTCGGAGCGCGCCAAGTACCTGTTCCGCATCGCTCGGATCATCCAGGAGCGCAGCCGTGAGCTGGCGGTCCTGGAGACGCTGGACAACGGCAAGCCGATCAAGGAGACCCGCGACGCCGACCTCCCCCTGGTCGCCGCGCACTTCTTCTACTACGCGGGCTGGGCCGACAAGCTGGAGCACGCCGGCTTCGGTGCCAACCCGCGCCCGCTGGGCGTCGCCGGCCAGGTCATCCCCTGGAACTTCCCGCTCCTGATGCTGGCGTGGAAGATCGCCCCGGCACTGGCGACCGGCAACACGGTCGTCCTCAAGCCCGCCGAGACGACCCCCCTCTCCGCCCTGTTCTTCGCGGACATCTGCCGCCAGGCAGGCCTCCCCAAGGGCGTCGTCAACATCCTTCCCGGCTACGGCGACACGGGCGCCGCGCTCGTCGCGCACCCGGACGTGAACAAGGTCGCGTTCACGGGCTCCACGGCCGTCGGCAAGGAGATCGCGAAGACGGTCGCGGGCACCCGTAAGAAGATCACCCTCGAACTGGGCGGCAAGGGCGCCAACATCGTCTTCGACGACGCCCCCATCGACCAGGCCGTCGAGGGGATCGTCAACGGCATCTTCTTCAACCAGGGCCAGGTCTGCTGCGCGGGCAGCCGGCTCCTCGTCCAGGAGTCGATCCAGGACGAGCTGCTGGACTCGCTCAAGCGCCGCCTGTCGACGCTCCGTCTCGGCGACCCGCTCGACAAGAACACGGACATCGGCGCGATCAACTCCGAGGAACAGCTCTCCCGCATCACCACCCTGGTCGAACAGGGCGAGGCGGAGGGCGCCGAGCGCTGGTCCCCGGCCTGCGAAATCCCGTCCTCCGGCTACTGGTTCGCCCCGACGCTCTTCACGAACGTCACCCAGGCGCACCGGATCGCCCGCGACGAGATCTTCGGCCCCGTGCTGTCCGTCCTCAGCTTCCGCACCCCGGACGAGGCGGTCGCCAAGGCCAACAACACCCAGTACGGCCTGTCGGCGGGCATCTGGACGGAGAAGGGCTCGCGGATCCTCGCCGTCGCGAACAAGCTCCGTGCGGGCGTCGTGTGGTCCAACACGTTCAACAAGTTCGACCCGACCTCGCCGTTCGGCGGTTACAAGGAGTCGGGCTTCGGCCGCGAGGGCGGCCGCCACGGCCTGGAGGCGTACCTCGATGTCTGAGAAGACCGAGAAGACCGAGCGGTTCGACCGTCTGTCGGTCTTCAAGACCTACAAGCTGTACGTCGGCGGGAAGTTCCCGCGTTCCGAGAGCGGCCGGGTGTACGAGGTGACGGACACAAAGGGCAACTGGCTGGCGAACGTGCCCCTTTCGTCCCGCAAGGACGCCCGTGACGCCGTGGTCGCCGCCCGCAAGGCGTTCGGCGGCTGGTCGGGCGCGACGGCGTACAACCGCGGTCAGATCCTCTACCGCATCGCCGAGATGCTGGAGGGCCGCCGCGAGCAGTTCGTACGCGAAGTGGCCGACTCCGAAGGCTTGTCGAAGTCGAAGGCCGCCGCGGTCGTCGACGCGGCGATCGACCGCTGGGTCTGGTACGCGGGCTGGACCGACAAGATCGCCCAGGTGGTCGGCGGCGGAAACCCGGTCGCGGGCCCGTACTTCAACCTGTCCTCGCCCGAGCCGACCGGCGTGGTCGCGGTCCTGGCCCCCCAGGAGTCGTCGTTCCTCGGCCTGGTCTCGGTGATCGCCCCGGTGATCGCGACGGGCAACACGGCGGTCGTGGTGGCCTCCGAGAAGTCCCCGCTCCCCGCGCTCTCCCTGGGCGAGGTCCTGGCCACCTCCGACCTGCCCGGCGGCGTCGTCAACGTCCTCTCCGGCCGTACGGCGGAGATCGCCACGCCGCTGGCCGCGCACCAGGACGTCAACGCGATCGACCTCGCCGGCGCCGATGACGTACTGGCGAAGGAACTGGAGATCGCGGCGGCGGACAACCTGAAGCGGGTTCTGCGTCCACAGCCTGTGGACGAAGTCGACTGGTCGGCGACGCCGGGCATCGACCGCATGACGGCGTTCCTGGAGACGAAGACGGTCTGGCACCCGACGGGGTCGCTGGGCGCGTCGGGCTCGGCGTACTGAGCCCTCTGCGAAGCCGAGAGCCGCGTCCTCCCTCCGTCCGGGGAAGACGCGGCTCTCTCTCATGCGCGGGCCGGGCTCAGACCAGGCGCGGGCCGCCCAGCAGCATGGCGGCCGTGGTCAGCGCCGCCGGCACCGTACCGACCGGGCTCTCCTGAGCGAGGAAGGCCAGACCGGAGAGCGGGCCGGCGATGTGGTAGTTCGTCGGGTCGACGGTGTTGCGGGTGAGGGCGCCCCGCTTGAGGCCCTGGACGGACCCGGTGACGGACCGCACCTGGCCGGTCGGCGCCTGGAGGCTCTTCTGAGGGTCGAGCTTGCTGAGCGCGCCCGCCGCAGTGGTCGGCGACAACGGCACCTTCACGGCGGCCGTGGAGTCCGCGGACGCGGTCGCCGCGCTCGCGCCCAGCGCCGCCGTGACGGTGGCGAGGGCGATCAGGGCGCGCTGGGCGTGGGGCTTGGAGGGGGAAGCGTGTCGTGCCATTGCAGTAGTCACCTTGGATTCGCTGAGTAATCAGGTCGACACGAAGGGTAGTTGAGATGTGATGCGCACTCCAAAGCCGACCCGCGGGGTCGGCAGGGCGTACGGAATACGTCAAACTGGTGTCCCGTGAGCATCCATCTCCCCTCCCCCGCCCGCGTCGTGCTGTTGTGCGGCCCCTCGGGCTCGGGCAAGTCCCTTGTCGCCGCCCGCTCCGGCCTGCCCGTGCTGCGCCTCGACGACTTCTACAAGGAGGGCGAGGACCCGACTTTGCCGCTCGTGGCGGGAAGCTCCGACATCGACTGGGACCACCCGGGCTCCTGGGACACGGACACGGCCGTCGCCGCGATCGCCGAGCTGTGCCGCACCGGCCGTACGAACGTCCCGGTCTACGACATCTCGCTGAGTGCCCGCACGGGCGAGGTGACCGTCGACATAGGACGGACCCCGCTGTTCATCGCGGAGGGCATCTTCGCGGCCGAGATCGTCGAGCGCTGCCAGGAGTTGGGGCTGCTGGCCGACGCCCTGTGCCTGAACCGCGGCGCGGTCCGCACCTTCCGCCGCCGCTTCCTGCGCGATCTGAAGGAGGGCCGCAAGTCGGTCCCGTTCCTGCTGCGCCGCGGCTGGCGCCTGATGCGCCAGGAACGCTCGATCATCGCCCGCCAGACCGCCCTCGGCGCCCACGCCTGCGACCGGGACGAGGCCCTGGGCCGGCTGGCCGCGGCCGCGGTGGGCCGACGCCCCGCGGCGACCCCCACACGCTGACCGCACTCCCAGCAGCGGGAGCGCACAGACAAAAAGCGGGACTGGGCGGACCCCCCGGCCCTCCAGTCCCGCTCTCCCCCGTTCCCCCGTGGGCTTCCCCCGTGAACCCCCGTTGGTCCCCCGTGGGTCCCCCCTCGGTTACCGCTCCCCCGTACTTCCCCCGTTACTTGCTTCCCCCCAACCCTCAGGCGACGAGCTCCCCGAAGGCGTCCTCCTCGTCACGGCCGAAGCTGAGGACCTCGTCCTCGCGCAGCCGGCGGAGCGACCGCCAGATGCTGGACTTCACCGTGCCGACACTGATGTCGAGGATCTCCGCGATCTCCGGGTCCGTGCGGCCCTCGTAGTAGCGCAGGACCAGCATGGTGCGCTGGAGTTCGGGGAGGCGGGCGAGCGCCTGCCACAGGACCGCGCGCAGCTCCGTGCCGCGCATCGCGTCCGTGTCGCCGGGCGTCTCCGGCAGCTCCTCGGTCGGGTATTCGTTCAGCTTGCGGCGGCGCCACGCGCTGATGTGCAGGTTCGTCATGGTGCGGCGGAGGTAGCCCCCGACCGCGGCCTTGTCGCTGATCCGGTCCCAGGCCTTGTACGTCGAGAACAGCGCGCTCTGCAGCAGGTCCTCGGCCTCGAAGCGGTCACCGGTCAGGTGGTACGCGGTGGCGTACAGGGAGGCGCGGCGCTCCTGGACGTAGGCGGTGAACTCCGCCTCCGACAGCGACCGACGCTCCCCCGTGTCCTCCCTGTACGCGCTTCCCCCGTGCGGTTCCCCCGTGAAACCGTCAACCACCGTCATGTACGCGGTGTGCTGACGCCCGGCGCCGCGAGCGCACCCCCGCCCGCTCACGGCACCGGACTTCTCGGAACCCCGGCCCCCGTTCACGTCGTGCAGGCGCGTGATCACTGCGCTGGTGCTGGTGCTGTGCAGCATGTTCATCTCGCGCCCCCCGTCGTGGACTTCCGGTGTTCGGCTTGCTCAGGCGGTGTATCTCCGCGGTGTCTCAGCGGTGCTTCCTTGCCTGTGCCGAAAAGCTTGCCCTCGCACCTTCATGGCCGTGTCCGCCGACTGTCACAGACCTGTCACAGGGGTCGGCCGCAGGGAAGACACAGCGCGGTCACAGAGAAGAGCGGTACGGGCACGCAGGAATACAGGTCCGCAGCAGGAGTCGAAACCCCGACCCACCATGGGCCAGAATGAGCGCGTGCCTACCCTGTTGCTGATCGAGGATGACGACGCCATCCGTACGGCCCTGGAGCTGTCTCTTACGCGCCAGGGACACCGGGTTGCCACCGCTGCCACCGGTGAGGACGGTCTGAAGCTCCTTCGCGAGCAGCGGCCGGACCTGATCGTGCTGGATGTGATGCTGCCCGGCATCGACGGGTTCGAGGTGTGCCGGCGCATCCGGCGCACGGACCAGTTGCCGATCATTCTGCTGACCGCGCGCAGCGACGACATCGATGTGGTCGTGGGCCTGGAGTCCGGCGCGGACGACTACGTGGTCAAGCCGATCCAGGGACGGGTGCTCGACGCCCGGATCCGGGCCGTGCTGCGGCGCGGGGACCGCGAGTCGACCGACGCGGCGAGCTTCGGCAGCCTGGTCATCGACCGCGCGGCGATGACAGTGACCAAGAACGGCGAGGACCTGCAGCTCACGCCGACCGAGCTCAGGCTGCTCCTGGAGCTGAGCCGCCGGCCCGGCCAGGCGCTGTCCCGGCAGCAGCTGCTGCGGCTGGTGTGGGAGCACGACTACCTCGGCGACTCCCGGCTGGTGGACGCGTGCGTCCAGCGGCTGCGTGCCAAGGTCGAGGACGTGCCGTCGTCCCCGACGCTGATCCGTACCGTGCGCGGCGTGGGTTACCGGCTGGACACGCCTCAGTGACCGAAGCGCAAGGGGGGGTTCGCGGCTGGGCCGCGACTCGCAAGGGACATCTTTCACGGCTGCGCTTCACCAGTCTGCGCCTGCGCCTGGTCGTCGTCTTCGGGCTGGTGGCGCTCACCGCGGCCGTGTCCGCGTCCGGGATCGCGTACTGGCTCAACCGCGAGGCCGTGCTCACCCGCACCCAGGACGCGGTGCTCGGGGACTTCCGGCAGGCGATGCAGACCCGGGCGGGCACCCTGACCGCGCATCCCTCGCAGGACGAACTGCAGCACACCGCAGGGCAGATGGCGAACAGCAGCCAGCGCTTCAGCGTGCTGCTCGTCGCCCAGGACGCCGACGGCAGGACCGTCTACGGCAGTTCGGGCGGCCTGGACGGCTTCTCGCTGCAGGACGTGCCGAAGTCGCTGCGTGCGGCCGTGAACAAGAAACAGCAGGTCGACTCGGGCAACAAGTACGCCTACCACCTGTACTGGCAGCGCGTCGTCGACCACGGCACCCCGTACCTGGTGGCGGGCACGAAGGTGATCAACGGCGGGGCGACCGGCTACATGCTCAAGTCGCTGGAGCCGGAGGCCAAGGACCTCAACTCCCTCGCCTGGTCGCTGGGGATCGCCACCGGGCTCGCGCTGGTCGGCTCGGCGCTGCTCGCGCAGGCCGCCGCCTCGACCGTGCTCAAGCCGGTGCAGCGGCTCGGGGTCGCCGCGCGCAGGCTCGGCGAGGGCAAGCTGGACACCCGGCTGAGGGTGTCCGGGACCGACGAACTCGCAGATCTGTCACGGACGTTCAACTATGCGGCCGAGGCGCTGGAGAAACGGGTCGAGGACATGGCCGCGCGGGACGAGGCGTCCCGGCGCTTCGTCGCCGACATGAGTCATGAACTCCGTACACCGCTCACCGCGATCACCGCCGTGACAGAGATCCTGGAGGAGGAGTTGGAGGCGGATTCCGGGTCGATGGACCCGATGATCGAGCCCGCCGTACGGCTCGTCGTCAGTGAGACCCGGCGGCTCAACGACCTCGTCGAGAACCTCATGGAGGTCACCCGCTTCGACGCGGGCACCGCACGGCTGGTCCTGGACGACGTCGACCTCGCCGACCAGATCACCGCCTGCATCGACGCCCGCGCCTGGCTGGACGCGGTCGACCTGGACGCCGAGCGCGGCATCCACGCCCGCGTCGACCCGCGCCGCCTGGACGTGATCCTCGCCAACCTGATCGGCAACGCGCTCAAGCACGGCGGGTCGCCGGTGCGGGTGTCGGTGCGGACAGAGGACGACGAGATCGAGATCGCTGTCCGGGACCATGGGCCGGGCATCCCCGAGGACGTTCTGCCGCACGTCTTCGACCGCTTCTACAAGGCGAGCGCCTCCCGCCCCCGCTCCGAGGGCAGCGGCCTCGGGCTCTCCATCGCCCTGGAGAACGCCCATATCCACGGCGGTGAGATCACCGCCGCCAACTCCCCCGACGGCGGCGCGGTGTTCACCCTGCGGCTGCCGCGGGACGCGTCGGCGCTGACGGAGGAGTCCGAGAAGGACACGGGGAAGAACGGGAACGCCTCATGACCGTACGACGTCTCCTGGCGCTCCCCTTTTTCGTCGGCATGGCCGCGCTGGTCACCGGCTGCGGCATCCGGCCCACCGAGGTGCCCACGGACTTCGGGGCGGCGCCCTCCCAGGTGCAGTGCTCGCCGGCCGAGCCGAACGTCTCGACGCAGGCCTCGCGCGGGCTGCCGGTGCAGGTGTTCCTGCTGTGCGGGTCCTCGCTGGTCGCCGTGGACCGGACGGTACGGGTCCCGGACGGCTCCCCGGACTCGCAACGGCGGGTGCTGGTGGCGCAGGGGCTGCTCGACCAGCTCGCGGCGACGCCGTCGGCCGCCGAGAAGGAGGCCGGGTACAGCACGGACGTACGCGGCGGCATGACCGTGAGCGGCCCCCGCCCCGGCGACCCCGACGACACACTCCGGCTCAGCAACCGGCCCGGTGACCTCACGTCCTTCGCGCTCGCCCAGGTCGTCTGCACGTTCTCCGACTCGGCGGCGGCCGAGGGCGACGGCTCGGTCATCCTCGGCGGCCCCGGCAAGGATCCACTGCGCCGCTACGAGTGCACGGACGAGGTCCGCTCCCGCCCGGGCACCGAGCAGCCGCCGTCGAGCGAGATCACGGGCGGCTGAGAGCCGGTGTCATATCCCCGGCCGGATCAGCGCGCGGCGTCATGGGGTGCCCCCGCGCGAGCCTGTTCGAGCGTGGGGGAGCGTGCGATCGCAAGGCGCCGGAGCGCCCTCGACGGGGGTCCCCCCACGCCTTTGAGGCAGTGGGGGAGTGCGTGCCAGGCGTCGCGCGCCCGCCCGGGGATATGACACAGGCTCTGAAGCACCCCTGAGGTGAACCGGGCCTGAAGAGGGCGTGTGGCGGAAGCCTCATACAGGTACCTGCGGACAAGCCGGAACCGATCGTGCCGCACGCGGCGTCTAGGGGGTCGTGCAGCGTCAAGGCTCCATCGGCGGCAACGCCGCGATCCGCGTCCGTGCGACAGGGGGTGTCCTCCTTGTCGCACACCTCGCGTTCGTCGCCTGGCTCACGCTGCGCCCGCTGGATGTGCCCTGGGTGATGCCCCCCAACCTGCATCCGTTCGCCGGCATACGCGCTGACCTGGCGCTGGGCCGGCCCGCGGCGGCCCACCGCATCGGCGAGGGCATCGGCCTCCTCGCGCCGCTCGGCGTCCTGCTCCCGATGGCGCACGGCAGACCGTGGGCCTTCCCGTTCGCCTCGTTCGTCCGTACGGTCGCCGCGGGCGCGCTGGTCTCCGCGGGCATCCTGCTGCTGCAGACCGGGGTGCCCGGCCGGGTCCCCGACGTCGACTCGCTCATGCTGAACACCGTGGGTGTGGCCCTCGCCCACCTCGCCGTCGTCCCCGCGGCCCGCTCCTGGCTCCGCCGCAGGTCCGAGAGGGACGAGCGGGCGGCCGTCCGCCAGGAGGAAGCGGTTCAGGGTCGAACCCCGACGTTTCCCAGGGTCGGGATCGCACCCTAGAGCGACGCTTTGCCCCCTTCGTCTCCGTAGCGTGGAAGGCAGATGAGGAAGCCACCAAGAGGCCGCCTCACCCCGACGCTCACGAAGGAGCCGCACATGTCCGCCCTCGTCCGCCCCACCCACGGCCGCATGATCGGCGGCGTGTGCGCCGGTCTGGCGCGGCGCTTCGGCACCTCCGCGACCACCATGCGTGTGATCTTCCTGCTGTCCTGTCTGCTGCCGGGCCCGCAGTTCCTGCTCTACATAGCGCTGTGGATCCTGCTGCCCTCCGAGGAGAAGGCGACCCGCGCCGCCTGGTGAGCCCTTCCTCATACGTACGCCGATGGGGCGCACCCCGTGCCCGGGGGTGCGCCCCATCGGCGCGTTCGCAGGGCGGCGGCTCAGCCGATCGGCATGCCGTTCACGGGCAGGCCGTGGGTGGGCAGGCTCGACTGCACCGGCAGACCGCCGAGCAGCCCGGCGACCGGCGCGGACGGGCCGTCGGCGAGCGCACGGGCGGACGGCTGCACGGAGGACAGACCGCGTTCGAGGGTGGGCTTGCCCTGGGCCACCGCCGCCTGGGCACCCGGCAGCGCCTGGGAGACGTTCTGCGCCGGGAGCGCGCTGGTGACGGAGTCCAGCGTGCCGGTGGCGTCCGGGACCGCCGGGGCCGCGTTCGCGGCGCCCGCGCCCGTGGCGGCAAAGGCGGCACCAAGAGCGGCGACACCGAGGGTCTTGGCAGCAGACTGCTTCATGAAATGCATCCTCGAATGGGGTTGCGGAAATGTGAGCGGTGTCTCGACCGTAAACACGGGCACCCGCCCGCCGCAAACATCGAAATGGGGACGGGTTGTGAATACCCGTCCCCATTCCATACACCCCAATATCCCCAGTTAGTCTCCCGAGGACACAGAACCGCTGGTGGAGGCGGTTTGCTGGAACAGCCATTCGGACTTCAGCTCGGCATATCCGGGCTTGATCACGTCATTGATCATCGCCAGTCGTTCATCGAAAGGAATGAACGCTGATTTCATCGCATTGACGGAGAACCACTGCATGTCGTCGAGCGAATAACCGAAGGCGTCGACAAGGTGCTCGAATTCCCGGCTCATGCTTGTGCCGGACATGAGTCTATTGTCCGTATTCACGGTCGCACGGAAGTGCAGTCGGCGCAGCAGCCCGATCGGGTGTTCGGCATACGACTCCGCGGCCCCGGTCTGGAGGTTGGAACTGGGGCACAGTTCGAGCGGGATGCGCTTGTCCCGTACGTACGAGGCGAGCCGCCCGAGCTTCACCGAGCCGTCGGCGTGCACCTGGATGTCGTCGATGATGCGCACCCCGTGCCCGAGCCGGTCGGCGCCGCACCACTGCAGGGCCTGCCAGATCGACGGCAGCCCGAAGGCCTCACCGGCGTGGATGGTGAAGTGGTTGTTCTCGCGCTTCAGATACTCGAAGGCATCAAGGTGCCGGGTGGGCGGATAACCGGCCTCGGCGCCGGCGATGTCGAAGCCCACCACCCCCAGGTCCCGGTAGCGGTTGGCGAGTTCGGCGATCTCCAGGGCGCGGGCGGCGTGCCGCATGGCGGTGAGCAGCGCGCCGACGCGGATCCGGCGACCGCTCTGACGCGCGAGCCGCTCCCCTTCCCGGAAGCCCTCGTTGACGGCCTCGACGACCTCCTCGAGGCTGAGCCCGCCCTCCAGATGCTGTTCGGGGGCGTACCGCACCTCGGCGTACACGACCCCGTCCTCGGCGAGATCCTCGGCGCACTCGCGCGCGACCCGGACGAGCGCGTCCCGGGTCTGCATCACGCCGACGGTGTGGGAGAAGGTCTCCAAGTACCGCTCCAGCGAACCGGAGTCGGCGGCCTCCCGGAACCAGACGCCGAGCTTGTCGGAGTCGGTCTCGGGGAGGCGGTCATAGCCCGCGTCGCGGGCGAGTTCGACGATCGTCCCCGGGCGGAGACCGCCGTCGAGGTGGTCGTGCAGCAGAACCTTCGGCGCCCGGCGGATCTGCTCCGGCGTCGGGGTGTTCGAGATGGTCTGGCTCGTCATTTCCGCACTCTACCTCCTACGCGCGTAGATCGCCGGTTGTACAACTCCGTCGATACGTAACGGTGACCGCATGGACGGGGCACGTACACCCGCGCTTCTGACACTGTTCTGTCATGGCACACCAATCGACGCCGGTTCGACGGGCCCGGCTGGGGAGGGCGCTCGGCCCGGAACCGACGGCGGTGAGCGGAGTGGTTCTGCTGCTCCCCGGCGGCGACGAGGAGTCGGCCCGCAGACCGTCCCCCATGCTGGCGACCGCCTCCGTACGCGCACTCGGCCGGCGTCTGGCCCGCGCGGGGCGGGAGGAGGGCCTGGCCACGCATGTCGTCCACTACCGCTACCGAGGCTGGAACGGCAGCGAGGCCCATCTGGCGCAGGACGCCTCCTGGGCCGCGGACGAAGCCGTACGACGCTACGGCGACGTCCCCGTCTGCCTCGTCGGCCTCGGCATGGGCGGCCGGGCCGCACTGCGCGCGGGCGGCCACGAGGCCGTCAACTCCGTGCTGGCGATGGCGCCTTGGCTGCCCGAGGAGGACGTCGCCGCTTCGCCTGAACCGGTGAAGCAGTTGGCGGGGCGGCGGGTGCTGATCGTGCATGGCACGAATGACGGCGTCTCCGACCCCGAGCTGTCCTTCCGGCTGGCGGCGCGGGCGAAGAAGGCGAACCGGGATGTATGCCGGTTCGAAGTGCACTCCGACGGTCATGGGTTGCATCAGTACCGGAGTGAAGTGCTGGCGCTGGCCGAGGATTTCGTGATGGGGGCGTTGTTCGGGCGTTCGTTCTCGCGGCCGGTGGAGGATGCGTTGGCGGCTCCGCCGCCGTTGGGGTTGCGGATGCCCTTGGCTGCGGGTTTTGGCAAGTCGTTGCGCCGCTAACGCCGTTGGGGCGGATGGGTCGTTGGCGGGTGCGGATTGTCTGTGGTTGCTCGCGCCCACGCGGCGGAGCCGCAAATCGACACAGCCCCGCGCCCCTTAAGGGGCGCTGCCGCTCACGTCGGGAGCAGGTTGCCCCTTCTTGAGAGCAGGAATCTTTTGAAGGCGGCCACCGGGGGTGTGTCCGGGTGGCCGTCGAGCCAGGCCACGCCGATTTCGCGTACCGCGCGTGGAGCTGTGACCGTGAGCTCCACAACTCCTGGGCGGGGGAAGGCCGGTGGTGGGAGGAGGGCGACTCCCAGCCCGGCCGCTACGAGGCCTCGTAGGGTCTCCGCCTCCTCTCCCTCGAAGGCGATACGGGGCTTGAAGCCGGCCTCCTTGCACAGGGCGTCCGTGATGAGGCGCATGCCGTAGCCGGGTTCGAGGGTGACGAAGGTTTCGTCGGCCGCTTCCGCGAGGCGGATGCGGCGGCGGCTCGCGAGGGGATGGTCGGCGGGGACGACCAGGCGGAGTTTCTGTTCGTCGAGGCGGCGGGCCACCAGGTCGGGGGCGTCGGGGACCGGGGAGGTCAGACAGAGGTCGAGTTCGCCCGCGCGCAGCTTCTCCAGCATCGCCTCGCCGTAGTTCTGGACGAGGCTGAAGCGAACGCGCGGATGATCCACGCGGAAGGCCTGGATCAGGCCCGGGACCGTCTCGGCGCCCATGGTGTGCAGGAAGCCGAAGGCCACCTTGCCGGTGGCCGGGTCCGCGTCGGCGCGGACCTCGTCGGCGGCGCGCTCGATCTCGGCGAGGGCGCGTTCGACGGAGCCGAGGAAGGTGCGGCCGGCCGGGGTGAGCGAGACGGTGCGGCCGCGGCGGGCGAACAGGTCGACGCCCAGGTCCTGCTCCAGCCGGACCATGGCCCGGGAGAGGGTGGACTGCGGGACCTGCATCTCCTGGGCGGCGCGTGTGACGTGCTCGGTGCGGGCGACGCCGGCGAAGTGGGCGAGGCGCGGGGCGAGCAGCGAGACGATGTCCTCGGTGTCTTTTGTGTCACTGGACGGTGACAGGCGAGCTTGTGACCTCTGCTGATGCACCATGGGAACGATTATGGCGATTCCATGCATTGGACGGATGAGCGGGGCCGTACGTAGCTTCGAGGCATGTCTCCCGCCAGTACCGGGGCGTCCACCGTCGTGGGCGCCGAATCCGTTGTCCCTGCCGTCGATGTCGCCGATTCCCGTATGGCCCCGGGCGGTCCCGGTTACCGCCGTATGAGCTTCGCGCTCTTCCTCGCGGGGGTCGCGACCTTCGCGCTGCTGTACTCCACGCAGGCCCTGCTGCCGCTGATCTCGGGCGAGTTCGGGGTGGCGGCGAGTGAGGCGAGCTGGACCGTTGCGGCGGCGACCGGTGGACTGGCGGTGTTCGTCCTTCCGATGAGTGCCCTGTCGGAACGGTTCGGACGTCGCACGGTGATGACCGGGTCGCTGGCGGTCGCGGTGACGGTGGGGCTCCTGGTGCCGTTCGCGCCGTCGCTGGGCGTGCTGGTCGTGCTGCGGGCGATGCAGGGGGCGGCGCTGGCCGGGCTGCCTGCCTCGGCTACCGCGTATCTCGCGGAGGAGGTCCGGCCGAAGGCGCTGGTCACGGCGATCGGGCTGTTCGTCGCGGGCAACAGTGTCGGCGGGATGAGCGGCCGGGTGATCACCGGCTGGGTCGCGCAGGAGTGGGGCTGGCGGGTCGCGGTCGGTGTGATCGGGGCGATCGCGGTGGCGTGCGCG
Source organism: Streptomyces sp. NPDC001157 (assembly GCF_053598255.1). Taxonomy (NCBI): domain Bacteria; kingdom Bacillati; phylum Actinomycetota; class Actinomycetes; order Kitasatosporales; family Streptomycetaceae; genus Streptomyces; species Streptomyces sp. NPDC001157. Next base: position 80,981 of record NZ_JBSFJW010000040.1, read on the forward strand.
GTGGCGTTCCGGCTGCTGCTGCCCGCTCCGCGCCACTTCAAGGCGGGCTCGCTGCGGCCGCGGGTGCTTGCCCGTACGGTCCGCGACCACCTGTCGAACCCGCTGCTGTGCCGGCTGTACGCGATCGGTGCGCTGTTCATGACGGTGTTCGGCGGGGTGTACACGGTGATCGGTTACCGCCTGACGGAGGCGCCGTTCTCGCTGCCGCAGGGCATCATCGGGTCGATCTTCCTGGTGTACCTGGTGGGTACGGTGTCCGCTTCGACCGCGGGCCGGCTGGTGGGGCGGCTGGGCCGCCGCGGGGCCCTGTACCTGGCGGGCGGTACCACGGCGACGGGCCTGTTCGTGTCCCTGGCGGGGTCGCCCGTGCCGGTGCTGCTGGGGCTGGTGCTGATCACCGCGGGGTTCTTCGCGGGGCATGCGGTCGCGTCGTCGGCGGTGAGCAAGACGGCGACGACGGGTCGTGCGCAGGCTTCCGCCCTGTACCAGTCGGCGTACTACGTCGGGTCGAGTGCGGGGAGCACGGTGGGGGCGCTGGCGTTCCACGCCGGGGGCTGGGGCGGAACGGTCGCGGTCGGGCTGCTGGCGGTGCTGGGGGTCGTGACGATCACGGTGTTCGGGACGCGGGCGGCGCGGGTCGCTGCGCGGCGGAGCCCGGTGCCGGTGCACTGAATTTTCCTCGCCCCCGCCGCCCCTACCCTCCCCCAGAGGGGGACCCCCACCGTCCCCTGGGGGCTGCCGCCCCCAGACCCCCGCTTTCGGCCTGAACGGCCCCGCTCCTCAAACGCAGGACGGGCTATTCATAGCCCCTCCGGCGTTTGTACATCAGCAGGTTGGCGCCGCGGCCGTGCGGGATGCCGTACATCTGGCCCTTGACCGAGTTCC
>NZ_JBSFJW010000041.1:0-81319 GCF_053598255.1 Streptomyces sp. NPDC001157
GGCCAGGGCGCCGGGCAGCAGGTCGTCGAGGAGCCGCCCGAGCACGGCCCCGGCGGGCAGCCCGAGGGCGAGCGCGGGCAGCACGGTCCAGCGGGCACGGGAGGACGACTCCCCAGGTTCGATTCATAGATCAGCAGGGCGGATCACCGTTGTAGAAGGTGGTGATTGCGCGTGCCGCCTTTTTCCCGCATATGTATCTGAGTTCCTCTGCAGTGACGGATTGTCCGGCTCGAGTTGGCGCACCGGACAACATCTCTTCGATGTTGATTATGCCCTGCATGTTGAAAGATATTTTGCCGTTTTTGGTGATCACGAGGTCGATCATATCCGCGACCATCTTCGGAGACATGGTGGCTCCACCGGCCGGGATCTTAAACATCGGATCCGTGAAGGTGATCGCCCCCTTCTCCTGAGCGAATTTGGCCAAAATTCCTCGCTCCCCGCCGTAGACATTCTGCAGCCCGAGTGCGAGGTGCGGGCCTGGATCGGCAGCGACGGCGGGATCACCGGCGTGTGCTGCCCCTGGACCGAATCGTGGGGGCACGGTCGCGGGCGTACCAGACAGCTTGCCCTTCAGCCAGCTGAAGGCGGGGCCGAGGAGGCTGCTGCTGCCGCCTCCGGCGGCGCCGATGAGCAGGTCCCAGGGGGTGGTGGGCTGGCAGTGGGCTTCGTTGACAGCCCAGGAGAAGCCCGCTCCGACTGCGGCGTTGACGGCGGTCGAGGTGGCCAGTGCGCGGCCGCCGGTGAGGCCGAGCGCTTCGACGGCTGCGTTGCCGGCGCCGGGCATGAGGGCTCCGGCGATGCCGCCGGTGATGGCTCCTTCTCCGGCGGCCTGGCCGAAGCCGCCCCAGCTGAAGCCGCCGTTGCGGTGCCGCCAGCCGTAGATGCCCCCTTCGATGGCGGCGCCGACGACGGCTCCGATGCCGGCGCTGACGCACAGCGGGCAGCGGCCGGAGGGGTCGGACTGGTTGATGGGGTCGTTGTTGGCGTAGGCGTACGGGGACTGGTTCGGGCTGTCGTTGGCAGCGGGGTCGGGGTCGGGGGTGGTGAAGCGCCCGCTGGCAGGGGCGTAACCGCGCTCGCGCAGGTTGAGCCGACCGGTCAGGTAGGGGTCTTTGTACTGGCCGGTGTAGCCGAAGATGCTGGTCTGGCCGTCGGTGGTGCTGGCCTTGGCGGTGGAGACGCCCCAGGCGTTGTAGGTATAGGTGTAGTTCTCTTTGCCGGCTGCGTCGTAGACCGCGGTGATGGAGTTCTGCCGGTCATGGCGCATGTAGAAGGTGCCGTTGGACCGGTTTTGGGATTCGGCGATGCCGTCGGGGTTGTATTGGTAGTCGGCGATCAGGGCGCCGGTGCTGCCGGTGTCGGTGGCGATCTGCGCCAGGGGGTTGACGACGTCCCAGCGGGAGGTGCGGGACAGGGTGCCGTTTTTACTGGTGGTGGTGCGGTTGCCATCGGCGTCGTTGACGAAGGTGTAGGTGTCGCTGCCGAGGGTGGCGGACTTCAGGCGGCCGAGCGGGTCGTAGCTGTAGCTGCCGGCGGCGTCCTTGGTGAGGTTGCCGTCGGCGTCGTAGGTGTAGTCGGTGGTAGTGCCGTCGACGCTGCGGGAGAGCTGATCGGCGTCGTCATAGGTGTTGTTGCGGGTGCTGGTTGAGGTCGAGCTGTTGGTGAGGTTGCCGACCTGGTCGTAGTGGTAGGTGCTGCCGCCGGTGGTGGTCAGGCAGGAGACGGTGGCGGAGGCGTCGGTGCAGGCGCGGGTCATGCGACCGGCCGCGTCGTAGTCGTAGCGGTCGGCCAGGCCGGTGGTGGTTGAGTCCTTGAAGTAGTCCTTGGTGACGCGGCCGTTGGCGTCGCGGTCGACGAAGCGGGCGCCGGTGCCCTGGGAAACCGAGGCGAGGCGTCCCGCGCGGTCGTAGGTGCGGGCCTCTGTGACGGCAGTGGTGGTGGGTAGCTTGGCGGTCAGCAGGTTGCCGGCCGCGTCCCAGGTGTAGTTGGTGGTCTTGCCGCCCGCGGTCTGGCCGAGGATGTGGCCGTCGCTGTCGTAGCTGTAGGTGATGGCGCGGCCGTCGGGGTAGGTGCGGCTCTTGAGGGTGCCGTTGTCGTTGTAGACGTACTTGAACGGGTTCGTGGCGCCGGGTGAGGTGATGGTCAGCGGCCGTCCCTCACCGTCGTAGGTGACGGTGCGGGTGCCGGTGCCGTCCTTGATGGTCTTGGGTTGTCCGGTCGTGTCGTAGGTGTTGGTGACGGTCGGTGTGCCGTCGGAGTAGGTGGTCTGGGTCAGCAGGTTGCGGGCGTCGTAGGTGCTGGTGACCTTCTGGCCGCGGGCGTTGGTGGTGCTGGTGCGGTTGCCGTCGACGTCGTAGCCGTACGAGGTGGCCCGGCCGAGCGGGTCCGTGATCTTGTTCAGGCGACCCGTGTCGTCGTAGCCGTAGTTGGTGGTGTGGCCGTTGGCATCCTTACGGGAAGTCAGGTTGCCGAGCACGTCGTAGCCGAGGTGCGTGGTGCCACCGTCCGGGGCGGTGACCGTGCTCAGGCGGCCCAGCTCGTCGTACTCGTAGGCGGTCTTGTTGCCCAGCGCGTCCGTCCTGGCGGACAGCCGGCCGTCCCCGTCGTAGGCGTTGGTGACCGTCTTGTTCCCGTAGGGGTCACTCTGGCTGAGGACGTGGCCGGCCGCGTCGTAGGCGGTGGTCCAGGTGTACTGGGCGGGATCTGCGCCCGAGACGTTGCCGCGCGGCTCCACCGTGGTGGTCAGGCGGCCGTTGTCGTCGTAGCCGTAGGTGGTCTTGCTGCCCAGTACACCTGGACCACCGCCTACGACGACGCCGACCAGCTCAAGTCCACCACCAGCGGCAGCACAACCACTGCCTACGACTACGACGGGGAGGGCAACCAGACCAGGGCCGGCACCGACGGCTACACCTACGACCTGGCCGGACAGATCTCCGCCGCCACCGTCGGCGGCAGCAGCTACACCTACGACCACGACGCCAGCGGCAACCAGGTCACCGCCTCCAAGGACGGCACGGTCACCAACCGCACCCAGTGGGACCCCAACGCCCCACAGCCGATCCTGGCCACCGAGTACGACAGCGCCTGGGCAATCAAGCAGTCCTACCGCTACGACCCGCTCGGCCAACCGACGGCAACCAAGACCGGCTCGGGCGCGCTGTTCTACTACCACCACGACACCCAGGGCTCCCCGGTCGATGTCACCGGCAACACCGGCACCCTCTACCAGCGCTGGGCCTACGACCCGTACGGCACCCGAGTCCAGAACACAGTGACCAGCGGCGCCCCCGCGAGCACCCCGTCCTACACGGGCGCCCGCTACGAGACCACGACGGGCAACCTCGACCTGCACGCCCGCCAGTACAACGCCGCCACCGGCCGCTTCAACCGCCCCGACCCCGCAACTCCTGACCGCAGCAGCCCGTACATCTCGGCATACGCCTACGCCAACAACGCCCCCACCCTGTACACCGACCCGAGCGGTATGACACCCGTACCGGGCGATGACGGCGACGGAAAGGTCCATAGCCTCGGCGAAGGACTGAAGGTCTTCGGCGACGGCTTCCTGCAGGGCTTGAAGGCTCCCTTCGAGTTCCTCGGCGACGCCTACGACGCCGTAACCGGGCAGAACGGGGGTGCCGGAGCCTTCGTCGACAAGTACCTCCCCGTCCGCCCCGCCTACCGGCTCTACCGAGCCGAATACATGCTCCGCCAGCAGGGCTGCGACGCCCTGGCCGACCTGTACGCCGAGGCGGCCGACGAACTCACCCAGCAGATCGTGGTCACCGGCATCGGCGGCCTCACCGGGTGGCGCAGGGCCGCGGTCAACCCCAGCGGCATCGCCGCGGAAGGCGAAGTAGGCGCGATCACACGCCTCTTGTACGGCGCCCGCAAGGCAGAAGGGCTGCCCGGATCCAGCGGTGTCGAGATCAGCAAACGACCGTCTGTGACGGAGCTGGAAAACCTGACCGTCAAGCACGGTGTCGAGTTCGCCGTGGTCTACAAACTGGGCCCAGGCCCCAAGGGAACGGGTGGCCAGTACTTCCTCTACTCCGGCGTATCCAATCGCGTACAGGTCCCTGTCCGAGCCGACACCATCCTGGTCTACCACACACATCCCAAGGGCTACGCTTACCCGAGCCCAGCCGACAAACAGCTCCTGGACACCTTCGAAAAGGCGGGCTCTCCTATGCGCTCGTCTCAGATCATTCCGGTCGGCAACGGCGGCATGGTCGTCACCTTCACGAAGCACGGGATAACGCCATGACAGACGAACACGAGAGCCTGGACTACCTGTGGAACGGCACCGAGGACGGCTGGGTCGTGATCACATCCGACCTCGGACTCGGCACCATCTACAACACCGAGACACGCATGGCTCTCCTCCTTGAGGACGAAACCGAATACGAGCACGCCATCCAGGCAATGCGCGAGCACGGCCGTCCCTTCCTTGAGTTCATCCCGTAAGGGGACCCGGTGGCCTGCCTACCGCCCACTGGGAGGCAGGCCACCGCACGACCTCGGGCGAGGTCGAGCACGGTCGCGGTCCGCACACAGTCCGCAAGACACCCGCTCAGGACCGTCGCACCCCATCGCCACCAATCACCAAAAAGCCAGGTCAGCACCCCACAGGAAACATCCCCGCAGGTCACCGACCCGCCCCATTACTAGGAGACCAAGAAGGCCTGACGAACGCCCCGTGCGCGGGTATGTTCACCGGACCGGCGATCGGTGCACCATCGCGGGTCCACGGGCATTCTGAAGGGGTCCGACCGGGTTGCCGGGCGGGCCCCTTCGGCGTTCCCCCACCGGGAATACCCCCGCCCACAGGGGACTTGGCAGTGATGTTGCATCGGAGTCGAGTTCTGGGGCGGGGATGAAGGACGGGCGTGCGCTGGTCATCGGTGGTGGCGGGGTGGCGGGTATCGCCTGGGCGACGGGCCTGCTGGCCGGGCTCGCCGACGGCGGGGTCGACGTCACCGACGCGGACTTCCTGCTCGGCACCTCGGCCGGGTCTGTCGTGGCTGCGCAGATCGGCAGCGGTGCGGAGCTCTCCGAGCTGTTGCGGGCGCAGGTCGACCCCGCGCTGCAGCGGGAGGAGCTGAAGCCCCGGGAAGGCGCGCTCGCCGCCGCCTTCGAATTCGTGGCGAAGGTGGCCGCCGAGGTCACCGACCCGGTGGAACGACTGCGTCGGATCGGCGAGATGGCGCTCGCCGCCGAGACCGTGACCGAGGCCGAGCGGCGTCCCGTCATCGAGGGGCGGCTGCCGTCGCACAGCTGGCCGGAGCGCCCGCTGGGCGTGGTGGCCGTGAACGCCGCCACCGGTAAGACCCGGCTCTTCGACCGCGCCGCCGGTGTCGGCCTGGTGGACGCCGTGTCCGCGAGCTGCGCCATCCCGGGTGTCTGGCCCGCCACGACGATCGGCCACGAGCGCTACATCGACGGCGGCGTACGTTCCCTCACCAACCTCGATCTCGCGGCGGACCACGCCCGTACGCTCGTCGTCGCCCCGCTGCCCGACCCGGTGCTGGAGGCAGACGCGGCCGCGATCGCCGGGCGCGGAGGTCTCATCGAGGTCGTCGTCCCCGACGAGCACTCCCTCGCCGCCTTCGGCCCGGACCCGCTGTCGCCGGCCGGCAGGGCGCCGGCCGGCAACGCCGGTCACGCCCAGGGCCGGGCGGCGGCAGAGGCGATCGCCGCGTTGTGGAACGGGTCGTAACAACCCGCAACGCGGCGTCCGGGAGCGACCGTAGCGGTCAGCGCGGCATCCTGAAGGAGCCCTGGTGGCTGCCCTCGTGGTCGTCCTCGCCCGCCTCCAGCAGCCCCGCCGCCGCACCCACGATCCGCGGATCGGGGCTGCCGACGACCTCCTCGTCCTTGCCCGTGTAGTCGAAGCGGGCGAGCACACTGCGCATGGCCTCGACGCGGGCCCGCTTCTTGTCGTTGCTCTTGACCACCGTCCAGGGCGCGTGCTCCGTGTCCGTCTCGCGGAACATGGCGACCTTCGCGGCCGTGTAGTCGTCCCAGCGGTCCAGGGAGGCCAGGTCCATGGGGCTGAGCTTCCACTGCCGTACGGGGTCGACCTGACGGATGGTGAAGCGGGTGCGCTGCTCGCCCTGGGAGACCGAGAACCAGAACTTGATCAGGTCGACGCCGTCGTCCACGAGCATCCGCTCGAAGGCGGGCGTCTGGCGCATGAAGCGGCGGTACTCGTCGTCCGAGCAGAAGCCCATGACCCGCTCGACGCCCGCCCGGTTGTACCAGGAGCGGTCGAACAGGACTATCTCGCCCGCGGTCGGCAGGTGTTCGACGTAGCGCTGGAAGTACCACTGCCCGCGCTCGCGCTCGGTCGGCTTCTCCAGCGCCACCACCCGGGCGCCGCGCGGGTTGAGGTGCTCGGTGAACCTTTTGATGGTGCCGCCCTTGCCGGCCGCGTCCCGTCCCTCGAAGACGATGACGAGCCGGCGCCCGGTCTCCTTGATCCAGCTCTGCAGCTTCAGCAGTTCGATCTGCTGGAGGCGCTTGTGCCAGTCGTACTCCTTGCGCTCCATGCGGTGCCCGTACGGGTAGTTCTCCCGCCAGGTGTCGATCGGGCTTCCGTCGGGGCGGATGAGCACCGGGTCGTCGGGGTCGGTGTAGTCGACCTTCAGATCGGCCAGCAGGGGTGGCGTGGTCATCCCGATGTCCTTCCGGGTCTCAGTGGAACTGCGGCACGATCAGATAGATCCCGTATGCCACCACGGCCGCGCAGGCGAGGAAGCACAGGCCGGCCTGGGCGAGGCCGAGGGACGAGGTCCCGCCGCCATCCTCGCGCGCCCCTTCGAAGCGGGCGAGGCCGAGTACGCCGAGGGCGAAGACGACGACCACGGCGACGGTGACGCCGATGCTCACCGCGGTGACCTGGCCGAGTGCGTTCCAGTCGAGGTTCATGCTGCGAACTCCCCGTGTTTCAGGCGGCCGTGCCGACGCGGGCCGGCGGTTCGGTGCGGAGGGTGACTTCGTGGCCGTCGTTGACATTGTTGGCGTGCACCGGGTTGCGGCGCGAGGCGACCACGATGCCGGCGGCCACGGCGGCGCCGACCAGGGCGACGACGACGGTGCCGAGGTTGCCGCCGTGCTTGACCACGCTCGCGGAGACGCCGCCGACCAGCGCGGCCGAGGGCAGCGTGATCAGCCAGGCGGCGACCATGCGGCCGGCGACGCCCCAGCGGACCTCCGCGAGGCGCCGGCCCAGGCCCGCGCCGAGGATGGAGCCCGAGGCGACCTGCGTGGTGGACAGGGCGAAGCCGAGGTGGGCGGAGGTGAGGATGACGGTCGTGGAGGCCGTCTCGGCGGCGAAGCCCTGCGGGGACTGGATCTCGGTCAGACCCTTGCCCATGGTGCGGATGATCCGCCAGCCGCCCAGGTAGGTGCCGAGGCCGATGGCGAGACCGGCGGAGGCGATCACCCAGACCGGCGGGCCGGCGTCGTGGCCGAGGGCGCCCGCCGAGATCAGGGTCAGCGTGATGATGCCCATGGTCTTCTGTGCGTCATTGGTGCCGTGGGCGAGCGAGACCAGCGAGGCCGAGGCGATCTGGCCGATGCGGAAGCCCTTGGTGACGGAGCCCTTGCGGCCGCGGGCGGTGAGCTTGTAGGCGAGGTAGGTGGCGATCAGGGCCGCGACTCCGGCCACGACCGGCGAGGCGACCGCCGGGATCAGCACCTTCTGGACGACCTTGTCGAAGTGCACGCCGTTGGAGCCCGCACCGACCCAGACGGCGCCGATGAGCCCGCCGAACAGGGCGTGCGAGGAGCTGGACGGCAGTCCGACCAGCCAGGTCAGCAGGTTCCACAGGATGGCCCCGACCAGCCCGGCGAAGATCATTCCCGGGGTGACGAGTGTGTCGTCGACGATGCCGCCCGAGATCGTCTTGGCGACTTCCGTGGACAGGAATGCCCCGACGATGTTGAGGACTCCGCTCACGAGCACCGCTGTTCTCGGCTTGAGCGCGCCGGTGGCGATGGAGGTGGCCATCGCATTGGCGGTGTCGTGGAATCCGTTGGTGAAGTCGAACGCCAGGGCCGTGACGATGACTACCGCCACGAGGAACGTTATGTGGTCCATTCCCTTATGGGAACAAGCGCTTTCATACGGCAGGCGAACTCAAGGCAAAGGGCATGCCAGGACCCGGCGCCCGGGGCGTGCCGGTCGTGCGATGCTGACGTGGTGAATCGTGAGGATCTGGTACGGCTGCGCCAGGCGCGCGACCGCATGGACCGTGAGTACGCCGAGCCCCTCGATGTGGCCGCCCTCGCGAGCACCGCCCTGATGTCGCCGGGGCACTTCCAGCGCAGCTTCCGCGAGGCGTACGGCGAGACTCCGTACGGCTATCTCATGACGCGCCGCATCGAACGCGCCAAGACGCTGCTGCGCCGCGGCGACCTCACCGTCACCGAGGTCTGCATGGCGGTGGGCTGTACCTCGCTGGGCTCCTTCAGTGCCCGGTTCACCGAACTGGTGGGCGAGACGCCGAGCTCGTACCGGGCCCGCTCGCACGAGGAGAGCGCGGAGATCCCGCCCTGCGTGGTGCGGGCGTACACGCGTCCCAGACGGACGTGAGGCCGTATCGACCTTAGGTTGGACCCATGGACCTGAAACTGAACAACTGTTTCATCGCCGTCGACGACCACGACAAGGCGATCGCCTTCTACTGCGACGTCCTGGGCCTGGAGATCCGCAACGACGTCAAGTACGAGGGGATGCGGTGGACGACCGTCGGGTCGCCGCTGCAGCCGGACGTGTCGATCGTCCTGGAGCCGCCCGCTGCCAACCCCGACCTCTCCCCCGCCGACCGTGACGCGATGGAGCAGCTGCTGGCCAAGGGCGTGCTGCGCGGGGTCAACTTCACCACCGAGGACTGCGACGCACTCTTCGCCCGCGTCCGGGAGTCCGGCGCGGAGGTGCTCCAGGAGCCGACGGACATGCCGTACGGGGTCCGGGACTGCGCGTTCCGGGATCCGGCGGGGAACATGCTGCGGTTCATGGAGCGGAAGGGGTGAGCCGACAGGTCCTGTGGACCTACGCCTTCGTCGACCGGCCGGCCGGACTCTTCGCGTCCGCCTGCGAGTTCTGGACGGCCGTCACGGACACGCGAACATCCGAACTCCGCGGCGAGAACAAGGAGTTCACGACCCTCCTGCACGACGGGGCCGACGCCTGCGTCAAGATGCAGGGGGTCGCCTCGGGTCCGGGCGGTGCACATCTGGACTTCCCGGTGGCCGACGTACGGGGGTTCATGCGGTCGGCGGTGGCGCTCGGGGCGGAGGTGGTCGCCGATCACGGGACGTGGGCCGTACTGCGGTCGCCCGCAGGACAGCAGCTGTGCACCATGCCGTGGCGCGCGGAGGCGACGCGTCCGCCCGTCGTGCGGGGCAGCCGCCTCGACCAGGTCTGCGTCGACATCGCGCCTTCCGCGTACGAGGTGGAAGTCGCCTTCTGGAGCGCCCTGTTGCCCGAGTGGCAGTCACGGCCGGGCTCGCTCCCGGAGTTCCATGTGCTCATGCCGCCGGCGGGGCTCCCGTTCCGCATCCTCCTCCAGCGGCTGGGCGAGGAACGCCCGGCCACCGCCCACCTGGACCTGGCCTGCGCCGACATCGAGGCCACCCGCGCCGCCCACGAACACCTGGGCGCGAAGGCGGTCGCGCGCGGCACGCACTGGACGGTGATGCGGGACCCGGCGGGCGGCACGTACTGCCTGACGAGCCGCGATCCGGAGACGGGCGGACTGCCCGTGCAGGAGGCCCAGGGCTCCTAGGGCCAGGCATGGACGCACGCAACGGCCGTGGCCCCGTCGTCGTGCGGGCACTCGGTGGCCTTCAGCAGCGGGGCGGCGGGCTCCTCGGAGGGATCTGCCTGTTCCCAGCGGAGCGGTGGCGGCGGCTCCGCGGAGTCCTGCAGCCACAGGGTGAGCCCTCCCCCCACGGCCACGGCGATCGCCCACACCACCACGGCCCACCGCCAAACACGGCGGCGCGATGCCCCCAACTCGCTTGTCATGGCGTCACGTTACGGCCTCAACCGCGCCGCCCGCCCCTGCAGATAGCGCTGTTCGGGGAGGCTCAGGGTCCCCGCGGCCGCCGCCTCGTAGGCGGAGCGGGCCGCCTCGTACGCCCCCGCGCGCTCCAGGAGGTGGCCGCGGACCGCGTCGAGGCGGTGGCCCAACCCTGGTTCCAGCGGGTCGAGTTCGGCGAGCCCGGCTTCCGGGCCGTTCACCATGGCGACGGCCACGGCGCGGTTGAGGCGTTCGACGGGGCCCGGGACCAGACGGACCAGCACGTCGTACAGGCCGAGGATCTCCTGCCAGTCGGTCTCCTCCGCGGACGGCGCCTCGTCGTGCACGGCGGCGATGGCCGCGCGCACCTGGTAGGGGCCGGCGCAGCCCCGGGACAGCGCCCGGGTGACCAGGGCGACGCCCTCCTCGATCGCGGCCTTGTCCCAGCGGCCGCGGTCCTGTTCGTCGAGGGAGACGAGCTCGCCGTGCGGCCCGGTGCGGGCGTCGCGGCGGGCGTCGGTGAGCAGCATCAGGGCCAGCAGGCCGGCCACTTCGCCGTCGTCGGGCAGCAGGCGGTGGACGGTACGGGTCAGCCGGATCGCCTCGCCGGCCAGTTCGCGGCGCTGCAGGGCCGCTCCGGACGTGGCCGTATAGCCCTCGTTGAAGATCAGGTAGAGCGTGTGCAGGACGGCGGGCAGACGCTTCTCCCAGTGGTCCGGCCGTCCGAAGCGCAGGCCGCGCACCTTCTGCTTGGCCCGGCTGATCCGCTGCGCCATCGTCGCCTCGGGCACCAGATACGCACGGGCGATCTCCGCCGTCGTCAAACCGCCGACCGCCCGCAGGGTCAGCGCGATCTGGGCGGGCGGGGTGAGATCCGGGTGGCAGCACAGGAACAGCAGCGTGAGGGTGTCGTCCTCGCGGGGCGCCCGGTCCGGCCCGGTCGCGAGACGCGAGGTCAGGGCCACCGCCTTCTCCTCCCGCGCCCGCCTCGCCTGCTCCGACCGCAGCACGTCCGTCAGCCGCCGCGAGGCCACCTTGATCAGCCAGCCGCGCGGGTTGTCGGGCACGCCCGCCGAGGGCCACTGCCCGGCCGCGGCCAGCAGTGCCTCCTGTACGGCGTCCTCGGCGGCGTCGAAGTGCCCGTACCGCCTTACCAGCGCGCCGAGGACCTGCGGCGCGTGCAGGCGCAGCAGGTCCTCGACCTCGATGGTCGTGCCCATGGACGCTCAGACGTCCGCGGAGCCGTTGTCGATGGGCCGGATCACCACGGGGTAGTTGGTGGCCCCGGCGGGCAGGGGGCACTGGATGATGCGCTCGGCGATCTCCGTGACCCGCTCCAGGCTCGCGCAGTCCAGGACCCAGTAGCCGGCCAGCAGCTCCTTGGTCTCGCTGTACGGGCCGTCGGTGATCACACTCTTGCCGTCCTCGCCGAGGCCCACCAGCCGGGTCCGCGCCGGCTCGGCCAGACCCTGTCCGTCGATCATCTCGCCGGTCTCGGCCAGGTCGTCGTTGAGGGCGCCCATGAAGGCGTACATGGCCTGGACCTCCTCCTGGCTCCAGGCCGGGGAGGTCGCGCCGGCCTTGCCCTGCATGCCCTCGTAGTCCGCCTGTGTGCACTGCACCATGACCAGGTACTTCATGACTCTGCTCCTTCGGCTCGCACCGCCCGTGGTGGGCGGCTCTCACGGGGGACGTCGGAGCCGGGCCGGGATTCTCGACACGGGGCTCAGGAATTCTTCGCGGCGTGTTTTCCGGCCTCCTGGTCCGGTGCGGCACCTTCGGCGACGTACGCCTCGCACTCGGGGTTGCGGCACGGGCCCGGCACCCAGACCGGGACCCACGCGCCCAGGGTCTTGTGGCGCTTGACGACCGTTTCCACAGGCTGTCCGCAGACCGGACAGACGTGTTCTGAGCTGTCCATGCCCTCAGCGTAGGCCGGTCAGCGCCGGCGCGCGTAGGTGCGGACGAGTACGCCGTTGCCGAAGGTGCGCACCGACTCCAGCGTGAAGTCGGTGAGCGCGAAGCCGCTGCCGAACATCGGCATGCCCGAGCCGTACACCTGCGGGTACGTCTTGATGACCAACTCGTCGATCTCGCCGAGCAGTTCACCGGCGACCTGCGAGCCGCCGCACAGCCAGATGCCGAGTTCACCGTCCTCGGCCTTCAGCTCGCGGACCCTGCCCACCAGGTCCTCCGCGATGATCTCGACGTTCGGGTCGGGGGACTGGGTCAGGGTGCGCGAGGCGACGTACTCGCGCAGATGCGCGTAGGGGCTGGTGATCCCCGCGTCGATGGCGAGCCGGTAGCTGGCCCGGCCCTGGATGACGGTGTCGAAGCGGAGGTTGTCGCCCTTGATGCCGAGCGGCTCGCGGGCCTGGGCCGCGATGGTCTCCGGGTATGTCGAGGCGAGGTACCCGAGGAACTCCTCGTCCAGGAACGCGAACATCGACGACGCGTCGCCGTCCGGGTCCCCGATGAACCCGTCGATGGAGCAGGCGACGAAGTAGGTGAGCTTGCGCAAACCGGATCCCTTCACTGGGCCGCAGTTGAACCACGACAGTTATAGTGCTTCATCTGTAGTGGTTGCAAGGGGAGGGGAGTCCCCATGGCCGGGACGGCGGCCACTCTCGTCGACGCCCGACTGCACCGACGTCCCGCGCGAGAGGGGGCCCGCGGCCTGACGTTCCGCGCCGTGGACGCCGCGGCCGCGGTGCCGGTCGGCACCGCCTAGAACTACTTCACCGGGCACGACGACCTGCTCCGCCAGATCGACGCCCGGCTGCACCGACGCCTCGCGCCCCGACCCCGAGGTGCTCGCCGGGCTGATGCGGGCGCCGAAGGACCGCGCTCTGGTCATAACTCCATGCCTTGCTCCAGGTCGGCGCGGACCGACTCGGTGTAGGAGGCGCGCAGTCCGGTTCGCCGGGCGGCTTCGAGGCGCATCTCCGGGAGCGCCGGACAACCGGTGCGGTCGCCGGTGACCCGGGTCATCAGGTCGTGCATCAAGTGCCAGGGCCGGTGGAGCGGATCGTGGCGACGGTCGTGCCGGAGAGGCAGCGGTCGCCCCGGAGCGGCGGGCGGGTCAGCCGCGGGGCTCCCGCCACATCGGCCACATCTGCGGGCCGTTCGGGAGGTCGAGGGGGCGGCCGCTGAGCTCGAAGCCGAGGCGCTCGTACAGCACGCGGCTGCGGGCGTTGCTCGCCTCAAGATAGGCGGGCATGCCTTCGCGGTCGCAGCGGTCGAGGACGTGCTGGACGAGTGCGCTGCCGATCCCCGCGCCCTGGCGCTTCGGAGCCACGCCGATCATCCACAGGTACTCGTGGGCGCGTCCGACGGGGTGGATCTCCGCGGTCAGGCGGGCGATGAGCTCGATGCGTTCGTTCCCGGGATCGACGGCGGCGCGCAGCCGGGCGGGACCGTCGTCGGCCCCGCCCTCTTCGGCGTCGTGCTCTTCGGCGGGCACGGACAGCCACAGCGCGCATGCGCTGCCGTCCTCCGTGACATCGATCCGGCCCTCGGCGAGCACGATCCCGGTGAACGCGGCCATCATCCTGTGGTGGGTCGTACGGCGGTACTCGTCCCCGGGAAAGACCCAGCCGCTGACCGGATCGTCCTGGAATGCCTCGTCCAGCAGCCGCACGACCAGCTCCCGGTCGCCCTCGTCCGCCGCCCGGATCGCCACACCCATGTCCGCCCTCTCGCCTCAACCGACATCGGTTGTACGGCTGTTGAGCCTATACGGCCGCTGTCCGGCGACTGAGACGAAGGGGCGCGACACAGGCTGTGGCGCCCCGCGGCGAGCCGTGCCCCAAGGGGGTGGCGGGCCCCGCACACCGTGGGGATGTGCGGGACCCGCCGGCCGGAGCCACGGCGGCCGCGCGGGGTCAGGAGCCGCGCGGCCGCCCCGGTGGGCTCCGGGGTCTGGGGGGGCTGTGGTCAGCTGGTGCGCCGCGTCACGTACTCCGCGAGCGCGAGCAGACCGCCTGCCGCCTCCGGGTCGGGGATCGCGCGGGCCAGCTCCTGCATGGCGCGGGCCATCCGGTCGGCGGCCTGGACCTGAGCCCAGTCGCGCCCGCCGGCCCGCTCGACGGCGAGAGCCGTCTGCACGAGTTCCTCCTCGTCCCCCTTCCTGTACGGCACTTCGTACAGCGCGGCCAGTTCCGAGGCCGCCGGGGTGCCCGAGGTGAGCGCGGCGACCACCGGCAGGGACTTCTTGCGGGCCATCAGGTCCGCGCCGACCGGTTTTCCGGTGCGGTGCGGGTCGCCCCATATGCCGATGACGTCGTCGATGAGCTGGAAGGCGAGCCCGGCCTGGCGGCCGAACGCGTCCAGTGCCTCGACGTCCTCGTCACAGGCCCCGGCATACAGCGCACCCAGGGCGCAGGCGCAGCCGAGCAGTGCGCCCGTCTTGGCCTCGGCCATGGTCAGCACCTCTTCGAGGGTGATCTCGCCGGGGCCGCGCCGCTCCATCTCCGTGTCCGCGTGCTGGCCCGCGCACAGTTCGACGACGCAGGCCGCGAGTCGGGCCGCGGCCGGCCGGGACGCCGGGTGCGGGTCCTCGGCGAGCAGCCCGAGGGCCAGTGCCTGCAGGGCATCCCCGGCGAGGATCGCGTCGGCGTCGCCGAACACGGTCCACGCGGTGGGCCGGTGCCGGCGGGTGGTGTCCCGGTCCATCACGTCGTCGTGCAGCAGCGTGAAGTTGTGCACCAGCTCCACCGCCGCGGCCGCCCGCCCGGCCGCCTCGCGCGCGCGGGGGCCACCGAGCGCGGCGGCCGCGGTGAGGACGAGCGCGGGACGGATCGCCTTGCCCGCGTTGCCCGCCGCCGGGGTGCCGTCCGCGTGCTCCCAGCCGAAGTGGTAGAGCGCGATCCGGCGCATGGAGCCGGGCAACGAGTCGATGGCGGCGCGCAGTTCGGGGTCGACGCCGGACCGGGTGCGCTCCAGGATCGCGGCCGCCTCGTGCCCGTCGAGCGACTGCGCCCCCGTGGGTCGCTGCTTCGCCTCCGTCATGAACTCGGCCATGGGATCTCCCTCGGTCAGTCCGCGGACGGTGGCGCTTCCGCTGTGGCTGGGCGCATACGACCGAGGTGTACCCGCCCCGGAGGGCGGGGACACTGCTCCCAGGTGCAGAAACGTCACCGCCACCGGCCGATCTCGACGTTCTCCAGCACGCCGAGCGCATCCGGCACCAGGACCGCGGCCGAGTAGTACGCCGTCACCAAGTACTTGATGATCGCCTGTTCGTTGATGCCCATGAAGCGCACGGACAGGCTCGGCTCGATCTCGTCCGGGATGCCGGCCTGCTGCAGTCCGATGACGCCCTGCTCGGCCTCGCCGGTACGCATGGCGATGATCGAGCTCGTACGGGCCTCGGAGACCGGGATCTTGTTGCACGGGTAGATCGGCACACCGCGCCAGGTCGGGATGCGGTTGCCGGCCACCTCGATCGTCTCGGGGACGAGGCCGCGCTTGTTGAGCTCGCGGCCGATCGCGGAGATCGCGCGCGGGTGGGCGAGCAGCAGCTTGGTGCCGCGTCGCCTGCTGAGCAGTTCGTCCAGGTCGTCGGGGCTGGGCACACCGTCGTGCGGCTGCAGCCGCTGGTCGTACTCGCAGTTGTGCAGCAGTCCGAACTCGCGGTTGTTGACCAGTTCGTGCTCCTGGCGCTCCTTCAACGCCTCGACCGTGAGCCTGAGTTGCTGTTCGGTCTGGTTCATGGGCTGGTTGTAGAGGTCGGCCACGCGCGAGTGGATGCGCAGCACGGTCTGGGCGATGCTCAGTTCGTACTCGCGGGGCCTGGCCTCGTAGTCGACGAAGGTGTGCGGGATGTCCGGTTCGCCGCTGTGGCCCGCAGCGAGGTCGACCGCCTTCTCGCCGAACTTGTTGGTGCGCTGCTGCGGAATCGAGCGCAGCTGCTGCAGATGCTCACGCAGGGAGTCGCTGCGCTCCGCGACCATTTCGACGTCCTGGCGGGAGAGGGTCAGCACCGTGCACGCGGTGTCCGCGCGGGCCGTGTACTCCCAGATGGCGTCCGGGTCGAGCAGTGCCGCGTCGCCGAAGTAGGCGCCGTCGGCGAGCACCCCGAGGACCGCGTCGTCGCCGTACGGGCCCGTGCCGATCTTCTCGACCCTGCCGTGCGCCAGCAGGTAGACCTCGTCGGTCTGGCTGCCGAACGAGGCGATCACACTGCCGGGTGCGAACTCCTGCTGCCGGCAGCGCTGGGCCAGCTCCGCGAGCACCTCCTCGTCCTCGTACGACCGCAGCGCGGGAAGTTCGCCCAGCTCCGCGGGGATGACCTCGACCCGGTCGCCGGTCTTCACGAACGTGATGCGGCCGTCCCCGACTGCGTAGGTCAGTCGCCGGTTGACCCGGTACGTACCGCCCTGGACGTTCACCCACGGCAGCGTGCGCAGCAGCCAGCGTGAGCTGATCTCCTGCATCTGGGGTGCCGACTTGGTCGTCGTGGCCAGGTTCCGCGCGGCGGCGGTGCCGAGGCTCTGCTGCGGCTTGCCCTGCTCCGAACGGACCTCTTCGCCTACCGACATATGAGAATTGCCCTCCCCGCTCTCGCAGCCGACGCCGATGTGCGCCGCTGCGTCGATCTCCGCGGCCAAGCCTTCCATCACGGAACGTGTCGGTGCTATTACCCGAAAGAGCGGGAATGGATCACGTCCGACTGGGCACAAATGGGGATCCTGTCCAGCAGCCAGGTGTGAGCGGAATGGCCGGATCCACACCCCCTCCGCGAACACGAGGTGTGACGGCATCATTACTTTCGGTACAACCCCCTCCACAGGCGGTCGCGTCGGGTGGCCGTCGGCACGGTACGAAGGAGGCGGTCATGTCCTCACCCATGTCCGCGGGCAGTTTCCTCGACGGCCTCAGGGCCGAGGGCCTCAGCGTCGTAGAGGTGGGCGACTGGGAGCATCACAACCGCAACCACAAAGGCCCGTGGGGCCCGGTGTACGGCGTGATGATCCACCACACCGTCACCAGCGGCAGCGAACGCACCGTCGAGATCTGCCGGGACGGCTACGCCGGTCTGCCCGGCCCTCTCTGCCACGGCGTGATCACCAAGGACGGCACGGTCCACCTCGTCGGCTACGGCCGCGCCAACCACGCCGGCCTCGGCGACGACGACGTGCTGCGCGCGGTGATCGCCGAGAAGGCCCTCCCGCCGGACAACGAGGCCAACACCGACGGCAACCGGCACTTCTACGGCTTCGAGTGCGAGAACCTCGGCGACGGCGAGGACCCCTGGCCCGAGGCCCAGCTGGAGGCCATCGAGAAGGCCGCGGCGGCGGTGTGCCGGCACCACGGGTGGACGGAGCGGTCGGTGATCGGTCACTTGGAGTGGCAGCCGGGGAAGGTGGATCCGCGAGGGTTCACGATGGACTGGCTGAGGGGGAGGATCCACGAGCGGCTGAAGTGACGGCACCCGGCAGTAAAGCGGCCCCCCGGGGGCTGCCGCCCCCGGACCCCCCGCTTTCGGCCTGGACGGCCTCGTCCTCCAACGCCGGACGGGCTGAGATCACTGACCGGCGCAACAATGATCCCGTGAGCAGCCCCGACGACCTCGACCTCGCAGCACTGCGCCCTCAGCTGCCCTCTCCCCTCCAGGAGATCGAGGACGACCGTTTCACTCATCGCGGTCTCCGCCTCCTCCTCAAGCGCGACGACCTCATCCACCCGGAGCTCATCGGCAACAAGTGGCGCAAGCTGGCGCCCAATCTCGCCGCCGCGGCCGGTCGTACCGTCGTCACCTTCGGCGGCGCGTACTCCAACCATCTGCGCGCGACGGCCGCCGCGGGACGGCTCCTCGGGCTGCCGACCGTCGGTGTGGTCCGCGGCCAGGAGCTGGCCGACCGCCCCCTCAACCCCTCCCTGGCGCGATGCGCGGCCGACGGGATGCGGCTGCACTTCGTCGACAGGTCGACGTACCGCCGCAAGACCGAACCGGACATCCTCGCGCGCGTGCTGCGCACGGTCGGCGCCGAGGGCGGGTACGTCGTCCCGGAGGGCGGCAGCAACGCCGAAGCCGTGCGCGGGTGCCGGACCCTGGGCGAGGAGCTGCGCGGACGGGCAGATGTCGTCGGCCTCGCCTGCGGTACGGGCGGAACGCTGGCCGGGCTGGCTGCGGGGTTGGCCCCCGACCAGCGCGCCCTGGGCATACCGGTCCTCAAGGGCGACTTCCTGAACGACGACATAAGGGCACTCCAGGAGCAGGCCTTCGGCGGCCGGCGCGGCGACTGGGCGCTGGACGACCGCTTCCACTTCGGCGGCTATGCGCGCGTGCCGGGCGAACTCGACGCCTTCGCCGGGGACTTCGAGGAGCGTCACGGGGTGCCGGTCGAGCGTCTCTATGTCGCCAAGTTGCTGTACGGACTTGTCGCCCTCGCACAGGAGGGCGCCTTCGCGCGCGGAACGACGGTGGCGGCCGTCGTCACCGGACGGCCCTTCCCCTAGGCACGGCGCGCCAAGCAGGGGCCGGCGAAGTCCGTTGCGGCACGGCAGCGACCTGAAGGAGCGCGGGGCTGTGTCGATATGCGGCTCCGCCGCGATGGGGGTCCCCCCGCTCGAGCGAAGCCGAGAGTGGGGGAGCGACCAGCCACGACGGCGCCGCAGACGATCGACGGCACATCGCGGCACATCCCGCGCAGCGCTCAGGCAGTCTCCCGGTAGGCCGCCGCCTCCTCCAGGTCCAGCCTGCGCAGCAACGTCCGCAGCATCTCGTCGTCGATGTAGCGGCCGTCGCGCAGCCTCACGAACATCGCGCGTTCGGCCCCGATCATCTCCCGGGACAGCCGACGGTAGGTGTCGTCGACGGACTCGCCGGTGACCGGGTTGGTCTGGCCGAGGCGTTCCCACACGGCGTTGCGGCGCTGCTCCAGGACCTGCCGGAGACGGTCGGCGAGGGGTGGTGGGAGGGCGTTGCGCTCGTCGGCGAGCAGTTCGTCCAGGCGCCGCTCGGCGACCCGGGAGGCCTGCGCCTGGGCGTTGGCCTCGGCGAGGGTCTCGGCCTGTGCGTCCCGGCCGGGGAACTGCAACAGGCGGATCACCGGGGCCAGGGTCAGTCCCTGCACCACCAGGGTCCCGATGACCGTAGTGAAGGTCAGGAAGAGGATGAGGTTGCGCTGCGGGAAGGGGCCGCCGCCGTGCACGGTGAGCGGGATCGAGAAGGCGATGGCGAGCGAGACGACACCGCGCATCGCAGCCCAGGAGGTGACGATCGGCCCTCTCCAGGTGGGGTTGTCCTCGCGCTCCCTGATCCGCGCGGACAGGATGCGGGGCACGAACGTCCCCGGATACACCCACACGAAGCGGGTCACGACGACCACCAGGAACACGGCGACCGCGTACCAGGCGGCGTCCACGCCCTTGTACTCACCGAGGCCCTTGAGGACCACGGGCAGTTGCAGGCCGATGAGCGCGAACACCGCCGACTCCAGGACGAACGCGACCACCTTCCACACGGCCTCCTCCTGGAGGCGGGTGGCGAAGTCGACCTCCCACGCGCGGTGTCCGAGATAGAGGGCGACGACCACGACCGCGAGGACACCGGAGGCGTGCACCTGCTCGGCGACGGCGTAGGCGACGAACGGGATCAGCAGGGACATCGTGTTCTGCAGCAGCGCCTCCTTGATGTGCGTGCGCAGCCAGTGGATCGGCAGCATCAGCACCAGCCCGACCACGACGCCGCCGACCGCCGCCAGCAGGAACTCGCCGATCCCGCCGATCCAGGAGGCCCCCTCCCCGACGGCGGCCGCGACGGCCACCCGGTACGCGGTGATCGCGGTCGCGTCGTTCAGCAGGGACTCGCCCTGGAGGATGGTCGTGATCCGGGAGGGCAGGCCCACCCGGCGGGCGACCGCCGCCGCGGCGACCGCGTCCGTCGGCGCCACCACCGCGCCCAGCACCAGCGCCGCGGGCAGGGGCAGCCCTGGCACGACGAGATAGGCGACCCAGCCGACGACGAAGGTCGCGAACAGCACGTAGCCCACCGACAGCAGCGCCACCGGTCGCATCGTCGCCCGCAGATCGAGGTACGAGCTCTCGACGGCCTCCTTGTGCAGCAGCGGAGGCAGCACCAGCGGCAGCACGATGTCCGGGTCGAGGGTGTAGTCCGGCACCCCTGGGACGTACGAGACGGCGAGCCCGACCGCGACGAGCAGCAGCGGGGCCGGCACCGGGGTGCGCCGGGCCACCGCGGCGATCGCGGCGCTCCCCGCCACCAGCAACAGCAGTGGCATCACGTCCATCGTCCTCGCCCGCCCTCAGTTTTTCCGCGCGGTCATCCGCACACCCGTCGTAATCTGGCAATCATGAAACAGTGCACGCACGCCGACGCGCTGCCCGATCCAGAACCCGGTCCACTGACCGAGACATGTCCGGAGTGTCTGGCAGCGGGCACCCACCCGGTACAACTGCGGCTGTGCCTCGCCTGCGGACACGTCGGCTGCTGCGACTCCTCGCCCGGCCGGCATGCGACGGAGCACCACAAGGACTCCGGCCACCCGATCATGCGCACGTTCGAGCCCGGTGAGAACTGGCGTTGGTGCTTCGTGGACCACGTTCTCGTGTGACCCTGGACAGCCGGGGGACGACCCGCGATCCGGACGGTTCGACCGTCTGACGTCTGGGTACGTCAACCCGGCGCGCGTTCTTCCCAATTGGAGCCGCAGACCCCTAGACACGGAGCGTGTCCACAGTTTTACTGTGAGTGACGGCAAGGGGTTGGGGTCCCGGGGACGGGAAACTTGAGAGCGCGATAGCGTCACCGCTGAAGAACACATCGCGTTATCCCGGGGGGCGACCCTCGGCCCCCAGAAGCTTGTACCACCTTGGAGGTGAGGGTGTCCCAGATCGCAGGCGAGCCCGCGACCCAGGACTTCGTGGAAGTCCGGCTGCCGGCTGCGGGTGCCTACCTGTCGGTGCTGCGTACGGCGACTGCCGGCCTCGCGGCCCGTTTGGACTTCACCCTCGACGAGATCGAGGACCTTCGCATCGCGGTGGACGAGGCCTGCGCGATCCTGCTCCAGCAGGCCGTGCCCGGCTCGGTGCTGAGCTGCGTCTTCCGGCTCGTCGACGACTCGCTCGAGGTCACCGTCTCGGCCCCGACCACGGACGGCCACGCCCCCTCGCGGGACACCTTCGCCTGGACCGTCCTGTCCGCTCTGGCGGGCAAGGTCTCCTCCGCCGTGGACGAGGACAAAACCGTTTCGATCAGCCTCTACAAACAGCGCGGCGCGGGACCCGGGCCGGCGTGAGGACAGGGGACGGGCCGGTGCGTGACGAAGAGCGCGGCACACGAGAGCTGCCGGCCGAGGGCGCAGGCGGGTCCCGACGCATTGGGGACTCCGTCGGCGGCGCCGACGGCATCGACGGCATCCCCGAGCAGGCCCGGCCGCATCCGGAGGACGACGCCGACAGCGCAGCGGCGGTCGGCTTCCCGGACGACGGGCAGCGGGATCGGGAAGGTGCCGTGCAGAGCACGCCTCTGGACGGACGGAACGGGGTCACCCCGGTCCGAGCAGAGGCGAGGGCTCGGAGAAGGGCGACGGGCGGGACGATGAGCGAGCACGAGCGAAACGCCGAGGGCGACGGGCAGGACGCGCAGAGCGTGCAGCAGGCCACGCAGCACGACGCACAGGACCGCAGCGGGGCGCGCGCGATGTTCATCGAGCTGCGCAGCTTGAAGGACGGCAGCCCGGAGTACGCGGAGCTGCGCAACAAGCTGGTCCGTATGCACCTGCCGCTCGTCGAGCATCTCGCGCGCCGCTTCCGCAATCGCGGCGAGCCGCTGGACGACCTCACGCAGGTCGCCACCATCGGTCTGATCAAGTCCGTCGACCGCTTCGACCCGGAGCGCGGTGTCGAGTTCTCGACGTACGCGACCCCGACGGTCGTCGGCGAGATCAAGCGGCACTTCCGCGACAAGGGCTGGGCGGTGCGCGTGCCGCGGCGCCTGCAGGAGCTGCGCCTCGCGCTCACCACGGCGACCGCGGAGCTCTCGCAGCAGCACGGCCGCTCCCCCACGGTCCACGAGCTCGCCGAGAAGCTGGCGATCTCGGAGGAAGAGGTCCTGGAGGGCCTGGAGTCGGCCAACGCGTACTCCACGCTGTCCCTGGACGTCCCCGACACGGACGACGAGTCCCCGGCGGTGGCCGACACCCTGGGCGCCGAGGACGAGGCACTGGAGGGCGTCGAGTACCGCGAGTCGCTCAAGCCGCTCCTGGAGGACCTCCCGCCCCGGGAGAAGCGGATCCTGCTGCTGCGTTTCTTCGGCAACATGACCCAGTCGCAGATCGCGCAAGAGGTCGGCATCTCGCAGATGCACGTGTCCCGCCTGCTGGCCCGCACACTGGCCCAGCTGCGGGAGAAGCTCCTGGTGGAGGAGTAGGACCACTCGGCCCTACGGCGACTGCGGCGCCGTACGACTACTGCTTGCCGTCCTGCGCACGGCCCGGACCCTTGATCCCGAGGGCCTGGGTCGTCGCCGGATTGACCAGCAGGACCAGCGCTGCGACGGCCACGACGGCGAGCGCGATGCCCGCCGGGATCGCCACGCTGTCGGCCTGGAGCAGGTTGTAGGCCACCGGCAGCGCCATGATCTGCGTGATCACCGCCGGGCCCCGGCTCCAGCTCTTCTGCTTGAGCAGCCCCCGCGCGGCCAGCAGCGGCAGCAGGGCGAGGACGACCAGCGTGATACCACCGGTGACGGCGGACCGGCGGTCGTCCGGTGCACCCGTGAGGCCCTCCACGAGCATCCAGACGCCTCCGACGGCCAGCGCAGTCCCCTCCAGCGCGGCGAGCGCCGCGGCGTACGTCAGGCGGCGCGGGCGGGGGCCGGTGTCTTCCTCGGTGGCGGGGGTCTGCTCACTGGTCACCCCTGAAGGGTAGCCCTGGCGATGTGCGCCTCTGCGGCGAGTCCGGGGGACGCGGACCGCCGCGGCGAGGTTGAGAACGACCCTCGTGGTGAGCCTCACTCCCCCACCTCTTACCTGATCCCTACCTCGAACTGTGCCCGGTACTTCCCAGTAGGTACGCTGCAACTCATGCGTGCACTTCTCGTGGCCAATCCGGCAGCAACCACCACAAGCGCACGTACGCGCGATGTCCTGATCCACGCCCTGGCGAGCGAGATGAAGCTCGAGACGGTCACCACGGAGTACCGCGGACACGCGCGCGACCTCGGCCGGCAGGCGGCGGAGAGCGACGACATCGACCTGGTCGTGGCCCTCGGCGGCGACGGCACGGTCAACGAGGTGGTCAACGGCCTGCTGCACGCGGGACCCGACCCGGAGGGCCTCCCCCGGCTCGCGGTGGTCCCGGGCGGCTCCACCAACGTCTTCGCCCGCGCCCTGGGCCTGCCCAACGATGCGGTCGAGGCGACCGGCGCGCTGCTGGACGCCCTGCGCGAGGGCAGCGAGCGTACGGTCGGCATGGGCCTCGCCGAAGGCACGCCGGGCACCGAGGACGAGGCGGTCCCCTCCCGCTGGTTCACCTTCTGCGCGGGGCTCGGCTTCGACGCGGGCGTGGTCGGGCGGGTCGAGCAGCAGCGCGAGCAGGGCCGGAAGTCCACCCATGCCCTGTATCTGCGCCAGGTCGCACGCCAGTTCCTGCAGGAACCCAACCGGCGGCACGGGTCGATCACTCTGGAGCGGCCCGGCGAGGAACCGGTGACCGATCTGGTGCTGTCGATAATCTGCAATACGTCACCGTGGACGTATCTGGGCAATCGTCCGGTGTACGCGTCGCCTAAGGCCTCGTTCGATACCGGGCTCGACCTGCTGAGTCTCAGCCGTATGTCGACGGTCTCGGCTGCCCGATATGCCACGCAGTTGCTCACTTCGTCCCCTGAGCGCGGCCCCCATGGCAAGCACGTCGTGTCCCTGCACGACCTGGACCGGTTCACCTTGCATTCGAAGGTGCCCCTGCCCCTCCAGATGGACGGCGACCACCTGGGGCTGCGTACGAGCGTGACGTTCACAGGCGTACGCCGTGCACTGCGTGTGATTGTGTGAGCAGAAAGGGCCGAAGTCCTTTCACTCGAACGTTTAGGCCAGGATCCACCCCATGGAAGTACGGCTGTGACCTAGTCGACACCGAGGAATCAAAAAAAACTTTCCGGAAGGGGTTGTATCCGCCGCTGAGGTTTGCGAGTCTCTACGTGGCGATCGGGACGGCCCGCAACACCGGCATCCACAGATCACCGGAACCCCTCTTCAGATCACAGGACCTCGCCAGGGAACCTGGCGCTCGGCCCTTCACTTGTTGAGGGATTCGTGAAAGCGTTCACATTCACAAGCAACCTGCATGTAATACCAAGGAGAGGTAGCAGCCATGGACTGGCGTCACAACGCCGTTTGCCGCGAGGAAGACCCCGAGCTCTTCTTCCCCATCGGCAACACCGGTCCTGCGCTGCTGCAGATCGAGGAAGCCAAGGCCGTCTGCCGCCGCTGCCCCGTCATGGAGCAGTGCCTGCAGTGGGCGCTCGAGTCCGGCCAGGACTCCGGCGTCTGGGGTGGTCTCAGCGAGGACGAGCGTCGCGCCATGAAGCGCCGTGCCGCCCGCAACCGGGCCCGTCAGGCCTCCGCCTGACAACCCGCCCCGCAACAGCCTGAGCTTGGCGGCGCGTACAGCGAGTACGCATCTCCCGCCCCCGAGCCGCAGCGCGCAGTACCCCCGATGCGCAGCACAAGCTGGCAACGAGCATTTCAGCCCCGGACCTGGGAACGGTCCGGGGCTTCTTGCTGTGTACGGCGCCCCGCCGGACGGCGTTACTTGTGGGCCCGCACCGGCACGTCCAGGATCACCCGGGTGCCCCGCTCGGGCGCCGGGACCATGTCGAAGGTGCCGCCCAACTCCCCCTCCACCAGGGTGCGTACGATCTGCAGCCCCAGATTGCCGGCGGTGTGCGGGTCGAAGCCCTCGGGCAGGCCGACGCCGTCGTCCTGGACGGTGACCAGCAGGCGGGCCTCCTTTGTCGTGCCACCGCGGACCGCGGAGACCTCGACCGTGCCGGTGTCGCCCTCGCGGAAGCCGTGTTCGAGAGCGTTCTGCAGGATTTCCGTCAGGACCATGGAGAGCGGGGTGGCCACTTCGGCGTCCAGGATGCCGAAGCGGCCGCTGCGCCGGCCGGCGACCTTGCCCGGTGAGATCTCGGCGACCATGGCCAGCACCCGGTCGGCGATCTCGTCGAACTCCACGCGCTCGTCCAGGTTCTGGGAGAGCGTCTCGTGCACGATCGCGATCGATCCCACGCGGCGGACGGCCTCCTCCAGGGCCTCCCGGCCGCGGTCGGACTCGATGCGCCGGGCCTGCAGGCGCAGCAGGGCGGCGACCGTCTGGAGGTTGTTCTTCACCCGGTGGTGGATCTCCCGGATGGTCGCGTCCTTGGTGATCAACTCGCGCTCGCGGCGGCGCAGTTCAGTGACGTCACGGAGCAGGACCAGCGAACCGATGCGGGTGCCCTTGGGCTTGAGCGGGATCGCGCGGAACTGGATGACCCCGTCCCTGGCCTCGATCTCGAACTCGCGGGGCGCCCAGCCGCTGGCCACCTTGGACAGCGCCTCGTCCACGGGTCCGCGGGTCGGGGCGAGTTCGGCGGTGGTCTTGCCGAGGTGCTGGCCGACGAGGTCGGAGGCGAGGCCCATGCGGTGGTACGCCGACAGCGCGTTCGGGGAGGCGTACTGGACGATGCCGTCCGCGTCGAGGCGGATCAGGCCGTCGCCGACGCGCGGCGCGGCATCCATGTCCATCTGCTGGTTCGCGAACGGGAAGGAGCCGGCCGCGATCATCTGCGCCAGGTCCGAGGCGCTCTGCAGATACGTCAGTTCGAGGCGGCTCGGGGTGCGTACGGTCAGGAGGTTGGTGTTGCGCGCGATGACGCCGAGGACGCGCCCGTCCCGTCGTACGGGGATCGACTCGACCCGGACGGGGACCTCCTCGCGCCATTCGGGGTCGCCCTCGCGCACGATCCGGCCCTCGTCCAGCGCCGCGTCCAGCATGGGGCGGCGGCCGCGCGGGACGAGGTGGCCGACCATGTCGTCCTGGTAGGAGGTGGGGCCGGTGTTGGGGCGCATCTGGGCGACCGATACGTACCGGGTGCCGTCGCGGGTGGGGACCCACAGGACCAGGTCGGCGAAGGAGAGGTCGGACAGCAGCTGCCACTCCGAGACCAGCAGATGGAGCCACTCGAGGTCGGAGTCGTCGAGGGCGGTGTGCTGGCGGACCAGTTCGTTCATGGAGGGCACGTGTGTGAGCGTACCTGGGGGTATGTGCAGGTCCTAAAACGGCCGGAGGTCCGTCCGGGCCCTGAAAACACCCGCGGGCCGCGGCGCCTGGGAGGGACCCTCAACCCTCCCGGCACCGCAGCCCGGAGCAATATCGGCCGCGGGGTGTGCGGTCCCGGATGGCCGAAGGATGAGGAGCCGGGGCAGTCAGGGCAGAGAGCTCCGGATCCTCCGTCCGTCTTCCTGTGCGGGGAAGACGGAAGCTCGTGCGTACACGCTCTTTACGCATTGTGGACTAGACCACTATCTGTGTCCATGCGTTGGAGCCTGTTTGTTGTTGTCAGTTCTGAGGCTGCTACGACTGGTCGGACGCCCTAGCATTCACCACGCAGCCTAACCCGTGTGGGTTCATGTGCGGGGCCAGATGGACATGGCAATTTCCGCAAGCGCCTGCAGTTCCTCGCGGCTCGCGCCGTCCCGCGCCTGCTGGGACATGCCCTGGATGACCGCCCCTGTGTGCCGGGCGAGCGCGGCGGCATCGGTGCCGGGCGGCAGCTCCCCCGACGCGATGTCGGCCCTCATACGACTCTCCAAGGCGGCGATGTTGGCATTGCGCCGCTCGCGCAGGGACGCCTCGACTTCAGGGCTCGTGCAGTTCGTGGCCGCGTGGATCACGAGGCAGCCGTGCGGTCGGCCGGGGGCCGTGTACTCCGTGGCGGCCTCCCGCAGCATCCGCTCCACGGCCGCCCGGGCGGTGGGCTCCTCGGCGAGGGCCCGGTCGGTGAAGGAGCCGTAGCGGGTGCCGTACACGGTCACGACCTCGTCGAACAGCGCGCGCTTGTCACCGAAGGCCGCATACAGGCTCGGCGCACCGATGCCCATGACGCGGGTCAGGTCGGAGACGGAGGTCGCCTCGTATCCGTGCTCCCAGAAGGCCATGACCGCCTTCTCCAGCGCTGTCTCGCGATCGAAGGAACGAGGGCGGCCGCGGGGCTTGGATGCGGTCTGCGCCTTTGCCTTCGTGTCCTCACTGCCCACCATGGAGTGAATTGTATAGGGGTCGCTAGAGAAATGTCGGCGGACTGCTGTACGGTCTTTTTGTAGCGACCGCTAGATATTGCGTGAGAGGGGCGCCGACATGGGTGTGCTTGCAGGCAGGACCGCACTCGTCACGGGGGCGAGCAGGGGGATCGGGCGCGGAATCGCCGAGCGACTGGGGCGCGAGGGAGCACGGGTCGCGGTCCATTACGGGAGGAACGAGGCGGCGGCGAAGGCGACGGTGTCCGCGATCGAGGCGGCGGGCGGCTCGGCGTTCGCGATCGGGGTGGAGCTGGGACTGCCGGGGGACGTGGACGCCCTGTGGGCGGAGTTCGACCGGCATGCGGACGGGCTGGACATCCTGGTGAACAACGCGGGGATCGGGAAGTCGCGGTCGATCGAGGAGATGGACGAGGAGGAGTACGACAAGCTCTTCGCGGTGAACGTGAAGGCGCCGTTCTTCCTCGTCCAACGGGGCGCGGCGCGCCTGCGGGACGGGGGCCGGGTCGTCAACATCTCGTCGGGACTGGCCAGGACCGCCGCGATGCCGCACAACATGGCGTACTCGATGACCAAGGGCGCGCTGGACGTTCTCTCCCGCGACCTGTCCAAGGTGCTGGGCCCCCGGGGCATCACCGTGAACTCGGTGGCGCCGGGGCTCATAGACACGGACAACACATACGAGGTTCTGCACGGCAGCCCGGGCGCGTGGGAGTGGGCGGCGGGGGTCTCCGCGCTGGGGCGGGTCGGCGAGCCGGCAGATGTCGCCGACGTGGTGGCGTTCCTGGCATCGGACGCCGGTCGGTGGGTGACGGGGAGCTGGGTGGATGCGACGGGGGGTTCGCTGACGTAAGGGTTCCTACGGGGCCGGTGGCGGCCGCCCGCAGACAGGCTCGGTCGGGCGGCCGCACAAAGGCTCAGTGGGTCTCGGTCACCTTGGCCAGCGCCCGCGGCGCGTCCGGGTCCTGGCCGCGGGCGATGGTGATCTCGTGGGCCAGGAGCTGGAGCGGGATGATCTCCAGGATCGGCTGGACCTCCTCGGCCACGCCCTCGGTGGGCAGGACGAAGCCGGCGGAGGCCCGCTCGACCTGGTTCCTGGGCCCGACGACGAACAGGTCGGCGCCGCGGCCGCGCAGCCGGTCGAGGACGGGCTGGAGGGCCTCGCCGCCCTTGCCGTCGGTGACGACCGCGATGACCGGGGAGACGTTGTCGACCATGGCGAGGGGGCCGTGCAGGAGGTCGGCGCCGGAGTAGGAGAGGGCGGGGATGTAGCTGGTCTCCATGAGCTTGAGGGCGGCCTCCTTGGCCGTGGGGTAGCCGTAGCCGCGGGAGGTGATCACCATGCGTTCGGCGAAGCGGTAGCGGGCGGCGAGGGCGCGGACCTCGTCCTGCCGGGCCAGCAACTGCTCGGCGAGGTCCGGGAGTACCTTCGCGGCGGCGCCGTCGCCGTCGCGCAGACCTTCGACGAAGAGGTGGAGGGCGAGCAGTGAGGCCGTATAGGTCTTGGTCGCGGGGAGGGCCTTCTCCGGCCCGGCCATGATGTCGATGTGGTACTCGGAGACGCCGGCCAGCGGTGAGCCGGGGTTGTTCGTCACGGCGAGGGTGATCGCGCCGGCCTCGCGGGCGGCGCGGGTGGAGGCCACCAGGTCCGGGGAGCCGCCGGACTGGCTGACGGTGACGACGAGGACGTCGGTGAGGTCCGGGCGGGCGCCGTACGCGGTGGTGGTGGACATCGAGGTGAGGCCGCAGGGCAGGCCGAGGCGGACCTCCAGGAGGTACTTGGCGTAGAGGGCGGCGTTGTCGGAGGTGCCGCGGGCGGTCAGCAGGACGAAGCGGGGTTTGCGGGCGGCGATGTCCTGGGCCACCTGCCGGATGCCGGGGGCGCCCTCCTCGAGGATGCGGCGCAGCACGGCGGGCTGCTCGGCCATCTCACGGGCCATGATCCGGCCCGGGACGTCGCTCCGGGGGTCCGGTGTCGCGGCGGTCATGGTGGGTCCTTCCGGGTCGGCTGCGGAGTGCTGCGAGGTGCTGCGCAGGGCAGCGCCGCACTCATTCCACTCCCCCGCGGCGAATGGCGCCTGTCCTCCGCATGGAAAGACGATGACCCCAGTCCACCTGGGCCACAAGGGGTCATTCTGTTAGATTGGTCTAAACCACATAGCCCGTTCCGGGTGCCGGTTGAGCCCCCCTCTCCAGACCGTTTCTTCAGATCGGCAGGCCAGCGTGGAAGTTGTCATCGTTCCGGACGCCAAGTCGGGCGGCGAGCTCATAGCCGAGGCCATGGCGCAGCTTCTGAGGCGCAAGCCGGCGGCGCTGCTCGGTGTGGCCACCGGCTCCACCCCGCTGCCCGTCTACGAGGCGCTCGCGGCCAAGGTGCGCTCCGGTGCCGTGGACGCCTCGCGGGCGCGGATCGCGCAGCTCGACGAGTATGTGGGGCTGCCGGCCGACCATCCGGAGTCGTACCGTTCGGTGCTCGGGCGCGAGGTGCTGGAGCCGCTCGGGATCGGGATGGACGCGTTCATGGGGCCCGACGGGACGGCCGAGGACGTGCAGTTGGCGTGCGCCGCGTACGACAGGGCGTTGGCCGAGGCCGGCGGGGTGGATCTGCAGTTGCTCGGGATCGGGACCGACGGGCACATCGGGTTCAATGAGCCGTGTTCCTCGTTGGCCTCGCGGACCCGGATCAAGACGCTGACCGAGCAGACTCGGGTGGACAACGCGCGGTTCTTCGACGGGGACATCGAGCAGGTACCGCATCACGTGATCACTCAGGGGATCGGGACGATTCTCGAGGCGCGGCATCTGGTGCTGCTGGCCACCGGTGAGGGGAAGGCCGACGCGGTCGCCGCCACTGTTGAGGGGCCGGTGGCTGCGGTGTGTCCTGCTTCGGCGTTGCAGTTGCATCCGCATGCGACGGTCGTTGTCGATGAGGGGGCGGCTTCCAAGCTGAAGTTCGCGGACTACTTCCGGTACACGTATGTCAACAAGCCGGAGTGGCAGGGGATCTAGGGCGGTTACGTCTGCCGGGATCTGTGATCTTCGGGCTGCGGATCGTGGTGGGTTGCTCGCGCCCACGCGGCGGAGCCGCACATCAAGACAGCCCCGCGCCCCTGAAAAACGTGCAGGCGCCGGTCCCTTGAAAGGACCGGCGCCTGACTCGTCGTAGTCGCTACACCCCCGCAATGACCTCCGCCGCCGCTCGCCCGCACACCCGGGCCGCCCCGTGAGTGGCGATGTGGAGGGCGCCTCGGGGGGTGGCCTGGGGCAGGCCCATTTCGACCACGACGGTGTCGGGGCGGGCAGACAGCAGGGTGTCCAGGGCGGTTGCCATCCAGGGGTGGCGGTGTTCGTCGCGGACGACGGCCACGATGCGGCGGGGGCCTGCCGTGGCCAGGGCGGTGCGGCCCGCGTCCTCGCCGGCGAAGCTGCCCGTCTCCGTGCCCGGCAGGAGGCGGAAGAGTTCCGCCGCGATGCCCCAGGGGGTCTCGTCGCCGACCGCGATGTTGGCGACGGGCGTGAGGGCGGCGACGTAGGGCGGTTCGGTGAGCGGGGTGAAGGGCTCCGCGGCGGTCGTCCTCAGGGCGCGGCGGGCTGCGCGGAGGCCCACTTCGGTGTCTGGGGTGCGTTCCGTGTCCGTGGCCGCCGCGGTGGCCGTCCAGCGGGCCAGGGCCCGGACCCGTTCCGCCGCGTCCGCCAGGCGTTCCTCGGGGAGTTCGCCGGTGCGGACGGCCGTCACGAGGGCGTCGCGCAGGCGCCGTACCGTCTCGTCGTCGGCGAGGCCGCCACCCACACAGATCGCGTCGGCGCCGGCGGCCACGGCGAGGACGCTGCCGCGCTCGATGCCGTACGTACCGGCGATGGCCTGCATCTCCATGCCGTCGGTGACGATGAGGCCGTCGTAACCGAGTTCGCCGCGGAGCAGCTCCGTGAGCGCGCGCGGCGAGAGGGTCGCCGGACGGTCCGGGTCCAGGGCGGGGATCAGGATGTGCGCGCTCATCACCGCGCGGGTGCCGGCCGCGATCGCCGCGCGGAACGGGGCCAGTTCGCGGGACTGGAGCACCGCCGTGTCCACGTCGATGCGCGGGAGCGCGTGGTGGGAGTCGACGGCCGTGTCGCCGTGGCCCGGGAAGTGCTTGGTGCAGGCGGCGACTCCGGCGGACTGCAGGCCGGTGACGTAGGCGGCGGTGTGCCGGGCGACCAGGTCGGTGTCGGCGCCGAAGGAGCGTACGCCGATCACGGGGTTGGACGGGTTGGAGTTCACGTCGGCCGACGGGGCCCAGTTGAGGTTGACGCCACAGGCGGCGAGGCGGCGGCCGAGTTCGGCGGCCACGTCCCGGGTCAGCTCGACGTCGTCGACCGCGCCCAGCGCGTTGTTGCCGGGGAAGGAGGAGCCGGTGCGGACCTCGAGTCGGGTGACGTCGCCGCCCTCCTCGTCGATGGCGACGAGGACGTCGTCGCGTTCGGCGCGCAACTGGGCGGTCAAGGCCGCCAGTTGTTCGGGGGAGGCGATGTTGCGGCCGAAGAGGCCCACGGAGGCGAGTCCTTCACCGAGGCGGCGCAGCAGCCAGTCGGGGGCCGTGGTGCCGGTGAAGCCCGGTTGCAGGACCGTCAGGGCGTCGCGCGTCAGAGTGTCTGTGCCGCTGGCGAATGTCGTCATCGGGTGGCGTTATCCCTTCACTGCGCCGGCGGTCAGGCCCGCGGCCATCTTGCGCTGGACGAGCAGGAACAGGGCGACGATCGGCACGGCCATCATCGTGGCTCCGGCCATCATCGGGGCGTATTCGGTGCCGTGCTTGGTGGTGAAGTTGCCGAGCCAGACGGTCGCGGTCTGGTTCTTCTGGCTGAGCAGCATCAGGGCGTAGAGGTACTCGTTCCAGGCCTGGATGAAGCCGTAGACCGAGGTCGCGACCATGCCGGGGGCGAGGAGGGGGAAGACAACGCGGATGAAGGCTCCGGTGCGGCTGCAGCCGTCGACCATGGCCGCCTCTTCCAGTTCCTTCGGGATGTTGACGATGAAGCCGCGCAGCGTCCACACCGTGAAGGGGAGGATGAAGGTCAGATACGTGATGATCAGGCCCGAGAGCTTGTCGTACTGCTCCAGGTCGTTGAGGAGCAGGAAGATCGGGATGATCATGGCGACCAGCGGGACCATCTGGACCGCGAGGATGCCGACGATCACGATCTTGCGGCCGCGGAAGGCGAACCGGGAGATGGCGAGCGCCGCCAGCATGCCGACGACGATGCCGATCGCCACGACCGAGACGGAGACGATCAGGCTGCGGCCGACCGGGCCCCAGAAGTCCGCGATGGCCAGCGCCCGGCGGAAGTTGTCGAGGGTGAAGCCGGTCGGGAACAGGCTGGGGTCGGGGTCGATGGTGTCCTTGGCCGGCTTGATGGCCGTGTTGAGCATCCAGTAGACGGGGAAGCCGGCGGTGAGGAAGACCAGGAGGCCGAGGAGGTTCCAACCGAGCTTGGACTTGCGGGGCAGCGAGCTGCTGCCCGGCGTCGCCACGGCGTTCATGATGGTCATTCGACCTCTCCGATCTTCAGCATCTGGCGCATGTACACGGCGACCACGCCGAGCAGCAGCACCACGGTGATCAGGGCGATCGCGGAGCCCTGCGCATAGTCGTTGACGACGAAGGCACGGTCGTAGGAGTAGGTGGTGAGGAGCTGGAACTCCGCCTCCGGGTGGCCGTTTCGCATCACGAAGACCTGCGGGAAGACGCCCATGTCCCAGATGACCGACAGGGTCGTGAGCATCACGATGATCGGCTTGAGGATGGGCAGGGTGACGTAGCGGAAGACACCCCAGGAGCCCGCGCCGTCGAGACGGGCGGCCTCCTCCAGCTCGGCGGGGACCTGGGTGAGGCCGGCGCTGAGGGTGATGACGACGAAGGGGACGGCGCCCCAGACGACCAGGAGCATGATCACGGCCAGGCCCTGCGGCCCGCTGGCGAACCAGTTGTGGCCGATCAACTCGACGCCGGGCACCTTGCTGAGCAGGGCGTTGAGGATGCCGTAGTCCGCGTCGAACAGCCACTTGAAGACGGTGGTGGCGACGATGATGGGCATGCCCCAGCTGGCCACCAACACGATGTTGACCAGCGTCTTCATCCAGCCGGAGACCCGCTGCAGGAGCAGCGCGATCAGCATGCCGAGGACCATCGTGAAGATGACCGAGCCCGCCGCGAAGACGATCGTGCGGACCACGACCTGCCAGAACTCGCCGTCGCCCAGCACCCCGGTGAAGTTGTCGAACCCGACCCACTGGGCCGGCAGGAAGCCCCACAGCTGGGACTGCCCGAACTTCTGGAAGGAGAGCGTGACCAGGCGGACCAGCGGATAGCCGAGGACGAGCGCCAGGATCAGCAGACAGGGGGCGAGCAGCAGCCAAGGGGTGGCCGCGCCGCCCGAAGTCCGGGCTCTGCGTGGATTCCCCGCGACCGGCGGCGGTGGCGGCGCCTGCCGCGGTGGCGGCACCTTGGCAGGGGTGGTCGTGTCTGCGGCACTCATCGCGCGCTCCTCAGCGGTCCCTCAGGTCGTACGGAGAGCGGGGTTCCGCCCGGGCGGAACCCCGCTTGCAGGTCACTTGGTGTTGATGACCTTGTCGATCGCGGCGTCCGCGTCCTTGGCGGCGGCCTCGACCGACTTCTTGCCGGTGCCGATGTCCTGCAGCATGGTCTGCAGGATCTGCGCCTTCTCGACCTGGCCCCAGCCGGGTGCCATCGGGACGAACCAGTTGGACTCGGCCGCGGTGGCCGGGACCGCCGTCGCGGGGTCGTTCTTCAGGGTCGCGAGGTCGGTCTTGTTGTTGGGCAGGTTGCCCTTGGCCATCAGGCCCTTCTGACCGGCGGGGCCGGTGAACGCGTCGATCCACTCGGCGGCGACGGCCTGCGCCTTGGACTTGACCGGGACGGCGAGGTCGGAGCCGCCCAGGAAGACCGGGAGGTTCTTGCCGGACGGGCCGGGGACCACGAAGTTCTCGAGGTTGTCCTTGAGCTTGCCGGTCTTGTCGTTCTTGGGGTCGGCGGAGGTCGCCCCCTCCCAGGCGGCGCCGAAGATCATGCCGGACTTGCCCTGGCCGTACACGATGTAACGGTCGGACTCGTCCTTGGTCTTGTCGCCGTGCATGTACTTGTCGACGACGTTCTTGAACTCGGTGAGGCCCTTGATCGACTCGGGCGAGGAGAGGCTGGCCTTCCACTGGCCGCCCTCCTCCTTGGCGATGGAGCCACCGGCGTCGTAGACGAAGGACATGGCCGCGTACCAGTCACGGGTGGGCTGGTACCAGGCGGAGAACTTGTTCCCCTCCTTCTTCTGCACCTTGTCGAGGTCCGCGGTGAGCTCGGCGTACGTCTTCGGCGTGGACTTGACGCCCGCCGAGGCGAAGACGTCCTTGCGCCAGTTGCCGACCCGGCCGCCCGCGTAGTACGGCACGCCGTAGGTCTTGCCGCCGTACGTCACCGAGGCCTTGAGGCCGTCCAGCCAGGCGGCGGAGTTGCTGAACTTCGCCGGGTCCAGGGGGGCGAAGGCGCCCTTGACCATGTAGCCCAGCATCTCGGTGTTGCCCATCTCGACCACGTCGGGGGCCTTGTCGGTGGCGAGGACCGCGTCCAGCTTGGTGTTCTTGTCGGGCCAGCCGTAGTACTCGTGGTTGATCTTGATACCGGGGTGCTTCTTCTGGACGGCCGCGTCGGCGGCCTTCACCAGGTTCGGCCAGTTGTTCTGGGCGTCGACGGTGAGCCAGACAGTCAGCTCCTTGGCGTCCGCGCCGCTGTTGGAAGAACCCTTGCCGTCGCTGCTGCCACACGCCGCGATGGAGACCATCATGCCCGCGATACCGATCGCGGCTATGAGCTTGCGCTTCACGCCACCCTCCTCAGGGATGCCCACACCTCCCCGCTCATGCGCCGGGACCTGAACCAATGGTGTAGACCAGTACCGGGAGCTTGGACCAGACCACGAAGCCTGTCAAGGGTCCTCGAAACGGCTCTGACCAGCCGTTATGCGAGCTACATATGCAAGAACCTTTAAGTAAGAAGGCAGCGAAATCAGCTGCGCCGGAGTACTCTCGTCCGCTAGACCACTTGGCCCTCCGTGGACTAGACCAAAAGAGCTGGCGACGGTATACAGAAGGGATCACGAAGTGACCCGCATCCGGAGCCGGGAAGGCAGAGCATGAGCAGCGACGTCAGCAGTGCGGAGACCGACGGCGGGGCAGGTGTCCGTACCGCGCGCGTGCCCAAGTACTACCGCCTGAAGAAACACCTGCTCGACATGACGGAGACGCAGTCGCCCGGCACTCCGGTACCGCCCGAGCGCACCCTCGCCGCGGAGTTCGACACCTCGCGCACGACGGTGCGACAGGCGCTGCAGGAGCTGGTCGTCGAGGGCCGCCTCGAACGCATCCAGGGCAAGGGCACCTTCGTCGCCAAGCCGAAGGTGTCCCAGGCGCTCCAACTCACCTCGTACACCGAGGACATGCGCGCCCAGGGCCTGGAACCCACCTCGCAGCTGCTGGACATCGGCTACATCACCGCAGACGACCGGCTCGCCGATCTCCTCGACATCACGGCCGGCGGCCGGGTGCTCCGGATCGAACGCCTCCGCATGGCCAACGCCGAGCCGATGGCCATCGAGACGACCCACCTGAGCGCGAAGCGCTTCCCGGCGCTGCGCCGCTCGCTGGTGAAGTACACGTCCCTCTACACCGCGTTGGCCGAGGTCTACGACGTCCATCTCGCCGAGGCCGAGGAGACCATCGAGACCTCACTGGCCACCCCGCGCGAGGCGGGCCTGCTCGGCACGGACGTGGGCCTGCCGATGCTGATGCTCTCCCGACACTCCTTCGACAAGACGGGCGAGCCGGTGGAGTGGGTGCGGTCGGTGTACCGGGGGGACCGGTACAAGTTCGTGGCGCGGCTGAAGCGCCCGGCTGACTAGGCGCACCGAAGGGGCGCGGGGCCGTGTCCGATATGCGGCTCCGCCGCGCGGGCGCGACCAGCCCCGACGGCGCCGCAGACACAAGACGGCCAACCCGCACCCCCAGCGGAGCCCTACCGCACGCGGTGTAGCGCAACTGCCGCTCCTGTTCTACGGTCCTCCCGACTCCGTCTGGACGGGAGGACCGCCTCGTGCGTACCGCGAACGTCCGCTCCATCGTCATCTGGACCCTCGTCGCCCTGGTCGGAGCGGCGGGCTGGTCCGTGCTCGCGCTCTCCCGGGGCGAGAACGTCTCGGCTGCCTGGATGGTCGCCGCCGCCCTCGGCACCTACGCGATCGCCTACCGCTTCTACGCGAAGTTCATCGCGTACAAGGTGCTCAAGGTCGACCGCACCCGGGCCACCCCCGCCGAACGCCTCGACAACGGCATCGACTTCCACCCCACCGACCGCCGCGTCCTGCTCGGCCACCACTTCGCGGCGATCGCCGGCGCCGGACCCCTGGTCGGGCCGGTGCTGGCGGCGCAGATGGGCTATCTGCCCGGCACCATCTGGATCATCGCCGGCGTCGTCTTCGCGGGCGCGGTCCAGGACATGGTCGTGCTGTTCTTCTCCACGCGCAGGGACGGGCGTTCGCTCGGCCAGATGGCCCGCGAGGAGATCGGCCCCTTCGGGGGTGCGGCCGCGCTGATCGCCGCCTTCGCCATCATGATCATCCTGCTCGGGGTGCTGGCACTGGTCATCGTCAACGCGCTCGCCGCCTCGCCGTGGGGCACCTTCTCCATCGCGATGACCATCCCCATCGCCCTGCTGATGGGCTTCTATCTGCGGGTACTTCGCCCCGGCCGGGTCGCCGAGGTCTCCCTGATCGGGGTGGCCCTGCTGCTGCTCGCGCTGGTCGCGGGCCGCTGGGTCGCCGAGTCGTCATGGGCCGACGCGTTCACCCTCGCGCCCTCGACGCTGGTCGTCTGGCTGGTGGCGTACGGCTTCATCGCCTCGATCCTGCCGGTGTGGATGCTGCTCGCGCCCCGCGACTACCTGTCCACCTTCATGAAGATCGGCACGATCGCGCTGCTCGCACTGGGCGTGGTCATCGCGCTGCCGACGCTGAAGATGGACGCGGTGACGGACTTCGCCTCGCGCGGCGACGGCCCGGTCTTCGCGGGGTCCCTGTTCCCCTTCGTCTTCATCACCATCGCCTGCGGGGCCCTGTCGGGCTTCCACTCGCTCATCTCCTCCGGTACGACGCCGAAGATGATCCAGAAGGAGACGCAGGTCCGGATGATCGGCTACGGCTCCATGCTGATGGAGTCGTCGGTCGCGATCATGGCGCTGGTCGCGGCGAGCATCATCGACCCGGGGCTGTACTTCGCGATGAACGCACCCTCCGGCGCGATCGGCACCACCGTGCAGAACGCCTCGCAGGTGGTGACCGGTTGGGGCTATCACATCTCCCCCGCCGACCTCGCCCAGGCCGCGAAGAACGTCGAGGAGTCGACCCTGCTCTCCCGTACCGGCGGCGCGCCCACGCTCGCCATCGGTGTCTCGGAGATCTTCTCCAAGGTCACCGGCGGGAGCCTGAGGGCCTTCTGGTATCACTTCGCGATCATGTTCGAGGCGCTGTTCATCCTGACCGCGCTGGACGCCGGTACGCGGGTGGGCCGGTTCATGCTCCAGGACATGCTGGGCAACGTCATCCGGCCGTTCAGGAACGTGAGTTGGAAGCCCGGCCTGGTCATCACCAGCGCGGCCGTGTGCGCGCTGTGGGGGTACTTCCTCTGGGTGGGCGTCCATGAACCCCTCGGTGGCATCAACCAGCTGTTCCCGATCTTCGGCATCTCCAACCAGCTGCTCGCCGCGGTCGCCCTGGCGGTCTGCACGACCCTGCTGGTGAAGTCGGGGCGCCTCAAGTGGGCCTGGATCACCGGGATTCCGCTGGCCTGGGACGCGACGGTGACGTTGACGGCCAGCTACCAGAAGGTGTTCTCCAGCGACCCCAAGGTCGGCTTCTTCAAGCAGCGCTCCGTGTTCCAGGACGCGATCGACGCCGGGAAGGTGCTGCCGCCCGCCAAGAACATGGACGACATGCACACCGTGGTCACCAACTCCACGGTGGACGGCGTCCTTTCAGCGGTCCTGGCGGTCCTGATCGTCGTGGTGATCGCGGACGCCCTGCGGGTCTGCGTCCGGCACATCCGCCGCCCGGCGCTCTCCTCGCTGAGCGAGTCGCCGTACGTCGAGTCGAGGATCACCGCCCCGGCGGGGCTGATCCCGACCCGCCAGGAGAAGGAGGAGGAGCGCCGTGCGGTCGTCGGTACTGCTGCGCCGGGCGATTAGGGGGCTGCGCTGGTATGTGCGGGAGCTGACGGACGAGTCGGCGTACGACCGTTATGTCGCGCATCTGCGGAAGACGCATCCGGACGCGCAGGTGCCGTCCCGGCGTGAGTTCGAGCGGATGCGGACGGACCGTCAGGAGGCGGATCCGCGCCAGGGTTTCCGCTGCTGCTGACAGCGATGTCGGCCCGATGACACACCAACGCCGGGCCTGATGTCGGGCCTTCACGGAATCGACATACCGATATCCGGACGAGGTCTTCCGCTCTCGCAACACCGTGACCTAGATTGCCTGCGCATTCCACAGGTGATCAGTACGGGTGATCACAGGTGATCGGTACAGGTGATGGGTGAGGGGACGGAGCCGGTATGTCAGATGTGTCCGAGGCGAGACCACCGGTGGTGACACCGGTCCGCGTGGTCATCGCCCTCTGTCTCGTGGCGCCCTTCGTGGCGATGCTCTGGGTCGGCTCCTACGCCAAGACGGACCCGGCGCTCGGCGGCATCCCGTTCTTCTACTGGTACCAGATGCTGTGGGTGCTGATCTCCACGGCGCTGACGATGACGGCGTACAAGCTGTGGCAGCGTGACCAGCGCGCCCGCGCCGCACAGAAGGGCGGTGCGCCGGAATGAACAACGGCGTGAACGGCGTCGCGCTCGGCGTCTTCATCTTCTTCTTCCTGGCCGTCACGGTCATGGGCTTCCTGGCCGCGCGCTGGCGCAAGGCCGAGAACGAGCAGAGCCTCGACGAATGGGGCCTGGGCGGACGGTCGTTCGGTACCTGGATCACCTGGTTCCTGCTCGGCGGTGACCTGTACACGGCGTACACCTTCGTCGCCGTACCCGCGGCGATCTACGCGGCGGGCGCGGCCGGCTTCTTCGCCGTGCCGTACACGATCCTGGTGTACCCGCTGATCTTCACCTTCCTGCCCCGCCTTTGGTCGGTCTCGCACCGGCACGGATACGTGACCACGTCGGACTTCGTGCGCGGCCGCTTCGGCTCGAAGGGCCTGTCGCTGGCAGTGGCCGTGACCGGCATCCTGGCGACGATGCCGTACATCGCCCTGCAACTGGTGGGCATCCAGGCCGTCCTCGACGTCATGGGCGTCGGCGGCAGCGCGGACTCCAACTGGTTCATGAAGGACCTGCCGCTGCTGATCGCCTTCGGCGTGCTGGCGGCCTACACGTACTCCTCGGGCCTGCGCGCCCCCGCACTGATCGCGTTCGTGAAGGACGCGCTGATCTACATCGTCATCGCCGTCGCGATCATCTACATCCCGATCAAGCTGGGCGGGTTCGACGAGATCTTCTCCAAGGCGGGCGGGAAGTACGCGGCGGCGGGCGCGGGCGGACTCGTCCCGGCCGCGGCGAACCAGTGGACGTACGCCACGCTGGCGTTGGGCTCCGCGCTCGCGCTCTTCATGTACCCGCACTCCATCACGGCGACCCTCTCCTCCAAGAGCCGTGACGTGATCCGCCGCAACACCACGATCCTTCCGCTGTACTCCCTGATGCTGGGCCTGCTCGCACTGCTGGGCTTCATGGCGATCGCGGCCGGTGTCAAGGTCACCAACGGGCAGCTGGCCATCCCGCAGCTGTTCGAGAACATGTTCCCGAGCTGGTTCGCGGGCGTGGCCTTCGCGGCGATCGGCATCGGTGCTCTCGTCCCCGCGGCGATCATGTCCATCGCGGCCGCGAACCTCTTCACCCGCAACATCTACAAGGACTTCATCAAGCCGAACGCCACGGCCGAGCAGGAGACCAAGGTCTCCAAGCTGGTCTCGCTGCTGGTGAAGGTGGGCGCGCTGGTCTTCGTCCTGACGATGGACAAGACGGTGGCCATCAACTTCCAGCTGCTGGGCGGCATCTGGATCCTGCAGACCTTCCCGGCCCTGGTCGGCGGCCTGTTCACGCGCTGGTTCCACCGCTGGGCGCTGCTCGCGGGCTGGGCGGTCGGCATGGTCTACGGCACGGTCGCCGCGTACGGCGTCGCGTCCCCGACCAACCCCGGCCAGAAGCACTTCGGCGGCTCCAACGCGAACATCCCGGGCCTCGGCGAGATGGGCTACATCGGTCTGACGGCGTTCGTCCTGAACGCCGTGGCGGCGGTGGTGCTCACCTTCGTCCTGAAGGCGCTGAAGGCCCCTGAGGGCGTCGACGAGACGAAGCCGCAGGACTACACGGCGGACGCGGGCGACCCGGGCGTCCAGGTGGAGCTCCCGCCGGCGACCGCGGGCGCGTCCCACTGACGGTTACGGCGATCGGCGGGCCGTCGGAGAAATCCGGCGGCCCGTTGTCGTACCCGCACGGCGGTCAGTCCCTCGTGCGCTTGGCCATCTCGCCCCAGAACCGGTCCAGTTCCCGCACCCGCATGCCCACCCAGTGCGGGGTCTTCCTGCGCAGGCCGCGGGGAAAGAGGCGGCGCACCCGCCCGGGCAGCAGGGCCTGCTGCTGGCGGCAGAACGGCTCACGGATCTCTCCCCGGGGGACACAGCCCCGGGGCGGGTACGGGCAGAGCTGGAACTTGCAGTCGGGCAGACAGGTGCTGCCGGGGGTGGGCGGCACCGAGGTACCGGCCTGCAGATCGGGCCGCAGCGGGTAGCGGTTCGTACGGATGCAGGGCGGGAGCGGCATGCCGTGCGGCTCCGCGCGGGCCAGGCGCTCCTCGACCTCGTCGGGGTGTCCATCGCGTTCGATGAGGTTCAGCATGACCAGAATGTCGGCGACGAGGTACTGGGCTCGCGCGTCGAGGGTGCTCCAGCCCACGGAGGGCGGGATCCAGAGGTTGTGCTTGCGATACCCGGCGGGGTTGCCGTTGCGGGAGCCGATGTTGTCCGCCACGCCCTTCTCGTCGACCCAGAGGAAACGCTCGGGCTGCCCGGTCTCCAGGGCCAGGGCCACCAGGTCGGCCGCCTCGGCGACGAACGGATGGACCAGCGGCCGGGCCGGCACGCCGTTCGCGCCGGGAGCACGGTTCACCGTGCCGGCCGTCGACAGCCAACGCTGCACGGTCTGCACCGCGGTCGCTTCGCCGATCGCCCGCGACGGCTCGCGTGCCCCGACGGGGCCCCCGTCCCGCTCACGGACGCCGACGCTGTCCGGGAGCTCCCAAAGGCCCAGCGCTTGAACCAGGCTGAGCTGCGCGTACCAGCACCGGGACTGCTGCAGCACGGTCTCCGCCAGCCGGATCAGGTCGGCGCGGTTGCCCGAGTGAGCGTCAGGGTGGCGTTTGCGCCGGTTGGCGGCGTACTTGAAACCCTGGGCCAACGCGGCCTCCAGGGCGAGCGGGAGGTCCGGGGTGCCACCGGTGTATTTCGGGTCGAGGTGGCGCAGCCACTTGACGATGCGTTCCTGGGTCTCGTCGCGGTGGTCCTCGTCGACGGAGCCGAGGAGCATGGGGAGCATCCAGGCCCGCATCACGAACTCCCGGAACAGAGCAACCCTTTTGTCGCGGTACTTTCTGTTGAGGATCCTTCGTCTGCTTTGCAACTCTTTGATGCGTTCGGCCGACACAGCCCGTGAGGGCCCGCGGGCGGCTCTCGCCTGCCCCATCTCCACGGCCCACATCGCCAACCGCTGCCCCTTCCCGGCTTTCAGGGCACTGACCTTGGCGTCGTACTCCTTCACGGG
Source organism: Streptomyces sp. NPDC001157 (assembly GCF_053598255.1). Lineage (NCBI taxonomy): Bacteria > Bacillati > Actinomycetota > Actinomycetes > Kitasatosporales > Streptomycetaceae > Streptomyces > Streptomyces sp. NPDC001157. The sequence goes on from NZ_JBSFJW010000041.1 coordinate 42,217, forward strand.
GTCGCTGTTGAACCCACTCCGCTCGCGGAGCATGCCGAACGCGGCATTGCCGCCGGTGCCGATCTCCTGGGCGACGGCCAGGCGTAGCGGGTAGGAAGGCTCCGCGATGCCCACCTCGAAGAGCTTCTCGTACAGCGGCACGGTGTCCGTTCTGTCGGAGACGGCCCGCAGTGCCGCGCCGAGCCGCCTGACCAGCCTGAGCTTCGCGTCCTCGAGGCTGCGTCGGTCCCCCTTGACGCGGGGCCAGCCTTCGCGCACCTTGGCGACGATGTCCTCCAGCAGTCTCGGGTTCTCCTCCACACTCTCGATCTCTATGGCCGCGGCATAGAGATCCAGGGCCTTCGGATCCTCCGTGCGGAGGTTCGCGGCCACGAAGAGCCGGTGGGCCAGAGTGCGCCCCCGCACAGGTGACTGCCGCACCAACTCCCCGAGCCCCTTCTTCACTTCGGCCTGAATGCTGCCGCCCGTGGCCGTCAGCTCTGCCGCCCGCCGACGGGACAGCAGCACCAGAGCGATGAGCAGTTCCCGGCTGGGCCCGCGCGGCTGCAGTGCCTGCTCGACCAGCTCTCCACCGCCTCGCTCCCCAAGGTGGTGCAGTACGCGGAAGCCGAAGTAGGCCTGAAGGATGCTGTGCGGGAAACGGACCTTCTTCTCGGAGCCCTCCACCAGCCTGAGCCTGTGCGCGTTGCCCACGATCCGGGCGAGCACGGCGTGGCACTGGTCCGCGTTCCCTTCACGCAGACGCCTGCCCTCCTCGGCGCCCAGCCTGTCGCAGAGCGTGTTCCATATCCGCCGTCGGTGCCACTCGGACAAGGCGTTCTGGCGCTTGCCGTACCGGTCGAAGCGGCGGCTCCTCGTCCACATGTGCTCCGCCCAGGTTCTCGCGTGCCGCGCCGTACCGGGATGCACGTCCTGGTCGAGCAATTCGTCGAAGCCGACCTCCAGTTCGTCCTGGAGCAGTCCGATGCACGCCAGGGCGGAGACCACTTCGACGGTGTCCCGGCGCTCCTTCGATGTCAGCGCCACCTCCTCGCGCAGTCGGCCCTCGCACAGGGCCTGATCCCACTTCTCCAGGAGCCACAGCCGGAGCGTGCTGCGATCCCGGCTGCGAGTGTCCAGCCGCTGGGGATCGTCGCGCGGACGGTCACGCTCCAGGGCGCCCAGGCAGTGCAGTTCGCGCGCAATCTGCAGGTAGATGGGAGATTCGGTCACCTCCGCCGTCTCCACGATCCAGTCCACCCGGCGCTCGTCCGTGCCCGGTACCTGCCCTTCGAGGAACCGGAGGGCCTCCTCCTCGCTCAGCGGTTCCAGCTCGACGATCGCGGCGGGGGTGCTCTCCAGCGGACTGTGCGGCCGGGAGGCGATGACCAGGGGCAGCTTCTCGTCATAGGCGCGCTGGATGGCCTGGCGGATGATGTTGTCGCGGTGCTGCTGGAGATCGCCGTCGAGGAGCGCCTCTTCCAACCCGTCGGCTATCACCACCGGCTTGTCGTCGGCCAGCAGTTGCTGCCAGACCCGCTCGGTCTTGCCGCGCGCCAGAATGCCCTGGGGCGCCTCGTCTGCGAAGCGCTGCTTGGCCATGCGCTCGAAGTTGAGGTCACTCCCGCCGTCCGCGTCCCTCAGCCTGATCGGCACAGGCACGGCGTTCAGCCGGGCGAGCAGTTCGGTGAGCCGTACGAGGACGGCGGTCTTGCCCGCGCCGACGCCTCCGACGAGGAGATAGGGCCTGCGTGTGTCGCGCTCCCGCAGCCGTTCGGCGATGACCTGGACAACCTCCTCGCGGCCGACGATCTCGGCGGCGTCCTGCCCGGCGGTGGGCATCAGTCCCCGGGGATCCCCACGCGCCTTCGCCAGGTAACGCCGCTTGGTCCAGCTGTACCACCAGAACAGGAAGAGCGCGGCGGCGAGCGAAGCGGTGAGCACGGGACCCACGAACATCTGGACGGCGTCGAACCCCTTGCTCTGGCGCAGGTGCTCGAACCCGGTCGACGTATGCGCGAACCAGATGTACACACCCTCCCCGCACCAGGCGAGGACCGCGAGCAGGGCGGTCAGCCAGACGATCCTGGTCACGTTGGCGTAGGAGAACCATCTGCGCCATTTCCTGGGGCGGGCGGTGCCCCCGCGGGTCTCCGGACGCAACGCCCTTCGTGGCCACGTCCTGCTGGGCGGGTGACGGGTGACCGACATCGTGCGTTCTCCCTCCGAGAGCGGTTCTCGGGATTGGAGGCCCACGCCGACGCCTGCACCTCCTTCCATTGGAAGCACTCCCCCAACACCCCGCAACCCGGGTCATGACACCCCTGTGGAAAACCGGAGGCCCGTTGTCCTACCCGTCCGGCAGACTCGGTGCCATGGACATCGTGATCCGGCAGGCGGAGCCCGGCGAGTACGAGACCCTCGGCGAGATCACCGCCCAGGCCTACCTCGGCGACGGCCTGCTCGACTTCGCCGGCAGCGACTGGTACCTCGGCGAGCTGAAGGACGTCGCCAAGCGGGCGGCCCACGCGCAGGTCCTGGTCGCCGTGGAGCGCGACCGCGTCCTCGGGGGCGTGACCTTCGTGCCGTCCGGCGGTCCCCTGTCCGAGATAGCCGGGCCCTCGGAGAGCGAGATACGGATGCTCGCCGTCGCCCCGGCCGCCCGCGGCCGTGGCATCGGCGAGGCCCTCGTACGCGCCTGCATCGACCGGTCCAGGGCCACGGCCGGCCGCACCGGCCTCGTCCTGTCGACCCAGGGCTCGATGCGTGCCGCCCACAGGATCTACGAGCGCCTCGGCTTCGTCCGCGTCCCCGAGCGCGACTGGCATCCGATTCCGGGGAACGAGGACATCCTGCTGCTCACCTATGAGTTGACGCTCTGACACGCTCCGAAGTCACCGGCGACACAACATATGGGGGTGCTCCCCCAGCCCGGCACAAGATGTATGCTCATGCTCGCTGTCGCCGCAGGGGAATCCGGTGTGAGTCCGGAACTGTCCCGCAACGGTGTACCCATGCGTGTTCGCACACATATGGGCGTCAGTCCGAGGACCTGCCGACAGTGCGCCCGGCCCATCCGGCCCGGGTGCCTTGACGTCCGGGCCTCGTGGAGTGGGCCGGTGGACGCGACGCCGTGCGCGCTCGTGACTGCCCCCTGCCCTCCGCAAGGCCCCCGTGCCGAGCGAGGGAGAGCCTCACGTGACCATCGCGCCAGCAGACCCGGTTTCAGCCAGCACCGCCGTGGCCGACGACGGCCTGGGAGCCGCGCTGCTGCGGACCCTGACCGAGCTGACCGCCGACCTCCCCGACGCCGACCCCGGCCGGGTCGCCGCCGCCGCGCTGCGCGGCCGGTCCGCCCGGGCGGACGAGACGGAGCTGCGTGAACTGGCCACCGAGGCGGCCGCCGGCCTCATCTCGGAGGACCCCGCGTACAGCAGGCTGGCCGCCCGGCTGCTCACGATCAGCATCGCCGCTGAGGCCGCCTCGCAGGGCGTCACGTCCTTCACGGAGTCGGTCGCCGTCGGCCACCGCGAGGGGCTGATCGCCGACCGTACGGCGGAGTTCGTGCGTGTCCACGCGGCCCGCCTCGACGCGCTCGTCGACCCCCAGGGCGACGACCGTTTCGGCTACTTCGGCCTGCGCACGCTCCACAGCCGCTATCTGCTCCGGCACCCGATCACCCGCAGCGTGATCGAGACCCCGCAGCACTTCATGCTGCGGGTCGCGAGCGGCCTCGCCGAGGACGACACCAGCCGGGCGCTGGACGAAGTCGCCGCGCTCTACGGCCTGATGAGCCGCCTCGACTACCTCCCGTCCTCCCCCACCCTCTTCAACTCCGGCACCCGGCACCCCCAGATGTCGTCCTGCTACCTCCTCGACTCCCCGCTGGACGAGCTGGACTCCATCTACGACCGCTACCACCAGGTGGCCCGCCTCTCGAAGCACGCCGGCGGCATCGGACTGTCGTACTCCCGCATCCGCGGCCGCGGTTCGCTGATCCGCGGCACCAACGGCCACTCCAACGGCATCGTGCCGTTCCTCAAGACCCTCGACGCCTCGGTCGCCGCCGTGAACCAGGGCGGCAGGCGCAAGGGCGCGGCGGCCGTCTACCTGGAGACCTGGCACTCCGACATCGAGGAGTTCCTGGAGCTGCGCGACAACACCGGCGAGGACGCCCGCCGTACGCACAACCTGAACCTCGCGCACTGGGTCCCGGACGAGTTCATGCGCCGGGTCAACGCCGACGAGCAGTGGAGCCTCTTCTCCCCCGCCGACGTACCCGAGTTGGTGGACCTGTGGGGCGAGGAGTTCGACGCCGCCTACCGGAAGGCCGAGGCGGAGGGGCTGGCCCGCAAGACCATCCCCGCCCGCGATCTCTACGGCCGCATGATGCGCACCCTCGCCCAGACCGGCAACGGCTGGATGACGTTCAAGGACGCCGCCAACCGCACCGCCAACCAGACGGCCGAGCCGGGCCATGTCGTCCACTCCTCCAACCTCTGCACGGAGATCCTGGAGGTCACGGACGACGGCGAGACGGCGGTCTGCAACCTGGGGTCGGTCAACCTCGGGGCGTTCGTGGCCGGTCAGGACATCGACTGGGAACGGCTGGACGAGACGGTCCGCACGGCGGTGACCTTCCTGGACCGCGTGGTCGACATCAACTTCTACCCGACCGAGCAGGCGGGCCGGTCGAACGCCCGCTGGCGCCCCGTTGGCCTGGGCGCGATGGGCCTCCAGGACGTCTTCTTCAAGCTCCGCCTGCCCTTCGACTCACCGGAGGCGAAGGCCCTGTCCACCCGTATCGCCGAGCGCATCATGCTCGCCGCGTACGAGGCCTCGGCCGACCTCGCCGAGCGGAGCGGCCCGCTGCCGGCCTGGGAGAAGACCCGTACGGCCCGCGGCGTCCTGCACCCCGACCACTACGACACCGAACTCACCTGGCCGGAGCGCTGGGCAGCCCTCCGGGAGCGCATCGCGACCGTCGGCATGCGCAACTCGCTCCTCCTCGCGATCGCCCCCACCGCCACCATCGCGTCGATCGCGGGCGTGTACGAGTGCATCGAGCCGCAGGTCTCCAACCTCTTCAAGCGCGAGACGCTGTCCGGTGAATTCCTGCAGGTCAACTCGTACTTGGTGAAGGACCTCAAGGAGCTGGGCGTCTGGGACGCCCGCACCCGCGAGGCGCTGCGCGAGGCGAACGGCTCGGTGCAGGACTTCGCCTGGATCCCGGCCGATGTACGCGCCCTGTACCGCACGGCGTGGGAGATCCCGCAGCGCGGCCTGATCGACATGGCCGCGGCCCGCACCCCGTATCTGGACCAGTCCCAGTCCCTGAACCTGTTCCTGGAGACGCCGACCATCGGCAAGCTCTCCTCGATGTACGCGTACGCCTGGAAGCAGGGCCTGAAGACGACGTACTACCTGCGCTCCCGCCCGGCGACGCGGATCGCCCGAGCCGCGCAGGCCCAGCCTGAAAAGACGATCCCCGTGCAGCAAGCAGCCGACCCCGAAGCGGTCGCCTGCTCCCTGGAAAACCCCGAGTCCTGCGAGGCCTGCCAGTAATGACCGCCCACCCGTCGCCCGACCACCACCCCTCAACGACGGCGCTGCGCGCCGGCACCTCCCGATCCCAGAACCTGCTCGACCCGGGCTTCGAACTGACCCTGCGCCCCATGCGCTACCCGGACTTCTACGAGCGCTACCGGGACGCCATCAAGAACACCTGGACCGTGGAGGAGGTCGACCTCCACTCGGACGTGGCCGACCTCGCCAAGCTCACGCCCGCCGAGCAGCACCTGATCGGCCGCCTGGTCGCGTTCTTCGCGACGGGTGACTCGATCGTGGCGAACAACCTGGTGCTGACCCTGTACAAGCACATCAACTCCCCCGAGGCACGGCTCTACCTGAGCCGCCAGCTGTTCGAGGAGGCAGTCCACGTCCAGTTCTATCTGACCCTCCTGGACACCTACCTCCCCGACCCGGAGGACCGCGCCGCGGCCTTCGCGGCCGTCGAGAACATCCCCTCGATCCGCGAGAAGGCCCAGTTCTGCTTCAAGTGGATGGACTCGGTCGATTCGCTCGACCGCCTGGAGTCCAAGGCCGACCGCCGCCGCTTCCTGCTCAACCTGATCTGCTTCGCCGCCTGCATCGAGGGCCTGTTCTTCTACGGTGCCTTCGCGTACGTCTACTGGTTCCGCAGCCGGGGTCTGCTGCACGGCCTGGCGACCGGCACCAACTGGGTCTTCCGCGACGAGACGATGCACATGTCCTTCGCGTTCGACGTGGTCGACACGGTCCGCAAGGAGGAGCCGGAGCTCTTCGACGACCAGCTGCAGCAGCAGGTCACGGACATGCTGCGGGAAGCCGTGGAGGCCGAGCTGCAGTTCGGCCGCGACCTGTGCGGGGACGGTCTGCCCGGCATGAACACCGAGTCGATGCGCCAGTACCTGGAGTGCGTCGCCGACCAGCGCCTCACCCGCCTCGGCTTCGCCCCGGTGTACGGCTCCGAGAACCCCTTCTCCTTCATGGAGTTGCAGGGTGTCCAGGAACTGACCAACTTCTTCGAGCGGCGGCCTTCGGCGTACCAGGTGGCGGTCGAGGGGACGGTCGACCTGGACGAGGACTTCTGACGGCCCCGGCTGTGATATGCCGGGAGGGTGATCAGCCGCCTCCCCTTGGATGACCAACTCGACTCCCTGCGTGCGGTGTTGTCCCGCAACAGCGTTCTGACCGAGGTGCTGGAGCGGACCGCGACGATGGCGCTGCCCGGCTGGTATCTCACCGCCGGGTGCCTCTTCCAGACCGTCTGGAACGTCGTCACCGACCGTCCGCCCACCGCCGGCATCAAGGACTACGACGTCTTCTACTTCGACGCCGGCGACCTGTCCTGGGAGGCCGAGGATGCCGTGATCAAGGCCGGCCGGGAGATCTTCGCGGATCTCCCGGCCGAGGTCGAGATCCGCAACGAGGCGCGCGTGCACCTGTGGTACGAGGACAGGTTCGGGGTGCCGTGCCCGCCGTACGAGTCGAGCGAGGCGGCGATCGACAGCTTCGCCGCCACGACCTGCTGCCTGGGTGTACGGCTGGAGCCTGACGGCCGGTGGCGGGTCTACGCACCGCACGGCCTCTCCGACGTCTTCAACCTCGTCCTGCGGCCCAACCCCGTACTCGCACCACGTTCCGTATACGAAGCCAAGTCGGCGCGCTGGCTGACGCAGTGGCCGGAGCTGACCGTGCTGGACTGGCCTGGCTGAAACTTGTCCATGGCGCGTCCATCGGACGGCCATGGACCTCCCACGGGGCGGCAAAGTTCTTCCGGCCCATCTGTTCCGGGCTTCTCGCCGCCCGCTACTTTCTGGCCGTCCTGTCATGCCACGCACAACCGCACCACAACGGCATCACCGGACGCTCAATGTGTCATGCCCATGACGGCATCGCGCACCGCCGCCGCTACGCGCGTCACAGGCCTGCCACCAGCGTCGAGAACCCCACTCCAACGACGGAGGCAGTACCCCCATGCGTCAGACACGCAGCGGAAAGCCCAGACGGAGCATGCGAAGACTCCTCGCCGTAGCCGTCCCCGCCCTCGCACTCGGCCTCGCCGGACTCGTCGCGGCACCCGCGCACGCCCAGCCCGTGGCGTCCGCGGCCTCGCACACCACCCGGGTCACCCAGAACGCCAAGGCCCTCACCTCCCCCGAGCGCCAGACGTTCCACTCGACCGGCAAGGCCGGCCAGAAGGTGCCGACCCAGCACCTGTGCGCCACCGCCGCCCCGGGCCACGCGTCCTGCTTCGCCCAGCGCCGCACCGACATCAAGCAGCGGCTGGCCTCCGCGGTCGCCGCCGCCGCACCCTCCGGCCTCAGCCCGGCCAACCTGCACAGCGCCTACAACCTGCCGTCGACGGGCGGCTCGGGCCTGACCGTTGCCGTGGTGGACGCCTACAACGACCCCAACGCCGAGTCGGACCTCGCCACTTACCGCTCGACGTACGGCCTGTCCTCCTGCACCAAGGCCAACGGCTGCTTCAAGCAGGTCAGCCAGACCGGTTCCACGACCTCGCTGCCCACCAACGACACCGGCTGGGCGGGTGAGGAGGCGCTGGACCTCGACATGGTCAGCGCCGTCTGCCCGAACTGCAACATCATCCTCGTCGAGGCGAACTCCGCGAACGACACCGACCTCGGCATCGCCGAGAACGAGGCCGTGTCGCTCGGCGCGAAGTTCGTCTCCAACAGCTGGGGCGGCTCCGAGTCCTCCTCCCAGACCAGCGAGGACACCTCGTACTTCAAGCACCCGGGTGTCGCGATCACCGTCTCCGCCGGTGACTCCGCCTACGGCGCCGAGTACCCCGCGACCTCGCAGTACGTGACGGCGGTCGGCGGTACGGCGCTGTCCACGTCCTCCAACTCCCGCGGCTGGACCGAGTCGGTGTGGCACACCAGCTCCACCGAGGGCACCGGCTCCGGCTGCTCCGCGTACGACCCGAAGCCGAGCTGGCAGACGGACACCGGCTGCAGCAAGCGCATGGAGGCCGACGTCTCAGCGGTCGCCGACCCGGCCACCGGCGTGGCGGTCTACGACACCTACGGCGGCTCCGGCTGGGCGGTCTACGGCGGCACCAGCGCCTCGGCGCCGATCATCGCCGGCGTGTACGCGCTGGCCGGCACCCCCGGCTCCAGCGACTACCCGGCGAAGTACCCGTACTCTCACACCAGCAACCTGTACGACGTCACCAGCGGCAACAACGGCTCCTGCTCGACGTCCTACTTCTGCACCGCCAGGACCGGCTACGACGGCCCGACCGGCTGGGGCACCCCGAACGGCACCACCGCCTTCACCTCGGGCAGCACCTCCGGCAACACGGTGACCGTCACCAACCCGGGCAGCCAGTCGACGACGACCGGCAGCTCGGTCAGCCTGCAGATCAGCGCAAGCGACAGCGCGGGCGCGGCTCTCACCTACAGCGCGAGCGGCCTGCCGACCGGACTGTCGATCAGCAGCTCCAGCGGCCTGATCTCCGGTACGGCGTCCACCGCGGGCACCTACCAGGTCACCGTCACCGCCAAGGACTCGACCGGCGCCTCCGGCTCGACCTCCTTCAGCTGGACCGTCGGTTCCAGCGGCGGCACCTGCACCTCCTCGCAGCTGCTGGGCAACCCCGGCTTCGAGTCGGGCAACACCACCTGGACCGCGTCCAGCGGTGTCATCACCAACGACAGCGGTGAGTCGGCGCACGGCGGTTCGTACTACGCCTGGCTGGACGGCTACGGCTCCTCGCACACCGACACGCTGTCCCAGTCGGTGACCGTGCCGAGCGGCTGCAAGGCGACCTTCACCTTCTACCTGCACATCGACACCGCGGAGACCGGCAGCACCGCGTACGACAAGCTGACGGTCAGCGCCGGTTCGACCACCCTGGCGACGTACTCGAACGTCAACGCCGCCTCCGGGTACGCCCAGAAGTCCATCGACTTGTCCTCGTACGCCGGTTCCACCGTCACCCTGAAGTTCAGCGGTGTCGAGGACTCCTCGCTCCAGACCAGCTTCGTCCTCGACGACACCGCCGTCACGACCAGCTGATCCCGATCGATCCTGTTTGACCCCGGGCCCCGGTCGCCGCCTTCGCGGCCGGGGCTCAGATGGGGGTCCCCCAGGCGTTTAGCACTGGGGGCGGATCCGGACGCAGGGCTCACACGTCACAGGAGAGAGGAGGCCCCCCATGCGCCGAACGATCCGCCACACGACCCTCGCCCTCGCGGCACTCACCCTCGCCCTGGCCGGCTGCGGCAACCAGACCGACAGCGGCAAGGGCGGCGACAGCAGCAGCGTGTCGTCCTCCCCCACCCCCAAGAAGAGCCCGCCGGCCAGCCCGGCTCCCAGCCCCCCAGGCGGCTGTACGACGGCGTCGACGCTCAGTGCCGCCGACAGCGGCCGCACGGTCTGTCTGGCGGTGGGCGACATCGTCCGAATCAGTCTGGACGGAACCGCGAAGCGGCCCTGGAAGCCGGTCACCGCGAGCGGCTCCGTCCTGGAGGCCGCCAACAGCGGCTTCGTCCTGCAGCCCGGCGACGCGAGCGCCGCCTTCAAGGCCGTGGCGGACGGGAAGACCCGGCTGGAGTCCTCGCGGCCGCTGTGCGCCGCCCAGACCGGCCGGGTCTCGTGCCTGGGGATTCAGGAGTGGTGGGTCACCGTGGTGGTGAAGTAGCGCTGCCGGCGGGCGGGACGCCCGGCGGGAGCGCGGCCCTCGGCCTCCCGGCGGGCCTGCTCGGCCTCGCGGATCTGCCGGTCGATGCGCCGGTCGCGCGCGATACCGAGCACCGACGGGAGGACCAGGAGAGCGAGGAGGGCGAGAACGGTCAGCATTCCGATCAGTCCTTCGAGGTGTGCCGTATCCATGGACACCACTGTCGCGCCGATAGCTCCTGACAAACAGTGGCAGGACTGCCGTAGACCCTCGAAATACTGCCAAGGGCGAGGCACACTGGTGGCATGCTGCAGAACGTCGCCGCCGTCGTCCTGGACGGCGTGAACCCCTTTGAACTGGCCGTCGTCTGCGAGGTGTTCGGCATCGACCGCAGTGACGACGGACTGCCCGTCTACGACTTCGCCGTCGCCTCGGCCGAGGGTCCGGTGCTGAGCACCCGCGCGGGCTTCTCCATGAACGTCGAGCACGGCCTGGAGCGGCTGGAGGAGGCCGACCTCATCGCCGTGCCGGCCGGCGCCTGTTTCGAGACCCGGGAGTTCCCGCCCGAGCTCCTTGACGCGCTGCGGCGCGCGGCCGACCGGGGCGCCCGCATCCTCAGCGTCTGCTCCGGCGTCTTCGTGGTCGCGGCGGCCGGGCTGCTCGACGGCCGGCGCTGCGCCGTGCACTGGCACCACGCGGAGGAACTGGCGCGGGCGTACCCGCAGCTGACGGTCGAACCCGACGTCCTGTACGTGGACGAGGACCCGGTGATCACCTCGGCGGGCACCGCCGCCGGCATCGACGCCTGTCTGCACATCGTGCGCAAGGAGCAGGGCCCGGAGGTCGCCAACAAGATCGCCCGGCGCATGGTGGTGCCGCCGCACCGGGACGGCGGGCAGGCCCAGTACATCGAGCGCCCGCTGCCCCGCTCGCACGGCGACACGGTCGCCGAGGTGCTGGTGTGGATGGAGCGACACCTCGACGAGGAGGTCACGGTCGAGCAGCTCGCCGAGCGTGCCCACATGTCGCCGCGCACCTTCGCCCGCCGCTTCCAGCAGGAGACGGGGACGACTCCCTACCGCTGGATCCTGCGGCAACGCGTGCTGCTGGCCCAGCGGTTGCTGGAGGGGACGGACGAGACGGTGGACGCGATCGCGGGCCGGGCGGGCTTCGGCAACGCGGCCGCGCTGCGCCACCAGTTCGTCCAGGCCATCGGAACGACTCCGAACGCCTACCGCCGCACGTTCAGGGGACCCGAAGCGGCCTGACGGCCTCAGTCGTTCGCTACGACGGGGTAGCGCGGCTCGTTCTCGGCCATCTGCCGCAGCGCGTCCTTGCGCTCGCGCTTGGACAGGCGGTCGACGTAGAGGTAGCCGTACAGGTGGTCGGTCTCGTGCTGCAGGCAGCGGGCGAAGTAGCCGGTGCCACGGACCTTGATCGGGTTGCCCTTCTCGTCCTGGCCGGTCACCTCGGCGTAGTCGGGACGGGCCAGCGGCGCGTACGCGGTGGGCACGGACAGGCAGCCCTCGTTGCTGTCGTCCAGGCGACGCCGCTCGGCGGGCAGGTCGACCAGCTTGGGGTTGCAGACCACACCGACGTGCCGGACGCCCTCGTCGTCCCCGCAGTCGTAGACGAAGACCTTCAGGTCGACACCGATCTGGTTGGCGGCCAGGCCCACGCCCTCGGCGGTGCGCTGCGAGGCGAACATGTCCGCGACCAGCTGCTGCAGTTCCTCACCGAACTCGGTGACGTCCTTGCACTCCTTGTGCAGCACCGGGTTCCCGACGACGGTGATCGGCCGCGAGGTCCCGGCCGCCCGCCAGGCGTTCTCGCGCTCCTCGGTCTCCTCGGTGTCGATGACGAAGCCCTCGTCGTCCACGGGGAGCACGCCCGCGTGCTGCTTTTCGGTGTCCTGCTGCGCCATGCCGACGTATGCCTTCCTCAAAAACCGGGGTTCGCTGCTGATACAGGGTACGGGGAAGCGCCCCTCAAGGGGCGCGGGACTGTGTCGATATGCGGCTCCGCCGCGTGGGCGCGACCAGCCACAACGAACCCGCACCCGGCCGCGATCCTCAGCACACCTCTTCGAGATCCCGCCAGTCCCGAGAGTCAGGGCTATCGGCGACCCACCCGTCCAACAGCCCCCTGACCAGGGAAGCCGGGGCCGCCACCCCACACTCCCGCTCAGGCACCCAAAGCTGCCCGTCGGTCCGATGCCCCAGCGGGCCGGGATGCCCCGGCTCACTGTGATCATGCGGATCGAGATGCTCCCCGTCACCCTCATCCGACGGCATCCGAGACTCCGAGCACATACGGCACAGCAGTCGCACGGACGACGACCAGTCCTCCGCCGCAAAACCGGCATCCGCAGCCAGCTGTTCCAAGGCATCCCGGTCCGCCTCCGTGGCGGCCTCCAACAGCACCACCCACGTAGGCACCGGCGAAGGCGCCCACAGCTCGATCTCGTCGAACACCGGGTAGGCGTGCCCGGCGGCGGTCGTGCGCTCCCCATGGGGCACCCCGTCGTGCAGCACGACCTCACCCCAGCGCCGCCCGGACGACGGCAGCGGAATCGACAGCACCTCCATACGCGCGGGGTCCAGCCGCCGTCCCCACACCACCTCGGCCTCCCCCTCCGGGGACAGCCGTACGGCAGCGCTGCCCAGCTCCATCCCGACCGGCTCGCCGTTCGCCGCGGCGGCTCCCGGCACCCGCAGCCCGTACGCCTGCCAGGCCCGCCGGGCCAGCGGCCAGTCCTGCAGGGCGGTGGCGGCGATGCCGACGTTCCACCAGTCGGGGGCGCCGGTCTCCCGGTCGAGCAGCGCGACGGCCCTGAGGCCCGCCGCCCGCGCCTGCTCCCAGTCGTGCCGGAACTTGTGCAGCAGGGCGAGGTTGAACCAGGACTCGGACAGCCACGGCTCCAGGTCGGCGGCACGTGTCAGCAGTGCGCCCGCGTCCTCGTAACGGCCGTCGCCGATCAGCGTGAACGCGCGGTCGGTGGCCTGCCGCCAGGAGGCGGAGGGCCGGTGCCGTCCCTTGCCGAAGATCCTCACGATTCCCTGCCAGTTCCGTGGAGTGGGCTGGCTAGTGCTGCCCCCGGACACACCCTCTCATTCGCATCCAACCACGTACGGCTGGAAGGGCGCTCATTACCCATGGGTTACCCAGCCGCGGGCAGGGTCAGACAGTCCCGTGCAAGGACCCGGGCCAGCGATTCCACCACTTCGGGCGCGTAGTCACCGGCGGTGGCGAGCCGCAGCTCCTCCAGCGCCGTCAGTGGCCCGCCGGGCCCGGCGTCGCGCGCCTTCTCCTCGTAGGCGTTGACCGCCCGCACGATCCGCGCGGCAAGGGGCTGCTCCCGGTAGGGGTCGGCCTGCCGCTCGACGACCACGGCGACCGCCGGGTCCACCCCGGTCTGGCGTACGACGGCTCCGCCGAGCAGGGCGATGCGGCGCTGCTCGGCCGTGGGCAGGTCGGCGGTGGCGCCCGCCGGTACCGGGTCGACCAGGCTCAGCTGGCCGATGTCGTGCATGAGGGCGGCGTACTCCAGCACCGTCAGTTCGGGCCGGGTGAGTCCAAGGTCGCGTCCGACGGCGCGGCTGAGGGTCGCCACGCGACGGGCGTGCCCGGCGGGGGTGTACCCGGCGATCTCGGTGGCGCGGGCGAGGGAGGCGATGGTCTGGCGGTAGGTGGTCCGTACGGCGGCGTACCGCTTGAAGGACAGCTGGGTCAGCAGCAAAGGCAGCGAGAACACCGGCAGCGCCCACAGTCCGACGACGGCGACCGCGAGGGCCATCACCGCACCCGTGGCGCACACGGCGGAGCCGATGCCGAGGAGCGCGTGCAGCTCATCCCTCAGCAGCGGGCCGAAGGGCCACCGGGTGCGGGAGTGGGCGAGCGCGGCGGCGAGCACGGCGTCGCACAGCGCGGTGAGCGCGAGGAGGGCCAGGAGCAGCAGGGCGTAGGCGGGGCCGCGCCAGGCGCCGAACGCCCCCCGGTTGTACAGGGGTTGGAAGCAGACGGCGGCGAACCCGACGGTGAGCACGCGCCGCGCGAGGTGGTCGAGCACGGGTCCGCGTCCGCGTGCGATGTGCGGCACGCTGCCGATGAGGGCGGCTGCGAGGACGACGGCGACGACCTGGGTGACGCCGTGGTGGGTGGGCTGCCCGGCGTCCTCGCCGAGCAGGGCGTACGACATCGCCCCGGCGGCCCCGAGCGGCGCGGCCTCCCTGACCCGGGCGCCGGTCCAGCGGCCGAGTTCGCCGACGGTGACGAGCAGACCGAAGGCGAGGGCGGTGGAGCGCTCCTCCAGTCCGGCCCGGTGGGTGACGGCGAGGGAGCCGGCGGCGAGAAGGGCGGCGCAGCCGTGGATGACGAGCGTCAGCGGCGGCCGGGCGCTCATCCGAGGCCTCCGGGCCTACTGGCAACGGCCTCCCCGCGCACGGGCAGACGGGGCCGCGCCTCCTCGACCACCGGACGCTCACAGATAGGCCTGCGCCACCACGACCACCGGGCGCTCATCCGCGGGCCCCCGGTCGACTGGAGACGGCCGCTGCGGGTGCGGGCAGGCGGGGTTGCTCCTGCGCGGTGACCGCGGGATGCCAGCCGCACCGGCCGAGTGCCTGCACCAGTGCCGCGACCATGCGGGGGTCGAACTGCGCCCCGGCACACCGCTCCAGCTCCTCCAGGGCGGCCGGGACGGGCCGGGCGCGCCGGTAGCACCGCGTGGACGTCATCGCGTCGAAGGCGTCCGCGACGGCCACCACCCGTGCCGACTCGGGGATCTGGCTTCCGCGCAGCCCGTACGGGTATCCGCTGCCGTCAAGGCGTTCGTGGTGATGGAGCACGGCGGCCCTGGCCTCGCCGAGAAAACCGATTCCGCGCACCATTTCGTGGCCGTACTCGGGATGCAGCTCGATCACCCGGCGTTCCTCGGGAGTCAGCGGCCCGTCCTTCCTCAACAGCCGTGTGGGGACGCCGAGTTTGCCCACGTCGTGCAGGATTCCGGCGAACCGGAGGACCTCGACCCGCTCGTCGTCCATGCCGAGTTCCCGGGCGATCATCATGGAGGCCTGGCCGACCCGCTCGCTGTGGCCGCGCGTGTACTCGTCCTTGATGTCGACGGCCTGCACCAGCGCCCGGATCGTCGCCTGGTGGGCGGCGCGCTCCCGGTGGTACTGCGTGAACACCCACCAGGACACGCACATCGGCAGCAGCACCAGCAGCGCGGCGACGGGGCCGTAGGGGCTGCGCCACAGGACGGCCATCATCAGCCCGGCGAGGCCGTGTACGACCACCGGTGCGAGGGACCGTACGAACAGCCCCCGCCAGGCCCGCCGTACCGGCACCCGCTCGGCCAGCGCGCGGATCCCGCCGTCGAGGGCGGTCAGCACCAGGCAGAAGGCCAGCACCGCGGCGCCCGCGGGCACGAGTGCGTACGGGAAGTCGGAGGCGACGACCGCGTCCCGCCCGCCCAGCGACCAGTGCACCCGGCCCGCGGCCCACACGCCGAGGACCAGCTGGGCGGTCCGCCAGCTCCGCCGCAGCCGTCGCGGCCGCCGGTCGACCGGGGAGAGCAGCGCCCCCGGCAGCGCCACCAGGGCGGCGGCCGGGGGCGGCAGCAGGAAGGCGCCGGCGAGCAGCACCGGGTAGAACGTTCCGGCAAAGCGCCATCGGGCGGCGGCCTGCTCGCAGCCGACGTACAGCAGAGCGAGGAGGGCGACCGCGCGCCAGGAGGTGTGGACGGTGAGCAGCGGAAGCAGGCAGAGCAGTGCGCCAAGGACCGTGAGGGCGATGTACGCGCGTGCCCGTGCCGGAACCGCCTCCATCACGCCCCTCCCGGCCGATCCTGCTCCGGCTGAGGAGACTAGGGCGGGCCGGGGGGAGTCCGCGGGCTTATGAACCGCGGATTAGCACGTTCGAGTGACGACAGCCCGTTCCCGGCATTCCGGACGAAGGCCCGGGGGAGTTCAGGACTCCTGCGGAGTCGCGGTGATGTCGTGGTCGGGGACGGCCTGCCCGGAGCGGATCAGGTCGAGCCGCCCGAGCACCTTCGCACGCAGGTCGGTCGGTACGTCGTCATGGCCGCAGCACCGCTTGACCAGCTTCTTCACGGCCTGCTCAAGGCCGTACTTCTCCAGGCACGGCGAGCACTCCGTGAAGTGCTGCTTGAACTTGTCGCGGTCGACGTCCGGCATCTCACTGTCGAGGAACTCGTAGAGATGGTCGAGGACCTCACTGCAGTCCGTCTCGTGCGGCTCTCCGCAGCTCATGAGCCCGAGCCTTTCGCTTCGTCCGACTCTCCGGCGCCGGCCGGGACCAGTCCGCGCTCGCGCGCGTAGTCCTCGAGCATGCCGCGCAGCTGACGGCGGCCCCGGTGCAGCCGGGACATCACCGTACCGATGGGTGTCCCCATGATGTCCGCGATCTCCTTGTACGCAAAGCCCTCGACATCGGCGAGGTAGACGGCGATGCGGAATTCCTCGGGGATCGCCTGGAGTGCTTCCTTCACGTCCGAGTCGGGCAGGTGGTCGAGCGCCTGCGACTCCGCGGAGCGCAGACCGGTCGACATGTGCGACTCGGCGCGGGCGAGCTGCCAGTCCTCGATCTCCTCGGCCGCGGAGCGCTGGGGTTCACGCTGCTTCTTGCGGTACGAGTTGATGAAGGTGTTGGTGAGGATCCGGTACAGCCACGCCTTGAGGTTGGTGCCCTCGCGGAACTGGTGGAAGGACGCGTACGCCTTCGCGTACGTCTCCTGCACCAGGTCCTCGGCGTCGGCAGGGTTGCGCGTCATACGCAGCGCGGCCGAGTACATCTGGTCGAGGAATTCGAGCGCGTCCCGC
The DNA here is from genome assembly GCF_053598255.1 of Streptomyces sp. NPDC001157. NCBI lineage: Bacteria > Bacillati > Actinomycetota > Actinomycetes > Kitasatosporales > Streptomycetaceae > Streptomyces > Streptomyces sp. NPDC001157. The sequence continues at coordinate 59,227 of NZ_JBSFJW010000041.1, forward strand.
TCGAAGCGCGCGCTGCGCTCCGAGGTCGACTCCGCGCTGATGCCCTGGCCCTCGGGCAGCTCCGCCTGGCCGTTGTCGGTCCCTGCGTCGGTACCGGTGACCGGACCCACCTCCTCAAGATTCCGGGCAGCACCGAAACCGGTGTCGCCAGAATCGGAGGATAGACGACGACCCGTCCCCGCCGCCCCTCGAATAGGGGTGGTCTTGGCCGCAGTCAGCACCGTCCAGTCCAGGTCAGTGCGGCTGCTGCGGCTCGGGCATACGGTCGAACCCATGCGGCGGACTTCCTCTCCCACGACGATCGGTGCTGCTCTCCAGCACTTCTGTCCGCCTCAACAGTGGCCGCCCGTGCGGCATTCCCGGCTGTCACCCGAGTGACGCGGTCCACCGCCTGACGCCGTCCGTGATGATCTCCAGCGCCTGCTCCTGCGTGATCTCCGCCCGCTTGGGCACGGCGAACCCGTGATCGCCGTACGGGACCTCGACCAGCTCGTACGCCCCCTCCGGGAACTCCTCGGGCTTTCCGAAGGGGTCGTTCCCGCCCTGTACGACGAGGGTGGGCACCCCGGACCCGAGCAGCTCCCCGGCGCGGGACTTCTCGGGCCTGCCCGGCGGATGCAGCGGGAAGCTGAGGGCGAGGACGGCGTGGGCGCCGAGCTCGACGGCCGTGCGACAGACGACCCGGGCCCCGGCGCTCCGTCCGCCCGAGATCACCGGCAGTCCGGACTCGGCGAGTGTTGGCCAGATTCCGCGCCACCCGAGGTCGAGCGTCTTCGGGGCGGGCGCCAGCTTCTTGCCGGCCACCCGCCAGGGCTGCTCGACGAGGGCGACGGTCACTCCGTGTCCCGGCAGGACCTCGGCGAGGGCCTGGAGGTCCCGTGCCTCGATGCCGCCGCCGGCGCCGTGGCTGACGGCGAGGACGAGCCGAGGCTGCCCGGCGTGGCGCCATGTGATGCGGGCCGGACCGGCATCGGTCTCGACGTTCTGTGTCACTTCTGTCAGATCTGTCACATCAGAAAAGTGTGCCCTCTTCGGGGCCTTCCAGTTCCTTCAGGAGCTCCGGTCCGTTGTTGCGGACGTTGCTGACCGCGGTGGACACGGGGTAGGCGCGCATCAGCCCGGCGGGCGGCGGCTCCAGCAGCGACCGCAGGCCGTCGGGGTCGGTGCGGGCCGGGTCGAGCCAGGCGTCCCAGCGGTCCGGGGTGAGCATCAGAGGCATCCGGGGGTGGATGTCGGCGAGCGCATGCGGACCCTCGGCCGGGGCGACGGCGAGCGGTGTCGTCTCCGCCTCGGTGGTGATCACGGAGCAGGTCACCCACCAGGCCTGCGGGTGGTCGTCCGGCAGGGTCTTGTCCCGCCAGAACTCGTACAGCCCGGCCATGGCGAAGACCGACCCGTCGGCGGGCAGCACGAAGTACGGCTGCTTGCGGGGCCGCTTCTTCTTCCCCTCGACCTCCAGGTCCCGCTCGCCCTTGCCGGTGACCCACTCGTAGTAGCCGTCGGCGGGGATGATGCACCGGCGGGAGGTGAAGGCCCTGCGGTACGAGGGCTTCTCGTGGACGGTCTCGGCACGGGCGTTGATCATGCGGGCGCCGCCCTCCGGGGTCTTCGACCAGGACGGCACCAGCCCCCACTTCAGCTTGCGCAGCTGCCGAACCGGCCGCGGGTCCTCGACGTCCTTAAGAGGGCGGTCCAGGACGGCGTACACCTCTTTGGTCGGGGCCACGTTGTAGTCGGGCGCGAGGGTCTCCTCGGGTTCCCACTTCTCGATCTCAAAGATTCCTGCGAGATCCTCGGGTCCACGACTAGCTGCATACCGTCCGCACATACGTGCCACACTGCCAGATTCGACACGACTCCAGGGAGCCACAGCCGAACATGCACACCCACGCATCCGACTCGTTGGCCTCCCTCTGGGACCAGGTCTCCGGCAGCCAGCCGGACCCCGACCTGTGGGTGGTGATCGCGACCCTGGTCGCTGCTCTCGCCGTGGTCGTCCCCCACAACGTCTGGCGCATCTCGCGCAACGCCATCACCATCGCCCACGAGGGCGGCCACGGCCTGATCGCCCTGCTCACCGGCCGCCGGCTGACAGGCATACGACTGCACTCCGACACCAGTGGCCTCACCGTCAGCCGCGGCAAGCCGCACGGCCTCGGCATGATCCTCACCGCGGCCGCCGGCTACACCGCTCCCCCGCTCCTCGGCCTGGGCGGCGCGGCCCTGCTCGCCGTCGGCCACATCACCCTGCTGCTGTGGCTGGCAACGGCCCTGCTGGTCGCCATGCTGGTGATGATCCGCAACGCGTACGGCGCCCTGACGGTGGTCCTGACCGGCGGCACGTTCCTCCTGGTGTCCTGGCTGGCGGGACCGCAGGTGCAGGCGGCTTTCGCGTACGCGGTGGTGTGGTTCCTGCTGGTGGGCGGGGTACGCCCGGCGTTCGAACTCCAGGCGAAGCGGAGCCGCGGGGGTGCGGGCGACTCGGATGCGGACCAACTCTCACGCCTGACGCACGTACCGGCAGGGCTCTGGCTGTTCCTGTTCCACGCGGTGAGCCTGTGCTCGCTGATAGGCGGGGGGCGCTGGCTGCTGGAGATGTGATGCAGCCCCGAAGGGGCGCATCACAGGGGCGCGGGGAACTGCGCGACCAGCCCCCGCGGCGCCGCACATGTACGACGGCCTGCACAACCCCCTGCTTATAAAGTGAACCCATGGCCCAAAACCCCGCCGCACAAACCGCCCTCTGGCCCGCCCCCCTCGCGAGCGGAGCCGTCGACGCGACGGTCCACGTGCCGGGGTCCAAATCCGTCACCAACCGCGCCCTCGTCCTGGCGGCACTGGCGAGCGAACCCGGCTGGCTGCGCCGCCCCCTGCGCTCGCGCGACACCCTGCTCATGGCGGCAGCGCTCCGCGCGATGGGCGTCGGCATCGAGGAGGGCGTGGGCCCCGACGGCACCGGCGAGACCTGGCGGGTGCTCCCCACCGGCCTGCACGGCCCGGCCACGGTCGACGTCGGCAACGCCGGCACCGTGATGCGCTTCCTGCCCCCGGTGGCCGCGCTCGCCGACGGCCCCATCCGCTTCGACGGCGACCCGAGGTCGTACGAGCGCCCCCTGAACGGCGTGATCGACGCCCTGCGTGTGCTCGGCGCCCGGATCGACGACGACGGCCGCGGCGCGCTGCCGCTGACGGTGCACGGCGGGGGCGCCCTGGACGGCGGCCCGGTCGAGATCGACGCCTCGTCTTCCTCCCAGTTCGTGAGCGCCCTGCTCCTCTCAGGACCGCGCTTCAACCAGGGTGTCGAGGTGCGTCACATCGGCAGCTCCCTGCCCTCCCTCCCGCACATCCGGATGACCGTCGACATGCTGCGCGCGGTCGGCGCGCAGGTGGACACCCCGGAGTCGGGCGGCGAGGCCAACGTGTGGCGGGTGACGCCGGGCGCGCTGCTCGGCCGGGACCTGACCATCGAGCCGGACCTGTCCAACGCGCAGCCGTTCCTGGCGGCCGCCCTGGTGACCGGCGGCAAGGTCGTGATCCCCGACTGGCCGTCCCGCACCACGCAGCCCGGCGACAAGCTGCGGGAGATCTTCACCGACATGGGCGGTTCCTGCGAACTGACCGAGTACGGGCTGGAGTTCACCGGTTCGGGTGCGATCCACGGTATCGACGTGGATCTGAGCGAGGTCGGCGAGCTGACCCCGGGCATCGCCGCGGTCGCGGCCCTCGCGGACTCCCCCTCCACCCTCCGCGGTGTGGCCCATCTGCGGCTGCACGAGACGGACCGGCTGGCCGCGCTCACCAAGGAGATCAACGAGCTCGGCGGTGACGTCACCGAGACCGCCGACGGCCTGCACATCCGCCCGCGCACACTGCACGGCGGGATCTTCCACACGTACGAGGACCACCGCATGGCGACGGCCGGCGCGATCATCGGCCTCGCGGTCGAGGGCGTGCAGATCGAGAACGTGGCGACGACGGCGAAGACCCTCCCGGACTTCCCCGACATGTGGGCCGGGATGCTCGGGGCGTAGGGACTTCCGCCATGCGCCGCTACGGCAAGCACACCGACGAGGACGACATCCGCAGCCGCCCGAACCGCAAGGGCACCCGACCCCGTACACACATCCGCCCCGCGCACGAGGACGCCGCCGAGGGCATGGTCCTCACCGTCGACCGCGGCCGGCTGACCTGCCTGGTCGACGACCGGATCGTGCTGGCGATGAAGGCCCGCGAACTCGGCCGCAAGGCGGCGATCGTCGGCGACCGGGTGGCCCTCGTCGGCGACCTGTCCGGCAAGAAGGACACCCTCGCGCGCATCGTCCGCATCGAGGAGCGCACCTCGGTCCTGCGCCGCACCGCCGATGACGACGACCCGTACGAGCGCGTGGTCGTCGCCAACGCCGACCAGCTCGCCATCGTCACCGCCCTGGCCGACCCGGAACCACGGCCGCGCCTCATCGACCGCTGCCTGGTCGCCGCGTACGACGGCGGCCTGGAACCCCTCCTGGTCATGACCAAGTCGGACCTCGCCCCGCCCGACAAACTCCTCGAGCTCTACGGCCACCTGGACATCCCCCATGTCGTCACCAGCCGCGAGGAGCTGGAGAACGGCGACGCGGCGGACCGCGTGCGCGAGCAACTCGACGGCAGGATCACGGCGTTCGTCGGCCACTCGGGCGTCGGCAAGACGACCCTGGTCAACGCGCTGGTGCCGGAGGACCGGCGGCGGCTGACCGGCCATGTGAACGCGGTGACCGGCCGCGGCCGCCACACCACCACCTCGGCGCTGGCGCTCCCGCTCAGCGGCGACGACGGCTGGGTGATCGACACGCCGGGCGTGCGGTCCTTCGGTCTCGCCCACATCGACCCGTCCCGGGTCATCCACGCCTTCCCCGACCTGGAACCGGGCACGGAGGGCTGCCCGCGCGCGTGCAGTCACGACGAGCCGGACTGCGCGCTGGACGAGTGGGTGGCCGAGGGCCACGCGGACCCGGCCCGCCTGTATTCGCTGCGCCGCCTGCTGTCCACGCGGGAGCGCAAGGAGGGCGACTGACCTCCGCGTTGTTTGTGGGGTGGCGAGTCCGGTAAGTGCATAATCGCACCCAGCCGGACACCGGACCTACGGGAGGACAGCACATGGCGTGGCTGCTGGTGGTGGTGGCCGGGTTGCTCGAAACGGGCTTCGCCGTGTGCCTCAAGCTCTCCCACGGTTTCACCCGCCTGTGGCCGACGATCGCGTTCTGCGTCTTCGCCCTGGGCAGCTTCGGCCTGCTCACCCTGTCCCTGAGGAAGCTGGATGTCGGCCCCGCCTACGCGGTGTGGACGGGCATCGGCGCGGCGGGCACCGCGATCTACGGCATGGTCTTCCTCGGCGACCTTGTCTCGACGCTGAAGCTCGTCTCGATCAGCCTGGTCATCGTGGGCGTGATCGGCCTGCAGCTGTCGGGTTCGGCGCACTAGACGTCCACTGGAGGCCCCTACACGACCTCCCGCACCCGCGGGAAGTGGCAGGCCACCCCGTCCCCCTCGAACTCCGGCACGTCATGGGCGCACCGCCCCCGCTCCTCCTCGGCGAGTGACGCGTACAGCGGGCAGCGCGCGCGGAAGCGGCAGCCGTCGTAGCGGCGGGTCGGGCTCGGTGGGTCCCCCGCGAGCAGAATGCGGGTCCGCTGCCGTTCCCGCTCCCGCTCCGGGTCGGGAAGGGGTACGGCGGAGAGCAGGGCCTGTGTGTAGGGGTGCCGGGGGCGCTCGAAGACCTCGTCGACGGGACCCGCCTCGACGGTGCGACCGAGGTAGACGACGCTGACGCGGTCGGCGATGTTGCGGACGACGGACAGGTCGTGGGAGACGAAGAGATAGGCGAGCCCGAGGTCCTCCTTCAGGCGTTGCAGCAGCTCCAGCACCCCGGCCTGGACGGAGACGTCCAGCGCCGAGACCGGTTCGTCGAGGACGAGCAGTTCCGGCTCGACGGACAGCGCGCGGGCGATGCCGATCCGCTGGCGCTGGCCGCCCGAGAACTCGTGTGGGAAGCGGTCCGCGTGTGCCGGGTCGAGACCGACCCGGGTGAGGAGTTCGGGGACGCGGCGGGCGATGACGGCGCGGTCCGCGCCGTGTGTGCGCAGCGGCTCAGCGACGATGTCACCGACGGGCATCCGGGGGTCCAGGGAGGCCATCGGATCCTGGAAGACGATCTGGATCCGTCGGCGCAGGGCTTTGACCTGCTCTTTGGTGAGCTCGCCGAGCCGCTGCCCGAACAACTCCACCGACCCGCCCTCGGGCCTGGCCAGTTCGAGCAGTTCGAAGAGCGTCGTCGACTTCCCGGACCCCGACTCCCCCACCAGGGCCAGCGTCTCGCCGCGCCGCACGTCGAGGTCGACGCCGTCGACGGCGTACACCGTGCCGACGCGGCGCTTGAAGACGGTGCCCTTGAGCAGGGGGAAGGTGCGGGTGAGGCCGCGGACCTCCAACACCGGCTCACCGACCGGGGGTTGAGGCTCGCGCGGATCGTCCAGGCGCGGGACCGCGGCCAGGAGCCGGCGCGTGTACGGGTCCTGCGGGCGCCCGAAGACCTCCACCGCCGTACCCGACTCGACGAGTTGCCCCTCGTACATCACGGCCACCCGGTCGGCCATCCCGGCGATCACCCCGAGGTCGTGGCTGACGAGCAGGACCGCGGCGCCCGTCTCGCGCTGGGCGGTGCGCAGGACGTCCAGGACCTGGGCCTGGATGGTGACGTCGAGGGCGGTGGTCGGTTCGTCGGCGAGGATCACGTCCGGTTCGTTGGCCATCGCCATGGCGATCATCGCGCGCTGGCGCATGCCGCCGGAGAACTCGTGCGGGAACGCCCGTGCGCGCAGGGCGGGTTCGGGGATGCCGACGAGGTCCAGGAGCTCGACGGCGCGTGACAGGGCCGCTTCGCGGGTCACGTCCTGATGGGCCCGTACGGCTTCGGCGATCTGGTCCCCGATCCGGTACACCGGTGTGAACGCGGACAGCGGGTCCTGGAAGATCATCGAGACACGGTTGCCGCGGATCCGGGTCAGCTCCCGTTCCCCGGCGCCGACCAGCTCCTGCCCGTCGAGCCGAACCGAGCCGCGTACGGCCGCGTTCCCCGGCAGCAGACCCAGCACGGCCAGCACCGTCGCCGACTTCCCGGACCCCGACTCGCCGACGAGACCCAGCACTTCACCCCGCTGGAGCGTGAGGTCGACCCCGCGTACGGCCGCCCGGCCGTCGAAGTCGACGTCCAGACCGGTCACTTCCAGCAACGGGCTCACCGCGAGGCCCCCTTCGAGGTCGGATCGAGGGCATCGCGCAGCCCGTCCCCGACCAGGTTCACCGCCAGCACGAACACGACCAGCAGCCCGGCCGCGAAGAAGAACATCCAGGGGTACGTCACCGCTGCCCCGGTCCCGGAGGCCATCAGCGTGCCGAGCGACACGTCGGGCGGCTGCACGCCGAAGCCGAAGTAGGACAGTGCGGTCTCGCTCATCACGGCGGCGCCGACCTGGATGGTGGCGTCGATGATCAGGAAGGAGGCGACGTTGGGGAGGATGTGCCGCCAGATGATGCGGAAGGGGCCGACTCCCGTGTAGCGGGCCGCTTTCACGAACTCCCGTTCCTTCAGGGAGAGGGTCATCGAGCGCACGACCCGCGCCGTCACCATCCAGGCGAACAGGCCGAGCAGCGCCACCAGGGCGAACCAGCCGCTGTTCTGGAATCTCGGCGAGACGATCGCGATGATCAGGAAGGACGGGAAGACCAGCAGCAGGTCGGTGAGGAACATCAGGGCCCGGTCCGCCCAGCCGCCGAAGTACCCGGCGCAGGCGCCGACCAGCGAGGCGAGCCCGGTCGACACGACGGCCACCAGCAACCCGATGATCAGCGACTTCTGCAGCCCGCGCACCGTCTGCGCGAACACGTCCTGCCCGATCCGGTTGGTGCCCCACCAGTGGTCGGCGCCGGGCGCGGCCCGCAGGGCGGTGTAGTCGATGTGGCTGTACGACCACGGGGTGACGAACGGGCCGAGGAAGGCGAGGAGGAAGAGGAGCACGAGGACGACGGCTCCGACGAGGGCGCTGCGGTTACGGAGGAAGCGGCGCAGGACGACGGTGGCGCGGCCGGCCGGCGGGGTGGCCTCCGGGGGCGCTTCGACGAGGGTGGCCGTCATGACGCCTGCCGGATGCGCGGGTCGAGCGCGGCGTGCAGGACGTCCGCCAGAAAACCGGACAACAGCACGGTGACGGCGGCGAACACGTTCACAGCGACAACCGAGTTCACATCGTTCTTCCAGATCGAGTCCACGAACCACTCGCCCATGCCGTGCCAGCCGAAGATCGTCTCCGTGAAGGTGGCGCCGGTGAACAGGGCGAGGAATCCGTAGGAGAAGTAGGTCGACATCGGGATGAGCGCGGTACGCAACCCGTGCTTCAGCAGCACCGTCCGCCGCCCCAGCCCCTTGGCCCGCGCGGTCCGCAGATAGTCCGAACCCAGCACGTCCAGCATGGTGTTGCGCTGGTAGCGGCTGTAGCTCGCGACGGCGAAGAGCGCGACGGAGAGCGTGGGCAACAGGAGATGCACCGAGCGGTCCTTCAGGATCGCCCAGAAGCCGCTGTCCACGCCCGGGCTCTTCTCCCCCGTGAACTGGATGAGATCCGTCCCGGTGGTCTGGTTGAACCAGATCGCGCCCGTCTTGAGCAGAATCGCCAGCAGGAACACGGGAGTCGACAGCAGCGCGAAGGAGGCGATCGTCACCGCCCGGTCACTGAAGCGGTACTGCCGTACGGCCGTCCAGGCGCCCGCGAGCACGCCGGCGACCGTCCCGAGGACGGTCCCGGCGAGCAGCAGCCTGAGGCTCACCCCGAGCCGCCGCCCGAACTCGGCGTCGACGGACCGCCCGTCGATCGTCCGCCCCAGGTCTCCGCGCACCGCCCGCCCGCACCAGCCCAGGAAGCGGCTGAGCAGCGGCTCGTGGTCGTTGACGCCGATCGCGGTGAGGTGGTGGTTCACCGCGGATGCGGACACGGGCGGCTGCCGGGCCGCGTAGTACTCGCGCGGGTCCAGCGCGAGCGAGGCCAGCAGATAGGAGAGGCAGACGGCGGCCACCAGCAACACGGCGTAGTAGCCGAGGCGTTTGGCCAGGTAGGCAGGCACAGAGGAAATGGTCCAGTCCTCTTGTTGCCGCATTATGAAGAGAACATGACAGCACCCGGAGACCCCTCCCCGGCGCTCGCATGCCGTTCTACGTTCGGCGCACCCACCTCCCTCCACGAAGGACACCGACATGCGCCAGACCTCCGCCGCAGCCTGGGTCGCCGCCACCGCGGCCACCGTGTTGCTGGTGACCGGTTGCGGCTCCTCCGACGACGGCAAACCCGTGGCCCAGAGGAACGCGGCCGCGGCCGGCACCCAGGACATCAACGCCCACCCGCTGAGCGACATCAAGCAGGGCGGCACCCTCAAGCTGCCGATCTCGCAGTACATCGCGGACTTCAACCGGTACACCGCCAACGGCAACCAGGGCGACGCAGCGGAGATCAACGAGCTGGTCGAACCCAACCTGTTCAGCGCGGACGCCAAGGGCGAGGTCCACCCGGACCCGGACTTCCTCGTCTCCGCCGAGGTGACCTCGACCAGTCCGCAGACGGTCGTATACAAGCTGAACCCCAAGGCGAAGTGGTCCGACGGCAAGTCCCTCGGCTGGCGCGACTTCGAGGCCGTCTGGAAGGCGCAGAACGGCACGGACAAGGCGTACGAGGCCGCCAACACCTCCGGCTACGACCAGATCTCCAAGGTCGAGCAGGGCGCCGACGCACACCAGGTCAAGGTCACCTTCAGCAAGCCGTACGCCGACTGGAAGCGGCTGTTCGACCCGCTGCTGCCGGCCGCCGCGATCGACACGCCGGACAAGTTCAACAAGGGCTGGCTGGAGAAGATCCCGATCACGGGATCGGCCTTCAAGATCTCCAAGTACGACAAGACGGCCCAGACGATCACCGCGGTACCGGACCCCGATTGGTGGGGTACGAAGCCCAAGTTGGACTCGATCACCTTCCGCGCCCTCGACTACGCGGCCTGGACGGACGCCTACCTCAACAAGGAGATCGACTACGCCTCCGCGCTCCTCCCCGAGGACTACAAGCGGCTCGCGAAGGCCGCCGGCACCGACATCCGCGTCGGCGCCCGCTGGGACGAGGTGCACATCGAGTTCAACGGCGCGCGCGGCCCCCTCAAGGACGTCCGGGTCCGCCAGGCCCTCCAGCACGCCATCGACCGCAAGGCCATCGCGACCGCCTTCGGCAAGGACCTCCCGGTCAAGCTCCAGACGTACGGCAGCCACTTCTTCATGCCCAACCAGGCGGGCTACCAGGACAACTCCGGGACGTACGGCACGTACGACCTGAAGAAGGCGGGCGAGTTGCTGGACGCGGCGGGCTACAAGCTCCGGGGCGACCAGCGGGTCAAGGGCGGCAAGCAGCTCACCCTCCGCTACACGCTCAGCTCGGGCTCGACCTCGGCGCAGGTGGACCAGGCGGAGCTGGTGCAGGCACAGCTGGCGCAGGCGGGCATCAAGCTGGACATCACCAAGGTGCCGGCCAACGACTACTTCTCGAAGTACGTCACCATCGGCAACTTCGAGCTGACCAGCTTCCGTTGGGTCGACCAGGTGTTCCGCTCGGAGGCGTACCCGATCTACCGGCAGACCTCCGGCAAGAACCTCTACGAGAACTACGGCTCGGTCAGCTCCCCGGAGATCGACGCCCTCCTGACGAAGGCGAGCGAGACGACGGACCAGACCGCGGCCAACAAGCTCTACAACCAGGCCGACGCCAAGATCTGGGAACTCGGCCACTCCGTCCCGCTCTACCAGCGTCCCCAGATCCTCGCCGTCCGCTCGAAGCTGGCGAACTACGGTGCGAGCGGACTGGAGGACCGCGTCGACTACACGAAGGTGGGCTGGCTGAAGTAGGCGGAGCGTGCGGCGGCCGCTCAGGCCAGTTGCCGGGGCAGGGCGGTCCGCACCAGGTCCTTGACCCCGCCCTCCCCCGGCGGTGCGGCCACGCACGACAGCGCGAGCCGCACCACCAGCTCGCAGGACCGGGCCAGCTCGGCGGTGTCCGCCATGTGCACACCGGGTCCGGACAGCACCGCGACCGCTCTGTCCCGGACCATCGCCACGAAGTCGCCGGGCGACGGCAGCGGGCCGTCCGCCCGCCGCTGCGCCGGCACCGCCGAGGAGGACGGCACTGCGGACAGCGTCGGCGAGGGCAGCCGTTCACTCCAGCAGCCGGTCAGCATGGCCCGTACGAGTGCGTTCTCGCGCGCCGTCGACGCGGTCCATTCGGCGGTCGCGGTGAGCCGGTCGCGGGCGTCGCTGTGCGTGGCGAGCGCGCGTTCGACTCCGGCGAGGTAACCGTCCGCCTCCCTTCTCACCAGCGCCCTGGCCAGCCCCTCCTTGCTGCCGAACTCGTTGTAGAGGGTCTGCCGGGACACTCCGGCGGCCGAGGCTACGTCCACCATCCGTACGGCGGACCATGGTCGGCGCGCCAGCGCCGTGTACGCGGCGTCCAGTAGGGATTCCCGCGCTGCAGGCATCATCGCCTCCCTGGGGCGAGCGGCTCTGCGCCCAGATTTGACGCGCACAAGGGCACTGTCAAGGGTTCGCGAGCGCACGCGGGGGCGCCCTCCGGGCGCCGTGTGCCTGCGCCCAGGCGGTGCAATGTGCCGCCAAACCGTGAGCATGGCCTGGTGGCCCCATCGCGACCTCGCCGGATAGCGTTCGTTCCATGCCGGACTACCTCGACGATCTCCGTTTCGCCCACGTCCTCGCGGACGCCGCCGACGCGGCAACGATGTCCCGCTTCAAGGCGCTCGACCTCAAGGTCGAGACGAAACCGGACATGACCCCGGTGAGTGAAGCGGACAAGGCGGCGGAGGAGCTCATCCGCGGCCAGCTCCAGCGCGCCCGCCCCCGCGACGCGGTCCTCGGCGAGGAGTACGGCCTGGAGGGCACGGGCCCGCGCCGCTGGGTGGTCGACCCGATCGACGGCACCAAGAACTACGTACGCGGTGTCCCGGTGTGGGCCACCCTGATCTCGCTGATGGAGGCGGGCGAGACCGGCTTCGAGCCCGTGGTCGGCGTCGTCTCCGCGCCCGCGCTGGGCCGCCGCTGGTGGGCCGCGAAGAGCCATGGCGCCTTCACCGGCCGCAGCCTCTCCTCGGCCTCCCGTCTGCAGGTCTCCCGTGTGGCGAAGCTGTCGGACGCCTCCTTCGCGTACTCCTCCCTGACCGGCTGGGAGGACCAGGGCCGGCTGGGCGGCTTCCTCGACCTGACCCGCGAGGTGTGGCGCACGCGCGCGTACGGCGACTTCTGGCCCTACATGCTGGTCGCCGAGGGCGCGGTCGACATCTGCGCCGAGCCGGAGCTCTCTCTGTGGGACATGGCCGCCAACACGATCATCGTCACCGAGGCCGGCGGCACCTTCACCGGCCTGGACGGCCGCCCGGGCCCGCACAGCGGCAACGCGGCCGCCTCGAACGGCCTGCTGCACGACGAGTTGCTGGGTTATCTCAACGAGCGCTACTGACCGCACTTGCGGCTTGGCCTGCGGTTTTCCCCGTGGGTCAAGCCTCCTGGGCCGTGGTGGGGCCGTCATCGGCGTCCGGGCCGCCCTCGAAGGCCCGGTTCACCGCCTCCCGCGTCCGCTTCTCACTGCTCGGCATCAGGTGCGTGTACGTCCGCAGCGTGAAGCCGGGATCGTGGTGTCCCAGGTACTCCGACAGGGCCTTGACGCTCTCCCCCGCGTCCAGCAGAACGGACGCGTAGAAGTGCCTCAGCGCGTGCATGCCGTTCTCCCGACCGCGCGGGACACCTGCCTTGTCGAGAGCGGGCCGCCACGCCTTGGTGTTGAAGGCGACGCGGTTCACCGCGCGTCCCTCGGCATTGGGGAAGAACACGGATGCCGTGACGGGTGAGCCGTCGACCGACCGCCAGGGCAGCGTCACAGGCGTGGGCGGGTGCTGCGCCATGTGCGCCTCAAGCGCCCGAGCGACGCTCTCGGGCAGCGGGACGGTCCGGGTCTTGCCGCCCTTGGGCAGGGCGAATACCTTCCGTCCGGCGATGAGCTTGACCTGCCGGACGACGTGAATGACGCCCTCGACGAAGTCGACGTCGTCAACCGCCAATCCCAGCACCTCGCCCTGCCGCATGCCGCAGCCGCCGGCCACGTCCACCGTCGCCCGATACCGCTCCGGCAGTGCCGAGCGCACCGCCAGCACGCGTTCACGCGACCACGGGACGATCCTGCGAGGTTCCAGCTTGGGCGCTTTCACGGATGCCGTGCGGCACGGGTTGTGCGAGATCAGGCGGTCATCGACAGCTGCCCCCAACATCGCGTTGAGGTTCGCGAAGATGACTCGCTGATAGGCGACCGCCACTCCCCCGTCTTCGAGCTTCCGCAGCCACTCGCGGATGTGGATCGGCCTCAGGGAGTCCAGCGAGCGGGCACCCAGGTGCGGCACGATGTGAAGTCGGACGCGCTGCTCCGTGCTCACGAACGTGCCGGGATCCATCGTGAGCGAGGCCAACCACCGTTCGGCATGCTGCCGCACTGTGAGGCGGCCGGCACGCGGGTCGATGTACTGGCCGCGCGACATGTCCGCCTCGACCTGGGACAGCCACTTCTCAGCAAGGCGCTTCTGTCCGTCGGGGAAGCTCTTCGACTTCTCGGTGCCGTCCGGCCCGATGTAGCGGGCGCGGTAGCGCAGGCTCTTCCCGTGGCGGTCGGTTTTGACGCGAACGGCTTTGGCGGCGTCGCGCTCGGCTTCTTTGCGGCCCGTGACGTATGCGCGCACGTCAGCAGGGTCGTAGCGAATGTACTTGCCTATGCGGAAGCCGGGCGGTCCTATGCGCTTCTTGCACGGGCGCAGCATCGCTCTGAATGAGCTTCCCACGTCCCTCGAAGCTGGGTTTCTAACGATCCTGGAAGACGAGGCAGAGTCAGAGAAGCCAGCGCCAGATTTGCTTGGGATCAGCGGAGACGAGAACACCGGGGACGCCGTACGACAACTCGGCGAGACTTTCGATTACCTCTTCCGACGACTTGGGCCTCCCCCTGAGGGAGCGTCTGAGGGATTGCAGCCGACGCACCACGGCGGGGGTACCAGCGATGACACATGAAGATCAACCAAAGGGCCAGCCAGCTGTGTCGGGGGGCGCTTGGGGATCGAACGCGCCAAGCTGTCTTGAAATCGCAATGCAGTGGGCCGAGTTGCCAGGAGAACACTTGAAGACCGCATTGAAGGCCGTCGAGCCGCAGCTACGCCGGGAACATGAATTGGCAATGGAAAAGGAAAGAGTCGCTCGCGAGATACAGATAGAGCGAATGCACCTAGAAGCGCGCCAAGCTGATGCCAGCCGCACCCATCTGCTCTTCCTACTCGGGCTGATAGCTGGTTTCATACTGGCAGCTGAAATGTTGACCGGGGCCATCATCGTCGGCACCCACGGCGAAGCAGGGTTGGCGGCACTACTGGCTGGACCAAGCTTGGTCACGTTGGCCGGTATATTCGTTCTGCGCCGAAAGGAAACGAGCGACACCAACGCTGTACGCTCCGCACAGCAACAAGTATTGCAGGCCGTGGGAGAGTCCTGACTCCTCTCCCTTGCGTGCAACAGGACTGTCACCTTTCGCCAAACGGCGACGCGCACCTCCGAACAAGCGCGTACAACACAGTAAATGTCTTATGGGGAAGCTTGGGCTGCCTGGCGCCTGGCAGCGCGTGCTGCCGCCATACGCGCCCGCTGCGCCGGTTGGACGTAAAGAACGAACACGGCCTCATCAATCAACTCGGCGATGTCCGCGATCTCCTCTGCAGAATACGCCAATCCATCGTGAACTGCATCATTTCCGACCACTCTTGCCTCATGGAAAGCGTCCACGATATTCTGCGAGACACCTTGTGCAGCCAAAGAGGTGATCCGGTTATACAGATTGCTTCCGATAGCACCCCGCTCTTTAGTTATCTGCTCCACGACTGCCCGATATCCGACACCTGCCAGCCGGTAAGCCCCTGCCGCCTCAGCGAGGGCCGCCTCACTAAATATCTCACGCACCGATAACGGCGCGTCCGAAGATATCTGGCGCGGCCCCTTTTTTGGCACCGGATACACTTGTACAAGTTCATCACTATCGTAACGTGCGCTCGAACCCCCCTTTGCCGGATTTATTGCGGTCCACAGGAATAGGCAGTTAACTGAGCAATGGTCACAGGTCAGCTTGATAGTGAATAGCGTGAGTTTCTGATTTGCACCGTTTGTGAATTTTCGAGTCAGAGATTGAAGCTCCTGGCGGGCAGTTACTTGCATTGACGTATTTATTTCGCAATGGGGGCAGCGCAAATAGACTTGGCGCCTAACACCAAACCTGATTGAGTCTCCGGCCAGGGGTTCAACTTCTGAGAGCTGATCAGACAATGCACGCACAGTCTGACAGTAGCTCACCGCCTCTCGGCCGTCATGTGATTTCATCGAGCCCCCGCCGCGCAGGCGCACTACCAGGCACCTCGCGATAAAGCCCAAGCCGCCGGAGGCGCGCACGAGCGACTCAGACACGAGGTAGCGCGGGCAGCAACGCCTGGCTCTCTTGAGAACCGCCCGGGTTTTGCCTGCTCCGGTCGGTATCTCTCGTTGTCCTGGTCCACCTTGGGGATTGCAGATTGCCACCGTGATCATAAAATCGAACACATGAACGATCCAGTCCGGTCGCGACTCGCGCTGCTCCGCTTCCTGGAGCGCGTGCAGGAACGGGACCTCGCCCGTACCCGCCGCTGGATCGCCGACGAAGAGCGCCGTGAGGGCGAGCGGCAGCGCGGCCTCCAAGCCCGCCCGCCTGCGCCGGAGTGGCTGATCGAACTCGGGCTCAACCGGCACGCCGCACCCGTGTACGTGCACGCCGGGGACTGCTGGAACGCGGGCAAACGCAGCCGCAGTATCAGCCGGGATCAGGCCCGGCGGGCGCTCGCCGACGGGGTCAAGGCCTGCCCGCAGTGCCAACCCGATACCGCCCTGGGGATGCTGGACTAGGCACTGCGCGGCCCACACACCGTCTTCTTCGCGGCGGCCTTCTTCAGGTGTCGAGCGCTCGACTGCAGAGGCGTTGACGCGTACTGATTGCACAGATCCGCAACCCTAACTAACCCAAACTATTTGTTGGCACACCATGTGGCGCACCCTGGCGAACCGTGGCGAACAGTCCCCCGCCATCTGCGCGTTCGGTAGGTTGCCAGCAGTCGGCTTCTGTCAGCCAAGACGCCCTGGCCCGCCCTGGGCAGGGTCCTGCCGGGTCGGTGACTCGACCCGCCGGGGAGCAATGACAGACAGGAGCCGAATCGATGGTGCGACGCAAACCGAGGGAACCCCGCCGACGCCCGAAGAAGGACTGGGTCGAGTTGGCGGTTGTCATTCTCGGTGCTGTCACTGCCATCGCGGGGTGCGCTGAGCGGTTCATCCACTGAGCCAGTGATGGACCGAAGCGCTCCGGCCGAAATGGGCGGGCATACGTGAGCCCGGCCGGGTAGTAGTCGGCCGGGCTCACAATGCCCCGCGCGCGAGTCCTGGCTCCGGGTGGTGCCGGAGCCAGGAACTCGTGGATCGCGCGGGAGTTCTGAACCGCCAACGGCACAGGTGGCGCTGCCACCAGATCGACGGGGGCGGCTGCCTTGGCGTCGTCTCGATATTACAGATGCTCTGCCTTCGGTTTCCAAGCTCTCACAGCGTTTCCGCAGGTCAATGGGGTGGCGCAAAAGTGGTGCGGAGCATGGCGGCTCATAGCGAATTTTTCAGAGGTTCCCACATTTGCGCAGGTCAGCGCGTTGCATGGGTGGCGAGTAGGTACGGCGTGGGGTAGCGAAGGGTAGCGAAGCTCGTGCCACGCTCGTACGGCGCACTCCACCTGGGGTTTTAGCCCCGCACAACGGGAACGGCGAGTGCTCGGCACGCGTATTGGAAGCCCCCACCCTGGGACAAGGACGGGAGCCTCTGCGGAACGGCGCGTGAAGGGCCCCGGCGGTGCCAGGAGGGCACAACGCCCTCTCGCAACCAACGCCAGCAAACGCTATTTTGGCTGGTCAGTCGCTTGGCCTTGACACTGTCCCCAGAGCATGCAGGAGAGGGCGGCACCCCCGCATAGGGCGCCGCCCTTCTTACTGGTTCGGAACCGCCCGATGGCTGTTGAGGGTCGGGGACGGGTGGCGGTTCCTGGGTTCAGGGCCGTGCAACCTCTCGGTGGCCGCGAGGTCTCCGCGCCTCAAATGAGAACCCCGATCATGCAGCTCCCTGGCGGGGTGCCAGGCACAGCCGCACCCCAACGATGGGGCCGATCAATACGAACGCAAAGCCCCGCCCTGAGACGAGGCCCGCGCCCAAATCCCCAGGGGGCGCAGGCCTCACCCATGCTCGCCTGTGTCACCATGCCCCCTCAGACCGCACGTCCATGGGGGACACATGCGCACCCGCGCCACCATCTCGCTCACCACCACCGCGCTCCTGCTCGCCGCGCTCACCGCCTGCTCGTCCAGCAGCGACGACAGCGCCGACCCGACCCCGAGCACCTCCCCCACCGTCGAAGTACCGACCAACACCCCCGAGCCGGCCGACGGCGAGGAGGACCTGGCGCGCGTCGCTGAGACGTACACCGACCTGTACTTCGGGGGCAGCGGGGAGGCCGCGTACGTCTTCCTGTCGAAGCGCTGCAAGGCCAAGGCGGACCCGGCCGTGTTCAACGCGACCGTTGAGCAGGCCGCGAAGGACTACGGGCCCGACCACCCGGCGACGGACATACGCGCCACCGTGTCGGGGGACATGGGCCGCGTCTCGTACAAGGTGAAGGGCCTGCCGAAGTTCGATCAGGAGAAGCAGCCGTGGACGCTGGAGGGCGGCGACTGGAAGTACGACGCCTGCTGACCCTCGCACAGGCCAGACGCCCCGTCGACCAGCGTCGGCGGGGCGTCGTCGTCCCCGCGGATTACAGCCCCCAAGATCCGACGACGCCCGAAATCCGTACCTTCCCAGTCAAGGAGGTGACGGGTGCCGAGGCGACAGCCACACAACGATCTCGGACTCGTGCGCGACCACGAGTCCGTCATCCTGCGCACCCGCCACCGGATGACCTTCAAGGAGATCGCCGAGGAACTCGCCTGCGACATCAGGAACGCACACCAGGCATGGAAGAGCGGCGTCGAGTCCCTCGCCAAGGAAGCGGCCGAGTCGCACGGCCAGTACGTGGGGGAGCAGTTGGCCACCGTATGCGAGCTGATCGACGCTCGCTCGGCGATCGACTCACGGATGCAACGGAGGATGTGCTCCTGGTTGCTGGTGAGGTAGTCGGCCCTCTGGTTCGCCACACCCAAATTAGAGCGCGTGTTTGAATTTCGCAGCAAGTCGGCATTTCGAAGCCGGGCCGTCTGCCATTGATGACCGCAGCGACACAGCTGTCCAGCAGGGCGCGGCACACGCCCGCACCCCACTGGACGGCCAGATCAATACGAGCGCTACTGGGGAGCACCCACAAAGGCACAGATGAGCGCGTGCGCCCTCAATTGGCCGCACGCGCCCTCTTGTTGACCCCCGCTTTACCTGCGACTCTGAGAGTCCCCCCACTTGTGAACTTGTGAATCCTGGAACTAGCGCCGGATTCCCTAGGAGGTGGCTCCGTCCATGCTCGTCCGCGACGCCATGAGCACGGTGGTTCTGACCATCGGCCCCGCCCACACCCTCCGCCAGGCCGCCGCCCTGATGTCCGCCCGCAGGGTCGGTGCGGCCCTGGTCCTCGACCCCGACGCCGGCGGTATCGGCATCCTCACCGAACGCGACATTCTCAACTCCGTCGGCCTCGGCCAGAGCCCCGACATCGAGCGAGCCCAGGACCACACCACCAACGACGTCGTCTTCGCCGCCCCGTCCTGGACCCTGGAGGAGGCTGCCCGCGCCATGGCCCACGGCGGTTTCCGCCATCTCATCGTCCTCGACCGGGGCGAGCCGACCGGCATCGTCTCGGTCCGCGACATCATCCGCTGCTGGGCACCGGCACGGCAGCACGTGCCCGCCTGATCACGCAGGGACCGGGAACCAGATTAGACCAAGTCCAATTCGAGCAGCGATCCAAACTCACACCTGTTCGGAAAATGGTCCCCCTGCTGTTAGGCTGGATTTCATGAGCGACCTTCTGGAACGGCTGCGCGGACGCGGATGGCGGATGACCGCGCAGCGGCGCGTCGTGGCCGAGGTTCTCGACGGCGAGCATGTGCATCTGACCGCCGACGAGGTCCACTCCCGGGCCGTCGCCAAGCTGCCCGAGATCTCCCGCGCGACGGTCTACAACACGCTGGGCGAGCTGGTCTCCCTCGGCGAGGTGCTCGAGGTCTCCACCGACAAGCGCGCCAAGCGGTACGACCCGAACGCGCACCGGCCGCACCACCACCTGGTCTGCGCCCAGTGCGGCGCGATCCGCGACGTCCACCCGAGCGGCAACCCGCTCGCCGACCTCCCCGACACGGAGCGCTTCGGCTTCACGGTCTCGGACGTCGAGGTCACGTACCGCGGCATCTGCCCGAACTGCGCGGCGGCGTAACAACCTGCCGGGAACACCAGGAGCAGGAAACACCTGGAGCGGAAACACCGAGGGCCGGAATCCATTCACTGGACTCCGGCCCTCGGCCTTCAGTAGCGGGGACAGGATTTGAACCTGCGACCTCTGGGTTATGAGCCCAGCGAGCTACCGAGCTGCTCCACCCCGCGTCGATGAACGCAACATTACGTGAAGCCCTCGACCAGAAGCAAATCACTTACGACGAGCCCGGCGCAGGTCAGAATTTTCAGCCCGTCCGGCGTTTGAGGACGAGGCCGTCCAGGCCGAAGGGGGCCCGGGGACGCAGCCCCCAAGGCGGACGGGGACGCAGCCCCCAGGGCGGACCGGCCCACCGCGGGCCACTACGCCGACAGCTCCTCCAGCAGAGCGTCCCGCAGCCGAGCCGCCCGCTCCGACACCTCCGCCGGCCCCAGGGACACCGCCCTGTCCGCCCACCGCTGCCCCTCCGCGAGCTCCCCCCGACGCGCGTAGACCAGGGCCAGCCGCAGCGCCGCCCGCCCGTGCCCCGCGTCGGCGGCCCGTGTCCACCACACGGCGGCCTCAGGCTCGCTCCCCTCGCGGGCCAGCAGCAGGCCGAGGTTGAAGGCGCCGTTGCGGGACCCGGCCTCGGCGGCCGCGCGGTACCACCGCGCCGCCTCCACCACGTCACCGCGGGCCGCGGCCATCATCCCGACCCGCACCTGCGCCCGCCGGTGCCCCTGGGAGGCCGCGCGCTCGTACCACTCCTCGCACTCGGTCTTCTCGTGCACGGACTCCCCGAGCTCATGCGCGGGCGCGGGCGGCCGCCGGGCGTCCAGCACGGTCGCCAGGCGGTACGCGGCCTCCGCGCTGCCGCCTCCTGCCGCGCAGCGCAGATGCCGCTCCGCGGCCCGCTCGTCCCCGTCCCGCAGCCGCGCCATGCCGACCTGCAGCGCCGCCTCGGTGTGCCCGGCGGCCGCGGCACGCTCGTACCAGAGCAGCGCGACGCCGTCCTCGGCCCGCCCGGCATGCAGGATCCCCAGATTGAAGGCAGCGTCCACGCTCCCGGCCTCCGCGGCCTTGGAGAACCACGGCTCGGCGCCGGTCGTGTCGCCGCCCTGCAGCAGCAGGATCGCCAGGGCGTTCGCCGCCTCGCGGTGTCCGGCGTACGCGGCCCGGCGGTACCACTGCTCGGCCTGTGCCGTCCGCCCCTGCTCGGCGCAGAGCAGCCCGAGGTTGTAGGCGCCGTTGTCGTCGCCGGCGTCCATCGCGGCCCTGTACCAGCGCTCGGCGGTCTGCGTCTCCCCGCGCTCGGCGTGGAGGGCACCGAGCGCGTTGGCAGCGTTGCCGTCGCCGTCCTGCGCGGCCCTGAGCCACCACACGGCGGCGCTCTCGGTGTCGCCGGCGTCCCGCAGCAGGAACCCGAGCGCGCAGGCGGCCCGCGCCTCGCCGTCCTTGGCGGAGGTCAGGTACCAGCGCCCGGCCTCCTTGAGCTCACCGCGCTTCTCCAGGATCGCGCCGAGGTGCAGCGCGGCCCGCCGGTGTCCGCGCGCGGCGGCCTGCCGGTAGAACTGCTCGGCCTGGGACAGCAGCTCGACACCGTTGTCAGCCCCGTCCTCGCCCTGGTGGGCGGCCTTGCGGTCGAGCGCGCGCGCCAGGCGGTACGCCGCCTCCCGGTGGCCCTGCTCGGCCGCAGCCCGCATCCAGTCCTCGGCTCCGGCGTCCCCTCGGTGCTCCAGCAGATCGGCGAGGGCGTAGGCGCCAAGGGCGTGTCCCTGTTCGGCGGACTGCCGCAGCCAGTACTCGGCGGCGGGCTCGTCCCCGCGCTCGCGGTGGTGGCGCCCCAGCGCATGTGCGGCCGCCGCGGAGCCGGCGACGGCGGCGATCCGCCACCAGCCGGCGGCGTCGTCGGCATATCCGCGCTGATGGAGAAGGACCCCCAGGTTGTTGGCGGCGGCACGGTCCCCCGCGGCGGTGGCGGCACGCAGATGGGGCTCGGCTCCGTCGAGATCACCACGGCGCAGCAGCATGGCCCCGAGGACACTCATCGCCTCGACGTCGCCGGCCTCGGCGGCGAGCCGCTGACGAACTTCCTCGACGGCCTCCTCAGCCACCTCCCCGGCTTCGCCCGGTTCGGAAGGCTGCACAAATCGCCCTGTCTCGAACAGAGTTGCCTTGTCCCCCATAACGTCCATCGTCGCACCACCTGCAACCTGGGTACACCTGGTATACCGCAGCCAGTGAGGTCACTTCAGCGTTTTGTCGACATGCCCACAGAGAGACAAGTCAAACACAGTTCCCCCAACTCCCGGAGGGGGCATGACGATCCCCCTGATCGGCACATGCGTTCGCACATCACGAAGGCCCGGATCCTTGAGGATCCGGGCCTTCGACTGCAGTAGCGGGGACAGGATTTGAACCTGCGACCTCTGGGTTATGAGCCCCGCGAGCTACCGAGCAGCTCCACCCCGCGGCGTTGTGTGGCAACC